>JAJRTL010000225.1 GCA_024278315.1 Planctomycetota bacterium | reverse complement strand
GAGGAGGCGGCGGCAAGGTGCTCAAGATCGGCGGGCAGCCGGTCAACATCAATCTGCAGGCCTTCTACAACGTCGCGAAGCCTACACTCGCCGGAGACTGGTCCATGCGCTTTCAGGTGCAATTCCTGTTCTGAGAGCCATCCCTGTTCTGGGCGCCATGCCTGTTCTGGGAGAATTGCACAGGCAGATGGTTTGGTCCACGAAGTGTCCGGTCCAAGGGAATAGGCTCGCAACTGGGCGCGCGGGCTAACCCGGACTATTCATGAGATCGTTGCGAGCAAATGCGAGATTGGCGCAGCCGAGCTCGTTCTTGCGGTCTGACGAGCGCATTTCGAGTTCAGGACGGCTGCGCGAGATATGAGGCGACCCAAGAGGGTCGTCGAATCGAAGCAATGCCGAGCGAACCGATAGATTCGCGGTCCTGGACCGAAAGACGCCGTCAGACGCGCCGAGGTCATGAATGGTTCGGGCTAAACCCTTCATGGACAATCGGTGCCAGGCCGCATCCCTCAGGAGGAAGGCTGGTTACCGTTGGGGAGCGAATGACCTTCGACTTGGCCTTGCCTCCGTCTACCGAAGAGAGAGAGTCTACCCTGTGAACAACGGTGGAGATCAGGGTAGACTCTCGGAGCAAGTCCTCCTCGGAATCCGATCATGAACAAGCATCGAGTGATTCTTCTTCTCTGTGGCCTCTCTTTCTGGCTCGCTGGTTGCACCTCCCAAGGTCCTGGCCTGGGGCGAGATGCTTCCGACTACTTTACGCGGATCAGCCAGGGCTATCGCATGTCGGTCGAGGCCCAGCAGGCAAAGGACGTCATGTGGGTCACCGCAGACCCGAAGAATGAGATAGAGAGTTTCAAGGAAGGTGACAAGCTTCCGTGGGTGCAGCAGCTTGCACTGCTGAGCGGTTATTGCATGCAACACAAGGGCATCATGGAGGGAGAACCCTTCATCCAATTCCAGTTGGAGGATGGGGAGCCCAAGAATGACATGCGGATTTGTCAACAGGTCGAGACCCTCATCGAGCCCTCGGACTTGGTCGGGCAGATGTCGATGCCGGCGTCCAAGGTCATCCGGGCAACTCACAAGGGTAAGCGGACGAACTTGGGGGCTGCCTACCGTGCCTTGGAGCAGTTCGCCCGTGAAAGCGGGCTCGATTCCACGGGATGGGGCAGGCTGACCGTGATCCGGGGGGCAGAGGATACCTCGGATCCAAGCGAGTACCTGACCCTTGTCCAGCTCTACGTCAGGTAGGATCGCTGCGGCTCTCGCGTAGCACCTCGGGCTCCATTCCGGTCCCAGATCGCCAGCAGGTGCTCGGGTTTCTTGGGGAGTCGGTTCCTCTGTTCGCCAGCGGGAGGCGAGGTGACGTCGAGCAACCCGAGGGTTGTTCGATAGGATAGAAACTGGGGGCAGCCTCTCTCCGGACGCCAAATCCCGGAGAGCTGGTCGCTGCCTGAAACCTGTGACGGGTCAATTTGCGCCGAGATGCCTGCCTGCCCGAACATTCGTTGCCTCATCGGATGCAAGTGATGCACCATTGTGGCATCCTTGGCGGCTTGATCGACCACTTGCAAGACATCTCCCATGATCGAGAAGCTCCTCGCACTTTCACTCCTCCCGCTCCTGGGCTCGTGCAACTACCTGGCAGATCGCGCACTGGATGCCATTGATCCCTTTCGGGTTGCGATAGGAGTCGGAACCGTCGGAGGCATCCGCGGCGAAGCCCTGGGCCTTCTGGATACCGGGATCTACTTTGGACTCAAGCCCAATGCGATGGCCCTCGGCTTGCGGTATGGGCGCCCCTACTTCGTGGACCTCGGAGATGGAAGGCTGGTAGGTGATCAGAGTGAGATCATCGTCAACACAAGTGTGGTCAACATGGATATCGGGCAGGGGAGCTATGCGTATGGGAGCAGGAATGTTGCAGTGCTCCCCGCGCTCCTCTCCTGGGTCGACGCTACTCCGGAGAACTACGCGTGGCTGGTCCCCAAAGAAGGTGAGGATTACGATGACTACCATTGGATCTGGAGTCCCTACGCCGTGAAGAACGTGCGCTATGCGCAGATCCACGCCTTCGATATCGAATTGGATCTGGCGATCTTGGGGTACCTCGACATGGGCTTCAGCCCAGGTGAAGCCGTCGACTTCCTGCTCGGATTCTTGACCATTGACCTTGCCGCCGACGACAACCGTCTCTAGAGGATCATCGAGATGAAACAACTTCGCCCCCTGGCCTCGCTCCTCCCGATCGTCCTGCTGTGCGCCTGTATCACGAAGGATAGCGTTCCCCGATATAGCCCCGCCTGGGAAGAGTTCCAGCCCGAGGAGAGCGAAGGTTGGAAGAGCAGCAAGAAGGTCCTCCTCGTGGCAGACTGCCAGCTTCACAACCTCTACTCCAAGGCTCTTCCAGAACGCAATCCGACGGCGGTCGCTGCCATCAATACAGCGATTCGCCCACCACAATTGGATCTGTTCTCGGCTGATGTGCTGGAGTGGATCCTGACCCAGGGAGCCAAAGGTAGCGAGGCCGTCCTTCATCTGGGAGATGCACTCGATCTCGCTTGCGAAGGTGAGTTCCGGGACTTCTTGGAGGTCATGAAGACCGCCAAGAAGCCTTGGCTCATGGCGCCAGGCAACCACGATTTCTTCTATTTTGGCACGTACAACCCCCAAGATGTAGATCTCTGGGATCGCGCATGCTATGGCTCGACGCGTAGGTTGCCCAAGGACGAGTTCATCCGCCTGTACGTAGCAGCGATCTTGAGTCAGGACGACCCTGGCTGCATCGCTCTGTCCAAGGCGCTGGGTCTCGAGGCCCGTCGAATGGAAGACCCTGCCGTGCTGGGCAAGGACATTCCCCTGACGTTCGAATGGCACAATCCGGCCTCCTCTTCAGGGCTTCTCGACGCCATCGCATGGAACATCGACAGCGAGGCTCCATGGCGCTCCTTCATCCTCCACGCTGCCAACCTCGACGATCCCTCGCAGAAGGGTTCCAAGAGGATCCGTGCCATGCTCATGGACTCCTCCCAGTTCCAGAGGGAGCCCACGCTGATTCCCAATGCATGGGAGTGTTTTCCAGTCCAGCTCAACTGTGGATCTTCAGGCGAGATGTTACCCAATCAGATGCGACTCATCCGGCGGTGGATGGAAAGCGAAGGAGGCAGTGCCAAGAATAGCTGGACCCTGATGTGCCACCACCCCTTTGGCGTCATGGCACCGCGGACGAAATCGAGCCTGGGTTGGCTCTGGAGTCACGAGAGCGTCCCGATCTTTGTTTCGGCACACACCCACAATGGCAAGTTCATCTATCACGATCTGGGAGGGGAGCAGAGCGAACTCGAGCTCAATCTTGGTTCCACGACGGATTGGCCCATGGACTGGCGAACCCTGGAATACTTCTGGCACAAAGAGAAGAAGAAGCTGTTCATTGAAGAGACTCGTCACTCGATGATCGATGAGATTGGCCACCGGCCTGGATACTTCGAACGCAGCTGGGAAGTGAGTGCTGGCGCCAACGATGATTATCGCAAATACACGCAGGGGCAATCCTCCAACAGTCTGCTCTTCGACTTCTACCTTGCGCACCACATGACACCCCCCTGGATCGGACAGCCCGCGATCAGCGCTCCACAAGCGGCCATCGACTCGGCATTCCAGGTCAAGAACACATTGCTGGCTACCTACTTCCGTCTTGTCGCCACATTCCCGACACGTCCGACTACCCGGGATCCGCATTGGCCCAAGGGCTGCAGCAATGACCAACAGGTCATGGAAAGGCTCATCCAGTCACTGAACAGGACCTTGTCCCTCGAGGACAAGGTTGCAATGCTCAAGGAGATGGAACTCTTCGAGAGACATCGTGCGAGCAAGGATTCCTTGACCGGAAAACCCAATGATACGGATCGGGCTCGCTTCAAGGTCAGTCAGGCCGTGTGGGGGAGCCGCTACGCCTTCTCCAAGGGTCGGAAGCTCCGCACGGAAGACGACTTGATCCGAGTGGATTGGCGCAAGTCCGAGGCACGGTTGAAAGGCATCAGGTCAAGTGGAACCTCCAAGTAGGAGAGTGCTCTTTACGGAAGAAGCTCGGAATCCCACAGGAATGAGAGTCCTCCAGAGGCCCTGTCCGCTGAGTGCTGTCGGCATCGAAACGATCGCATTTCCTGTGCTTCAGCGCAACTGATCACGTCATTCATCGTCAACGATGCGCAGACTCGCTCCCTCAACGAATCTCTTGCGTCGCCCAACACTGTTGCGGCCGGAGGCTGACACGATCGTCCGATTCCAGATCAACACCCCATTCGAAGCCCTCAGTTGTTGAAGCCCTCAGCGAGGGGCTTCGGTGCGGAATGATCCGATGCAATGCCAAGGTTACTTGGCCTCTACTGCTTCGGGGAAGGTCCATTTCCCGTCCAGAATCTCTTGATGGGGTTGGTAGAACCGGACGATGTAGAGCCAATCTTTCGGGATGTACAGGTAGTTCTTGGCCTTGGGGTCTCCACCAAGGTGGAGTATTGCGGTTCCATCCTTCTCTTTCTGGGCAGTAATGCTGTTGAGAGAATAGGAATTGTATTTGTTCTTCACCATGTATCGTTCTTGGTTGTAGATCGTGACCGACCAAAAGCCATCAACCGGCACATCTTTCGGTACGGTGATCGTATAGGCCGTTCTTCCGTCGTTGTTTGCGACTTGTGCAGGCAGGTAGAGCGCATCCTTTTCCTGCATTCCTCCCCAGCCTACGGCTACTCCCATGGCTGCTTGAAGATAGGAACGTTCGCCCTTCACACCGAAGAAGGTCTTGCTGCTTGAAAGTGAACTTCCCAGGGCATTGTATGCTTTGCGCATGGCCAGCATCTCTTTCTCATTCCATTTCTCCAGGCCGGACATGTCGCCAATGTCCGTCTGTTCGACCCTGACAGCGTCTTGAAGTTTGTGGGCGCGGTCCATGTCGCTGGGATCGTTCGGATCGCATAGAATCCGGATCACAAACACCATATACCGCGTTCCAATCTCTGATTGCCTGAACGTGTATGTTCCCGGGGCATTCAGTCCTCTGTAGACGTCATGGTCTTGGGAGATCGGCATGAGCGTCATGTATTTGCCACTCGAGTCCGGCAGATGAATGGTCAAGTCCGATCTTGAAAGGTCGAACACTCCAAACGAGTAGATGGTGTCTCTGTTCCCGCTCAAGGTGATCTGATGGTCGACATCATAGCCCTTCCTCGAGTGAGCGAATTTGCCGAAGCCTCTTGCTCCATACCCCTTCATCTGCAAATCCGTCTCCGCCCTGACATAGTTGAATGCATCCACATGGGGCGCCTGAGCATCCCACGCCGGAGCGTAGTAGGCCTTCTGGGCTTCTGATGCAGATGTATCTGTATTGGAAACACAGCTTGTCAGCAGGGCTGCCGACGCTACTACTGCTGAGCTTAACAAGGCTGAACCTGGCATTCTGGACTTCATTCGATCTTCCTTGGATGGTCTTTCGATTCGCAGCCCTCCTGCGTTCAGAGAAATAGAACGTACTATCTCCTTGAATGGGTCACAGGTTGAGGCTATCGGATTCAATGATTGTGTGTGGAGGATGCTACAAGGAAGTTGTCCGTCCTCAAACTCAAGATTGCGCCCGGGGGCCCCATGGGCTTCGTTCCGTTGGTTCCTGTCCAGCCTGTCAAGGTTTCTAAGCCCGGCCAGGCGGGTAAGGGTCGCGCAGATACAGGTTTCTGTTCTGGATCGCCCTCGTCACCTCCTTCGCCAGTTTGTGTAACCCCATAAGTACCAAACATCTTCGTCCGCTCGTCTGAATGGCGCATGGAGCCGACACTTGCGCCTGAAGTTGCGACGATCTCATGAAACATCCGGGTTAGACTGTGGCATTGGATCGTAGTCCTTCCACCGCGATCCTCTTTCTTTCACTGTTTTCTCAATCTCTCTAGAGGATGCCAGCCCTATGTCTTCCCCTCTGCCGATGAGTCTGACTTTCTGTTCTCTTTTCGCCCTCCTCGCTTCTTCGGCTCCGCTGGAGGCACAGGACTACTATGTGGATGCGGCGGTTGCCAGGTCCGGCACGGGCAAGACCTGGGGGCAGGCCTTCAAGACCCTCCAGGGGGCGCTCAAGGTCGTGCGGTCCGGACAGGAGATCTGGGTGGCCCGGGGGACCTACTCGGGTGGATTTGCGGTGGGAGCCGGCGTGCGTGTCCGGGGCAACTTCCGATCCGGCGATACCCGGCCGAGTCATCGACTCCCTGGTGCCAGCGGAACGATGCTGAACGGTGGTGGCAAGGTGCGCGTCCTGACGGCCGGAACCGGTGCGCTGCTCGAGTCCTTGCAGATCCTCAACGGCAAGGCGGGGAAAGGTGGCGGTGGAGGTTTGCTCTGCGTAGGAACTGCTCCCATCGTGCGTGACTGTATCTTTCGCGGCAACCATACGACCGGACGTGGCACGGCTCTCTACGCGGTAGACAATGGCAAGGGGGTTCCATCCAACCCGTTGATCGAGAACTGCTACTTCCTCGGCAACGGTGTCCTCGGTCCGGGCGGGATCCACGCGATCGACATCTGCAAGTCCAAGGCAACGTTTCGCAACATCGGCGTTCATCTGAATGCAGACAACGGTCTGCACTTCCATCAGGCTTCCACGGTCGTGATCCAGAACAGCTATTTCGTAGGCAACACCGGGCGGGGGATCTGCCACATCGACAAGGCCTCCAAGGGCCGCATCGAGAACTGCCTGTTCAGCAAGAACCGGGCTTCGAACATGCACTACCAGGGCAAGGAGTTCCGGTCTCAGGCCGGGATCAACAAGCTGCCGATGGCCAAGAACAATATCGTGGCCGATCCCATGCTGAAGGTCACGAGCTCGAGCATCCCGCCGCTCTTCGCGAATCGCTCGCCGCTCGTGGATGCGGGTCAGAGCCTGTCGGCACTCCCTGCCATCGACCTCGAAGGCAATGGTCGCATCCTGGATGGCAATCTGGATGGTCGTCTCGGCGTGGACATCGGACCAGTCGAGCTGAGTGCCACGCACATCGAGATCGCTGGTCTCCCCAAGCCAGGGGCCAGGCTCGTCGTGACGATCGCGAGCCAGCAGCCCAAACTGCCGACGATCATGGCCATTGGCACGGGGCCCGCCAAGAAAGGCATCTTGTTCGTCCCCTGGGGCCTCTTCCGCATCGATGCGACGCGCTTCCTGCTCTTCACGCCCTGGGGCAAGACCGGCAGCATGTCGGCTCTGCAGGTGCCTCGTACCCTCCCGAGTGGGACGAGCGTCTCCTTCCAGAACCTCGCTTTCGGTGGCAGGTCCGCCAACTTCTCCAACCTCTACGATCTCCGCATCCGTTGAGCGGGACAGATGCATCCGTCCGGGCTACCTGATAGGGTCGGGTGCACACAAGGAGCAGGGCATGATCGTCTCCACTACCGACAACCTCCCAGGCTACGAGATCCAAGAAGTCCTCGGCGTGGCACGCGGCAACGTCGTTCGGTCCAAACACATCGGCAAGGACATCCTGGCGGGCTTGAAAGGTCTCGTAGGTGGAGAGATCCGGCAGTACACCGAACTGATGACCGATGCCCGTGACGTGGCCTACGCACGCATGATCGAAGATGCCAAGAAGCAGGGTGCCGATGCCGTGATCAATGTACGTTTTGTCACGAGCATGATCGCGCAGACGATGTCGGAGCTGCTGGCCTACGGTACCGCTGTGAGAATCGTGTAGATGTTCCCCATGCTCGTGATTGGCTGTGCCTGCCCTCGCCTTCTCGTGGGAAGGCGAGTGGCGAGATCGATGCCACGTACGCATCGGTGGGAGCGCCATGTGTAGATACCGTTGGATCGTCTTCGATGCCGACGGGACGCTCTTCGACTTCGAACATGCCGAGCAGAGCGCACTGGTCCGTACCTTCGGAGAGTATGGCCTCTACTTTGATGATTCGATCCGCGACCAGTTCGTGGAGATCAATCGGAGTCTCTGGGCTGAGTTCGAACAGGGAAGGCTCACTTCGCAGCAGTTGCGCGTGAAGCGATTCGAGGACCTGGCGGCGTGTGCTGCTCTCGAGTATTGCGCTTCGGACTTCAGTGCGGACTACCTTCACAATCTAGGCTCCGTGGGGAAGCTTCTTCGGGGGGCGGGTGAGCTGGTCGAAGGGCTCGCCCAGGATTTTGGACTCGTACTGGCCACGAACGGCATTGCCGATGTGCAGCATCGCCGCTTTGCGGCCTCCGGGATCCAGCACCACTTCCGTGGACTCGTCATCTCGGATGAGGTTGCAGTCGCCAAACCAGATCCGGCCTTCTTCACGCATGTGTTCGACGCGATGGACCACCCAGAGAAGGCCGAGGTGCTCATGGTCGGGGATAGCCTGTCATCGGATATCGCAGGTGGGGTGGGCTACGGAATCGACACCTGCTGGTTCAACCCGGCTGGGCTCTCGCCTTCGCCAACGGTGACTCCGACCTACGAGATCCAGAGCCTCGACGAGATCCTGCCAATCGTGTCGGCAGGCAGGCGACTGCGGACTGGTGGCTGAGGACTGGTGGCTGAGGACTGGCGACTGAGGACTGGCGACTGAGGACTGAGGTCCAGATCTGTGCGCGAAACTGCTGCCCCGATCTACAGGTTCCATCTCCGGGAGACCTTGGATCAGGGGGCTGCAGCAGCGAAGGGGAGCTTGGCGAGGAGAGTCGCGGCGAGTGAGGAAAGCGAGCGGCGGGATGCGGACTCGGCTGCGAGGCTAAGGCGGAAAGGTACCTGATGTTGTATGGATGCTGCGATGTCCTTGTCCTCGAGGAACCAGCCCTGGAGTTCGGGTTGGAGATCGAGGAAGCGATGGGCGACGGTCCGGAGACGCGTGGCTGTCAGGAGTGCTTCTTCACGGTCCTTGGCGCGATTCACGAAGAGCGAAGTCGTGCAGGAGAGATGTTCGATGTGGCAGAGCTTCAACAGGGCGTAGGCGTCGGTGACCGATGCCGGATCAGGTTGGGTCACGAGCAAGGCGTGATCGGCTTCGGCCAGGGTCTGGCGGACCCATGGGCCGAGGCCGGCACCGGCGTCGAGGAGGATGAGGTCGAAGCGCTCGCTCGAACGACGCACGAGGTCGAGGATGCGGCGCGGTGATCGTGCGCTGCCCAGGTGGGGGAGCTCGTCCTGGAGTTCCTGGCCCGAGAGAGAGGACAGGTGGCCGCCACCCAGAAGCTTGAGTCCGAAGGCACTCTCCACGTAGGCCTTCTCCAGAGGGATCCTTCCCTCCAGGACTTCGCTGAGTCTGGGACCCTGTGGCAGGCGTAGGTGGACTTCGACGTTGGCGAGACCTGGATCCAGGTCCACGAGCAACACTCGGCGCCCGCGGCTGGCGAGTTCGAGGGCGAGGTTGACGGAGAGCAGGGTCTTGCCGGCTCCACCCTTTCCGCTGGCGATGGCCAGGACGGGTGTGCGTTGGCGCTGCTTCTCGGCGACGAGACGGCGGAGAGTGGCGGCTTGATCGAGGGAATGGGCGCTCATGCACGGTCTCCGAGGATGGCTTCTTGTGCGAGGTCCTGCGCGCGCGCTGGACGGATGTCTTCGGGCACGCGCTGACCGTTGGTGATCCAGGTCATGGGCAGGCCACGTTCGATGGCGAAGGAGAGAGCCTCACCGGGTGCGAATGTCTCGTCCCACTTGGTCAGGATGAGCTGCCGGGGTTCGAAGCAGGAGAAGGCGTCGAATGCGAGTTCGAGATCCCGGCGACGCGCCGAAGCGGGCAGGCAGAGCTGTGGCGTAGCAGGGATGTGCGCGAGCGCCTGGGCCATGTCTGCGATCGCACCCGGATCGCGAGGGCTGCGTCCGGTCGTGTCGATGAAGATTTTTTCACAGTCGGCGAGCTCGGCGAGATGGTTCTCGAGATCGCCGGGTTGGAAGGCGATGCGGAAGGGAACGTCCAGGACCTCGGCGAAGCTGCGCAGCTGCTCGGCAGCGCCCACCCGAAAGCTGTCCAGGGTCAGCACCGCACAGCGCAGGCCGTCCTCGAGCACGCTCTTGCTGAGGAGCTTGGCGAGTGTGGTCGTCTTGCCGACTCCGGTTGGACCGACGAGTACGCTGATAGTCTCGGTCTTGGGGCTTCGACAAGGAATGAGGCTCGTGAGGACACGCGCGAGGACGACGGGGAGCGCAGGGTTGTCCCGCCGGATCAGGAGGGGATCGAGTCCTTCCAGCGAGCGGTGGAGGATGTCGATGAGACGATCGCTCAGTCCGTGCTCCAGGAGACGATCCGCGTAGTCCTGGAAGGCTCGCGGATAGCGATGGTGGTTCCCTGTGTCGGAGCGTGGTCTGGAGGTCTTGGACGAGGGCTTGTCTGACTTGTCGACTTCGTTCTTGCGGGCGATGACGGTCGTGAGTCCGTTCTCGTGACGGGTCTCGATGATGAGGGCGTCGGCTCCCATCTCGCGCTCGACCCTACGAAGAGCCTCCGTCGTATTCTTGGCAACGACCTTGCGGAGAATCATGCGGGCGCTCCTTCGAGGCGGACCTGTTCGAGGACTTCGATGTCATTGACGCAGGCGATCTCCTGGTAGGACAGGACGGCACTACCCGGGATGGCAGCGACGACGGCCTCTGCCAGGTAGGGGCGCAAGGCAGCGCGGCAGACGAGGACAGGGGGGTGCCCCTGGCGAACCAGCTCGGCGAGGACCTCGGCACACTTCTCGACGAAGCTGCCGAGGATGCCCTGGCTGACCGTGCCTTGATCGCCACTACCGGTGAGGGCCGCGAGGAGCTGGCGTTCGAGTTCGCTGTCGATGGTTGCCACGTTGAGCTTGCCGGCCGCATCCTGGTAGGGCTCGACGAGGGCCCGGTTGAGCCGCAGGCGCACGGACTCGACGAGCTGACGCGGATCCTTGGTTTCGGGTGCGATATCGCCGAGGCTCTCGAGGATGAGGGCGAGGTTGCGGACGGAGACCTTCTCCTTGAGGAGCGTGGCCAGGACACGCTGGACCTGGCTCGGCGAAAGAAGGCTCGGCACGACCTCTTCGACGACCGTGGGGTTCTGCTTCTTGAGATTCTCGATCAAGGCCTGCACGTCCTCACGCGAGAGGACCTCGTGTGCCATTCCCTTGAGCAATTCGGTCATGTGCGTGATCAGCACCGAGGGTGCATCGATGACCGTGTAGCCGAGGATCTCTGCCTTCTCCTTCTGCCCCTCGGTGATCCAACGTGCTGGCAGGCCGAAGGCGGGCTCGATCGTCTCCTTGCCCTCGATCTCCGGAGCTGATCCGGTCGGGTCCATGGCCAGGTACTGACCGGCCCGGAGTTCGCCCTTGGCGATCTCCTGACCCATGAGCAGGATGCGATAGCCGTTGGGCTCGAGTTGGACGTTGTCCTTGACGCGAATCGGCGGGACGACGAAGCCGAGTGTGCTGGCGAAAGTCCGGCGCAGGGAGGCGATGTGATCCAGCAGACCGCCATGACGACCCGGGTCGACGATGGAGATGAGTCGATAGCCGATCTCGATGCCGAGACGATCCACGACGAGCAGATCCTCGATCCGACTCTCCTCGCTGCTGTCCTCGTCCTCGGCACTCTCGCTATCGACGTCCTCCTCCGAACCCGCTTCGCCCAGTCGGACGGAGTAGAAAACGAGGCTGCCACCAATCAGGAAGAAGGGGATGGCGGGCAGGCCCGGCACGAGGCCGAGGGCTGCGAGGACGATGCCCGAGGTAAGCACGACGGTGCGCTGACCGATGATCTGATCCGCCATCTCCTGTGCGATGGCGTTCTTGGACGCGGCCTTGGTGACCAAGATACCTGAAGCGATCGCGACCACCAGCGAGGGGATCTGGGCCGAGAGGCCATCACCGACGGTGAGAACGGTGAAGGTCTTGGCGGCCTCGTCGAAGGTGAGGCCGAGGCGCAGCATGCCGATGGCCATGCCGGCCAGGATGTTGATGGCCGTGATGATGAGGCCCGCGATGGCATCGCCTCTGATGAACTTGCCGGCACCATCCATGGCACCAAAGAACTCGGCCTCGCGGGAGATATCGGAGCGACGCTGCTTGGCCTCCTCGTTGGAGATGACTCCGTTGTTCAAGTCGGCATCGATGGCCATCTGCTTGCCAGGCATGGCATCCAGGGTGAAGCGCGCGGTCACCTCGGCGATGCGGTTCTGGCCCTTGGTGATGACGATGAACTGGATGATGACCAGGATCAGGAAGACGACGATGCCGACGACGAACTCGCCGCCGATGACGAAGTCGCCAAAGGCTTTGATGACCGACCCCGCCTCGCCGTTCAGCAGAATCAGACGCGTGGACGCCACGTTGAGGGAGAGGCGTAGCAGCGCACTGAACAGGATGACGCTGGGAAAGACGCTGAAGTCCAAGGGCTTACGCGCCGAGAGCGTGGCCATCAGGATGAGGATACTGCCCGTGATGTTGGCCGTGATCAGGAGATCCAGGACGAAGGTCGGCAGCGGGATGATGAGCACGCCGATCAGCGAGATCACGCCGAACATCAGGACCGCATTGGCCTTGTTGATGCTCTTGTCTTCCTTGTCGAGGCTCAGGGTCGTGTCGGACATCTCAGGCGACTCCCTGTTTCAGGCTGAGCACGTGGGCAAGGACGGTCGCGACGGCTTGGTAGAAGTCGGGCGGGATCTGCTGGTCGATGTCGCAGGAGCGGAACAAGGCGCGCGCCAGGGGCGGGTCTTCCATGATCGGCACATCGTTCTCCTGAGCGATGTCACGGATCTTGAATGCGATCTCGTCGACTCCCTTGGCGACCACGGTGGGGGCGTTCATCTTGGCCTTGTCGTAGCGCAGGGCGACGGCGAAGTGCGTCGGGTTGGTGATGACGACATCCGCGTTGGGTACTTCGTCCATCATGCGTCTCGTGGCCACCTCTCGTTGCGCGCGCTTGATTCGGGCCTTCAACTCGGGGTCGCCCTCGACGCTTTTGCTCTCGTCCTTGATCTCCTGCTTGCTCATCTTCATACCCTTCCAGGTGTCGTAGCGCTGGTAGATGTAGTCGATGATCCCCAGGAAGAGGAGCGGAACGGCGATCCACCACAGGACCTTGATCCCGAGGCGCGCGATGATCGGCACGGCATCGACGAGCGGTAGCGATTGGAGTTGGAGCAGCAAGGGGAGGTCGCCGCGAATGTTGAAGTAGAGGGTGGATCCCAGGACCAGGAACTTGAGGAAGGCGATGCTCGCCGTCACGAGTCCCTTGGGTGAGAAGATCCGCTTGAGGCCAGCGAGAGGGCTGATCTTGCTGAGGGTGGGCTGCAAGGGATGGAAGCTGGTCTTGAAGCCAGCCTGGCTGAGCCCGACCGTGGTAGCCACGAAGAAGAGGGTGCCAGCGAAGAGCGCCAGCGGCGGGAGGAGGCGGCTGAAGAAGCCCGTCATGGTGGCGATGGCCCACGCTGCTGTGGGCTCCTCATGGATGCGCAGCGTCAGACCCTCCGCCATGTTGCTCTCGAAGCCTGAGGTGATCAGGGGGCCGGCGACGTCCAGCATGAGAACGGCTCCGAGCAGCAGGAATGCTGTGGAGAGTTCCTTGGACATGGCGACCTTGCCCTTCTTCCGCGAGTCGGTCTTGCGCTTCGCGGTCGGGGCTTCGGTCTTGTCTGATTTGTCGGTGCTGTCACTCATCGCGGGACTTCAGGCGATCAGAGAGCCATGGCTCGTAGCATCAGCATGGTGTCGTCAAAGACCATGTCGAAAATTCCGAAGATGAAGGGGGCGGAAGAGGTCATGAATACGCTGAGCAGGCTGATGGAGATCAGGATGCGCAGGGCAAAGGAGAATTCCATGAGGTTGACCTGAGGCACGATGCGCGACATGACGAGCAGGGTGCCATTGACGATCATGAGGATGCCCCAGATCGGAAAGGCCAGACTGAAGGCCATCCGAAGCCCGTTGCCGGTCAGGAAGATGAGTCCTTCCACCATGGCCTCGAGGTTGAATGGACTGCCCACGGGGATGTAGTCGTAGGTGCGGGCCAGGATCTCGAAGATGCGGTGATGGCCATCGACCGAGAGCAGAAAGAGATACGTGATGGTCTCGAAGAAACGACCCATGACCGGGGAGGACATGCCGGTCATCGGATCCATGACCCGTGACATCGAGAACCCCATCTCCTGACCCAGCACGCTTCCCGCAACTTTGACCGTCATGAAGATCGTCTGGATCGCGAAGCCCATGACTGCGCCCAGGACGACTTCGCGGACCGTGATCATGCCGAAGCTCAGGATTCCAAGGTCGCCGACGGGATTGTGGGGGGCGCGCATGAAGACCACGAAGGCGAGCCCGAGAGCCAGTACGAGTCTGGCCCAGCGCGATTCCCAGGTGGTCCCGAAGACCATCATTGTCGAGACCATCGTCACCATGCGGACGAAGGTCAGGATGAAGCCGGGAAGGAATACGAGGACGAGGTCCATGGAATCGTTCGGTCGTCAGGGTCACTCGACCATGCCTGCGTAGTAGGTCAGGTTGGTGAAGAGGTGGGTCGCGAAGTCGATCAGGGTCTGGAGTACCCAAGGCAACATGAGCAGCAGCGTGATGGCCACGGCCAGCATCTTGGGCACCAGGGACAGGGTCTGTTCCTGCACACTCGTGATGGTCTGGAAGAAGCTGACCGTGAGGCCGACGGTCATACCGATAGCCAGGGCCGGTGCGATGATCTTCATGGCGGTGACCAAGGTCTCGCGCGAGAGATCGATGAAGATGGAGGGATCCATGTCGTTCTCCTGGTCAGGCGTAGTAGCTCTCGATGGCCGACTTGAGGACGATGTTCCATCCGTCGACGAGCACGAAGAGCAGGATCTTGAAGGGAGTCGAGATCACCACCGGTGGCAGTGTGAACATGCCCATGGAGATCAGCAGGCTGGCGATGACGATGTCGATCACCAGGAAGGGGAGGAAGAGCACGAAGCCCATCTGGAAGGCCGTCTTGATCTCGGAGATCACGAAGGCAGGAACGATGAGATGGAAGGGCGTCTTCTCTCGTAGCTCCTCCTCGGGAGGCATTTCGGTCTCGGAGATCTCGTACATGAGTGCGAGATCCGTGACGCGCGTCTGTTTCATGAGCCAGTCGCCCATGATCGTGGCGGCGCGATCCCCAGCCTCTTCCATTGTGATCTGATCGTTCTGGTAGGGCTGCAGTGCGGTCTCGTTCAGGTTGACCATCACGGGCTTCATGATGAAGATGGTCAGGAAGAAGGCGAGTCCGGTGACGACCAGGCTCGGCGGCATCTCCTGGATGGACATGGCCCTCTTCATGAAGGAGAGGACGATGATGATGCGCGTGAAGGAAGTGAGTGTCAGAAGGATGGCGGGTGCCAGGGTCAGGATCGTCATGAGGATGACGATCTCGACGGTCGAGGTCAGGCGCTTACCTTTGGGATCTCCGATCTGGAGGTTGAGCAGGCTGCCGCTCGAGTTGGACAAGCCACCCGTTGGCGTTGAGCCCTGGGGGAGCGGGAGGGGTGCTCCTGGTGTGGTGATCAAGGGCTGGGCCGTACCCGTAGTCTGTGTGGTGTTGGCGGCACTCCCGCGGGGCGCTTGTGCTTGCAGGGCTCCGGTACCGAGAACGAAGGCCAGGAGCAGGCTGTGGAGGAAGAACTTCATGCTCCGTGGCCGAGCTGCTGCAGGATCTTCTTGAACTCGGCGACGGTGTGGGGCGAGGGCTTGGCCTTCGCCGGGTTGCCTTGCGGCCGCTTCCCCTTGTTCTCGGGTCTGGGGATGACCATGTCCCGGAGGATCGCTCCCTCGTCGTCGTCCTCTTGCGTGTTGGCGGCCAGGGTGCGGGCGGCCTGTAGTTCCTTGGCCAGGTCCTGTGCGGCCAGGACCTCCTCGCTGGGAGTCAGATCGGAGAGGAGATGGAGTCCATGCTCGGACTCGGCCAGCAGCAGGAGACGATCTGCCGCACGCACGACGTGCAGGAGACGCTTGCCCGAGAGGCGCCGACTCTCCTTGACCTGGATCTCGCGATCCTTGACGGTCTCAAGACCGCCTTGTGCCTTGCGGATCATGTAGATCGTGCCACCGGCAAGGATCAGGAGCCCCACGAGCCCCAGTGAGAGCTTGATGCCCAGTGGAAGGAACTCGGCGCTGCTGGTTCCGGTCCGCTTGGGTGCGATCCCTCGGCTCACTGTTTCACTACCCGTGTTGGCTTCGGATGCCTTGGGTTGAATCAAGCTGCTCAGTACGAGCAGACCTGCGGCGAGGGGAATCAGGAGGAACAGCTTCAGTTTGTCCATTTGCACAACAACACTCCAGGACTGGGGGACATGTCTGGGGATCCGAGGTGGCTTTAGCGATTCCCATGCCAGATGGAAAAAGCACTCACCACCACAACATCCAGGGGGGCAGCCACGGGGGCTGCATACCAGACTGTCGGGGGATTGGTCTTGGTGTTGTCGGATCGATCGCCTCAGACCTTGAGGAGATTCCCATCACATGGGGGGTATTGCGACAACCCACGCTCAAGGTTGAACCCGCCCAGACCCCGGGGGTCTTGGTTGTCGGGTCTTGGTTCTGGGGGGTGGTAGTGGGTTGTGGTCGCGGTGGGGGTAGTGGGTTGGGGGTAGTGTGTTGTGGGTAGTGGGTAGTGGGTTGTGGGTTGGGGGTAGTGGGTAGTGGGTAGTGGGTAGTGGGTTGTGGGTTGTGGGTTGTGGGTTGGGTGTTGTGGGTTGGGTGTTGGGTGTGCTGTGTGTGGGGGGCTGGGGGATCATCAGAACACCTTTGCTCCGTACCTCGGATGCACTCGGGAAGTCGCTGCAGGAGTTCCGATGATCCCCCAGCTCGCGATGTGCTGGTGGCACTGGTGCCCGGGGTGGGGGGAAGGGGAAGCGTGGCGCCGCGCCGAGCGACGCTGCGCCGAGCGACGCTGCGCAGAGCGACGCTGCGCCGCGCGACGCTGCGCCGCGCGCTGCGCAGCGTGTGGCTGGGCTGGGAGCTTGGGGTGTTGGTGTTGGGTGGTGGTGGTGTGGTGTTGAGGGGGGGGCAAGGGTGCCTATTCAAGATGGGGTTTCTTGGGGCAATGGCGACGTAGTCGGTGGTTCTCCATCCGTGGCTACGCGATCCTGCTTCAAACGGTCATTCCATCCCAGATCCCACCCCATCCCCCTCCTTCAGGACCAGCATCCTGACTACCCGGAATACTCGTTGTATCCAAGTGTTCTTGCCGCAGCGCTAGCCTCTCTCTGCCTCTCATGCGCTGGCACGCCCTCATTCCCCCCGCCAACTGAGAGCTGCGAGACATCTGGCATCCCTCCGATCCTGACCACTGAGGATCAGTGAGATGAATCACGGTGGCGCCGATGGCTCAGGCTCCTCTAATCGCGAAAGGGCCGATGAAGCTCTGAAGCTCATGTTCAAGGACATCCTCAGCTTCGCCGTTCCTAAGGCCCGGCCGGGCATCGACCCAGAGGATCTTGCTCAGGAAGCAATCCTCCGATTTCTCGAGGCCATGGATGCTCGCCAGAAAATCGCCAAAGAGAAATCCTGGTGTCTTCAGGTCCTCATGAACGTCCAGTCAGATGAGTTACGCCATCGCCGTAGATTCGCCGATCGAGACCTCACCGGCCTGAGTGCCCCAGAAGACATTAGCGCCTTTGCCGTATGCGCGTATGCAACCATGGATGAGTTCCGCGATACCTTGCCGCCCGGTCAACTTAAGGTCGTCGATCTGCTCCTTCGTGGTGGTAACTGCGCAGAGATCGCGCAATGTCTAGATGTTTCCGAACAGTACGTCGCCAAGACCCTGTCAAGGCTGCGAAAGAAGTTTGAAGTTTTTCTGATTCGGAGGTTGGGTGACAAAGATCATATGGGTGGAGAAGGTGCCGATCCTCCTCTCCCTGGAACATTCTGAGCCTCAAGGCAAGTCTGGGTTTCAGCATGTAGCATTTCGACTGTCATAGTCGCAGCCCAACAAGGACAGAAAGG
>JAJRTL010000224.1 GCA_024278315.1 Planctomycetota bacterium | reverse complement strand
CGCGGCCCCTGCGCGGTTCTTGTCCAGGAGCGAGTTCATCCGCTCCAGATCCCGCTCGTTCCAGGCATCGCCGAGCTGGCTCAGGACACTCTCGTGATAGCGCTCGCTCGTGGTGAGATTGCCGTCCCTCTTGCGAGCCAGGAAATCCGAGCCTGTCACCGCGGCGCAGGCAGTCAGGAGAAGGGCGGTCAGCAGAAGGGACAGCTGGTTCATCGTCGGTTCGGCTTGAGCTGAGAGAGTCCCGGGGCAGGTCTATCTATACGCAAAGACCCCGTCAACCGGAAGGTCGACGGGGTCTTTGTGGTGGAAGAGGAGGGAGGCCTAGGCCTCGCCGTCCTTCTTTTCCTCCTCGCTCGGAGCCTCGCTAGAAGCCTCGGGCGCGGTTTCGGTGGGAAGCTCAGCACTCGCTTCTGGCGCAGGTGCCGCCTCGGCCTCCGGCGCGGTAGCTTCCGGCGCGGCAGCTTCGGACGCGGCAGCTTCGGACGGAGCCGTCTCCGGCACAGGAGCTTCGGGCGCTGCAACCGATACGTCAGCAGCGGAGGCATCCGCCTCCGGCGCAGCAGCAGCTTCCTCGCCCGTGACCTTGATGTTGGCCAGCTGGGCAGCCAGGGAGCTGTCATCGTCGGCGTAGGAGAGCTCTGCAGACTCGCTGCTGGCGGCAGTAGCCGGCGAAGCCTGGGATCCCTCATCGGCACCGTAGTGCGCCTGGATCAGCGTCAGGCCGACCTTGCGCGCCTCGGGCTCGATCTTGATGATCCGCACCTCGACGTTCTGACCCACCTTGACGACTTCCTCGGGGTTGTCGACCTTGTGGTCCGCCAGCTCGGAGATGTGCAGCAGACCCTCGAGACCATCCTCCAGCTTGACGAAGACACCGAAGTTGGTCGTCTTGGTGACCTCTCCGCTGACGGTATCGCCGATGTGGAAGCGACTCGGGATGTCGTATGCCCAAGGATCTTCCTCGAGCTGCTTGAGACCGAGAGCGATGCGCTTCTTCTCCTTGTCCACGGAGAGGACCACACACTTGACCTCGTCGCCCTTCTTGACGACCTCGGAGGGATGCGTGACCTTCTTGGTCCAGGACATGTCGGAGACGTGGAGCAAACCGTCGATCCCTTCCTGCAGCTCGATGAACGCGCCGTAGTTGGTGAGGTTGCGCACCTTGCCGGAGATGATGGTTCCCGGTGGGAAGTTGGTCTCGACCAGATCCCAAGGATTGGTTTCCACCTGCTTCATGCCGAGACTGATCTCCTGCTTCTCCTTGTTGAGATCCAGGACGATCACCTCGACCTTGTCGCCGATGTTGACGACCTCGCGCGGATCGTTGACCCGACGGGTCCAGCTCATCTCGCTGATGTGCACCAGGCCTTCGACGCCATCCTCGAGCTTGACGAAGGCGCCGTAGCTCATGATGTTGACGACCTCGCCATGGATGCGGCCACCGACGGGATACTTGTTGTCGATCTCGCCCCAAGGATCATCGCTCATCTGCTTGAGACCGAGAGCCACGCGCTCACGCTCGCGGTCGATCTTGAGCACCTTGACGTCGATCTCTTCATCGATCTTGACCAGGTCGCTCGGATGATTGATCCGTCCCCAGCTCATGTCGGTGATGTGGAGCAGACCGTCCAGGCCACCGAGATCGACGAATGCGCCGAAGTCCGCGATGTTCTTGACGATGCCCTTGCGGATCTGGCCTTCTTCGATTTCGGCCAGCAGCGAGGACTTGAGAGCTTCGCGCTCTTCCTCGATCAAGCGGCGACGCGAGATCACGATGTTCATGCGGTCTTCATCGATCTTGATGATGCGCGCACGAATCTCCTGACCCAGCCAATCACCGATGTCCTCGGTACGCCGGATGTTGACCTGCGATGCGGGCAGGAAGGCGTTGACACCGATGTCGACCAAGAGACCACCCTTGATCTTGCGGGTCGCCATCCCCTTGACCTCGTCACCCTCCGAGTAGGTCGAGATGACCTTCTCCCAGCTACGCAGGCGATCAGCCTTGCGTTTGGAGAGAGCGACCATGCCCTCACCGTCGTCGAGCGCCTCGATCAGCACTTCGAACTCGAGGCCGGGAACAACCTCTTCGGGGTTGTCGAATTCCGTGATGTGGATCATTCCTTCGGACTTGTAGCTGACGTCTACGAAGACGTGCTCGCCCGTGATCCTGACGACCTTTCCTTTGACAATGCTGTCTGGCTTGTAATCGCCGACTGCATTCTGGAGGACGTCTTCCAGGGAGATCTCATCTCCCATCAACTCGAGCACCTGTGCATCGAGTTGGTCGGCCTGGAGCGCTAGCTCCCTGACCAGTTTCTTACCGTAAGACATGAAATGGGGGTCCTGTTTGAGTTTGTAACCGGGTACGCGTAAAGGCAGATCCAGGGGGGTTCCGCCGAACAAAGGGCAAGAATCCTATCGGCTTGGCACACGTCTGGAAACGCTGGGACTCAGTCTTTTTCGGCGTCCGGGGCCTCTCTGGCCCCAACAGAACCGGCCCCGGACGATCCCTGGGGACGCACACGGCTCTGGATCGGGGCCGGCCCGAAGCGCTCATCCATGCCATCCATGAGGGCCTGGATCCTCTCCCGGATCCCCTCCGGGCCCAGCACCTTGAGTTCCTCTGGGCTCACGGGGGCCCCATAGGTCACGCGGATCTTGTAGGGCTTGGGCAACCTGGCTCCCTTGGGGAGAGCCCTGCCGGCGCCGTGGATGGCGGCTGGAAGGATCGGGACATCGGCCTGTCGCGCGATGAGGGCGAAACCCCGCTTGAAACCCTGAATCTTGCCGTCCAGGCTCCGGGTCCCTTCCGGGAAGACGATCAAGGAGCGCCCACTCTTGAGGATGTCGACCGCGGCCCTCAGGCTCGCACGGTCCGAACTCCCGCGCTCGATCGGGAAGCAGTAGACGCGTGGCAGCCACCAGCCGAGGAAGCCCTTGAACAGGGTCGACCGAGCCATGAAGCCGATTCCACGATACAGGCCGAAGGCCACGAGGTTGGGGTCCGCGAAACTCTGGTGGTTGCTGACGATCAGAAAGGCTCCCTTTTTGGGCAAGGTAGCTCTCCCGTAGTAGCGGGTGCGGTGCCAACCGTAGGCGTAGAGGCCCGTCAGCAGCCAGCCGGCGAAGTAGTAGAGGTTCACGGCGTCCCCTCCCCATGCTCCTCACGCCGTCCCTCCGCCTCGTTCACATCCGGCCCCTGCATCCTCTCCAGCACGAGAGCCAGGACCGCGGCAGCATCCAGCCCCGTGCTGTCGATCCGCTCCACTCCTTCGACCCACTGCAGCGGACTGTGCTCACGCCCCGAATCCAGGGCGTCCCGTCGCTCGAGCTTCTCCACGACCTCTGGCAGCGTCTCTTGACGACCGGCCTGCTGGAAATCTCCTTGCCTCCGATGCGCTCGCTCTTCAACACTGGCATCCAAGTAGAAGCGCCAACGTGCATCGGGAAAGACCACGCTGGTCATGTCACGCCCCTCAGCCACGAGCGGCTCCTGCTGCGCCTCGATCCTCTGCAGCTCGACCAGCCTCGTCCTGACCGCTGGGATCGCGCTCACCGCCGAGACCAGCCCCTCGACAGCCGCTCCCCGGATCTCCCCGCTGACGTCCTCTTCCCCCAGGTAGACATGCGCCTCTCCCTGCCCCGACTCCTCCATTCGCAGATCTACTCTGGACAGGGCATCCCGCACCTCCGCGGGGTCCTCCAGATCGACGCCGTCCTTCAGGAAGGCCAGGGTCACCGCACGGTACATGGCACCGGTGTTGAGGTGGCGCCAACCCAGCCTGGCAGCCAAGGCCCTGGCCAAGGTGCTCTTGCCACTCCCCGAAGGTCCATCGATGGCGACGACCTCGAGCCTCGCACTCATTCGACATCCTCCAAGGCATAGTCCTTGAGCTTGCGATAGAGCGTGCGCTCGCTGATCCCCATGGCCTTGGCAGCCTGCTGGCGATTGCCCTGGAAGAGCTCGAGGGTCACGCGGATGTGGTTGCGCTCGACCTCGTCCGCATGCTTGCCAGCCAGGAACTGCCAGCCGTCCTGGTCGCTCGTCGGACTCGGCGAAAGCTCTGGCGGCAGGTCCAGCACGGTGAGGATGTTGCCACGCGCACGCACGACCATGGACTCCACGACGTTGCGCAGTTCGCGCACGTTGCCCGGCCAATCGTAGGCGGAGAAGGCCACGAGAACCTCCCGATCGATCCCATCGACATATTTGTCGTGGAGGCTCGCCGCTTGCGCGCGGAAGGCCTCCGCCAAGAGCGGGATGTCCTGCTTGCGTTCGCTGAGGCTCGGCAACTCCACGGTCACGACCTTGAGCCGATAGTAGAGGTCCTTGCGGAATCGCCCCTCCTCGATGTCCGCCATGAGGTTGCGGTGCGTGGCGGCAAGCACACGCACGTCGACCTTGCGGCTCTCGTTGGATCCGACGGGCACGACCTCGCGATCCTCGAGGACGCGCAGCAGTTTGACCTGTGTCTGCAGCGGCATCTCAGCCACCTCGTCCAGGAAGAGCGTGCCTCCCTGCGCAAACTCGAACTTGCCTTGCCGATCTCCAACCGCACCCGTGAACGCTCCGCGCGCATGCCCGAAGAGCTCACTCTCGATCGTGCCCTCGGCCAGCCCACCGCAGTTGAGAGCGACGAAGGGCTTTTTGCGTCGAGGTGAGAGGTTGTGGATCGCACGAGCCACGAGTTCTTTGCCCGTGCCCGACTCCCCCAGGATCAGGACCGAGGCCTGCGTGGGAGCAATCTGGTAGACCAGATCCACGGTGCGCAGGATCTGCGGCGAGCGACCGATGAAGCCTTCGATGCCATTCTTGCGGGCAAGATCGTTCTTGAGGATCGCGAACTCGCGCTCACGCTCCTGGATCTCGAGAGCCTTGCCGACCTTGATGCGCAACTCATCCAGCTCAACGGGCTTCTCCAGGTAATAGAGCGCCCCTTCCTCCATGGCCTTGACCGCCACGTCGCGGCCACCATGCCCGGTGAGCATGAGCACGACCGTGGATGCATCCTTGGCCTTGGCTGCTTCGAGAACGGCAAAGCCATCCACGTCATGCATCTTGAGATCGGTCAGGACCAGGGAATAGGGATCCTCGTCGCGGATCAGACGCAGCCCTTCTTCGCCTGAGTGAGCGAGGTCGATCTGGAGGCCTTCGCCCTCGAGTACCTCCCCTACGACCTCGGCATGACCCTGGTCATCATCGACGATGAGTACCCGCTTGTTCATGGATTCCCGTCTTCCTTGGATGGCTTGCCGCGACTGGGAACCCAGACCTGGAAGCGTGTACCTGTTCCTTCCTGGCTCTCGACCGAGATCTCCCCGCCATGATCCTCCACGAATCGCCGCGTGATGGCCAGCCCAAGCCCTGTTCCGGTCTTCTTGGTGGAGTAGTAGGGCGCAAAGCAGTTCTCCTTGGCTTCCTCACTCATCCCAGGTCCGTTGTCGATGACGCTCAACACATGGCGTCCGCCCGTCTCGCTCTCCTCCCAACCCGTCCGCACGAGGATCTCACCCGAGATGCCAGCCAGCTTGAGCGCCTGTTGGGCATTGGTCAGCAGATTGAGGAAGACCTGATGCAGGAGATTGGGATCTGCCCGAAGGGGGGGCAGTCCCTCCTGTAGATAGAGCCCCAAATGGATCCCATCCTGCTGGATTCCCGGGGCAGAAAGATCCGACACCTCCCGAACGAGTTCGTTGAGGGAGATCTCCTGCAGCTTGGGACCCGGCGCCCGCGCGTAGGCCAGGAAGTCCTCGAGGATGCCCTGGAGGCGGGCCACCTCCTTGCTGAGGCGCTTGGTCCGCTGGAGGTTCTTGTCCTGGGTTGGGCCCGGACAGCTGGCCAGATCCTCCTCCAGCAAGCGCAGATTGAGCCCGATCGTCGAAAGCGGGTTCTTGATCTCATGCGCAAAACCCCCGAGAAGATCGCTCATCCGGGAAAATCGATTGCTAGTGGGCTCTTCGGGCTGCGTCATCTAACCTTCTGCGAAAACGTCAGGAGACGGTACCAGCCCACTCCCCGGGCTTCAACAAGGACCCCGATGCTCCAAACTCTTACCGACGAGAACCGTGAAGACCTGCTCACCAGGACCCTTGAGATCCTGGACCGTGGAGGGCTGGTCTGCCTGCCCACCGAAACCGTCTACGGGATCGGTGGGCGCTCGGACATGCCCGAGGTCGAGGCCCAACTCCGGACATTCAAGGGAGAGCGAGGCGAGAAGCCCTTCAGCCTCCATTGTGCGGACGCGGACCAGGCCTTCGCGATCGGCAGGCTGAGCCCGGCGGCGCAGCGTCTCGCGGATGCCTTCTGGCCCGGCCCCCTGACTCTCGTGCTGGAGAAGAAGGAGGCCCCGGGCAGCCTGGCCTTTCGGGTCGTGGATCAGGAGTTCACGACCGAAGTCCTTCGACGCTGCGAAGCCCCCCTCCTGCTGAGCTCTGCCAATCGCAGCGGAGAAGAACCACCCACGACCGCAGAAGCAGCAGCAAAAGCTGTCGCCGGCAGCGTGGACCTCTGCGTGGATGCGGGTCCCTGCTCCCTGGCGCATTCCTCATCGGTGGTTCGCATCGACGGTCAGGGCAGTCTGGAGATCCTCCGCGAAGGAGCTCTTGCCAGGCAGCGCATCCTCGCACGCGCTGCGACCCTGGTGCTCTTTCTCTGCTCGGGCAACACCTGCCGTTCTCCGATGGCCGAGGGCTTGGCGCGCACCCACTACGCTTCGCTGCTGGGGATCGAGCCCGACCAGCTCCTGGATCGCGGTCTTCTGGTCGCTTCGGCCGGATGCTCGACCATGCACGGCATGGCGGCATCCCCTCAGGCCGTGATCGCCATGGCCGAACAGGGTATCGACATCTCCGATCACCTGTCCCGCCCGGTGGAGCACGCACTCCTCTCCCGAGCCAGTCGTATCTACTGCATGGGCCAAAGCCACCTCGCCCTGGTGCATGCCATGCTCGACCAGACCCCCCACAAGGGCGAACTCGACGCTCTGCCTCCCACGCTGCTCGGCGGCGAAGAGGAGATCCCCGACCCCTTCGGCGGATCGCTCGAAGTCTATCGAGAGACGCGCGACCACATCCAGCAGCTGATCCCCCCGACCTTCCCCTTCGGAGCCGCGGGACGGTAGTTTCAGTCCTCAGGTGCGAGCTTGCTCTCCAAGGCCCGGACGCGCCGAATGAGATCCGGTAGCTTGCCCATCGCGACGCTGATGCGGTGGGTCTCCTTCACCGGGCGAATGGGAGTGCCGAAGTAGACGCCGGGCTGTTCCAAATCCGAGTAGACACCGCTCTGCCCCATGATCACGGAGCGATCAACGACTTTCTGATGCCCACCGAATCCCACCTGACCACCGATCAGGCAGTACTCCCCGATATGGGTGGATCCCGAACATCCCGTGAGTGCAGCGATTCCGGTATGGGCTCCGATACTGCAGTTGTGGGCGATCTGGATCAGATTGTCGAGGCGCACGCCTGCGCCGATCTGGGTCTCGCCCAGCGTGGCACGATCCACACAGGTGTTGGCTCCGATATGAACGTCATCATCGATCACGACGATGCCGATCTGCGGTGTGCGCAGGAACACTCCGTCCTTCTTCGCATTCCCGAAGCCAGCCACACCGATCTTGGCTCCGGTCCCGATGTGGTTGCGCTTGCCAAGCTGCGACCCGCGCAACACCGCCACGAAGGGCTCGAGCACGGTGTCTTCGCCAATGTTGCAGTCCGCATCCACATGAACGTGCGATTCGAGCACACAGCCCTTTTGGATCCGCGCTCCGGGACCGACCACGCAAAAAGGACCGATCTCGACCGGATCCTCGAGCAAGGCCGATTCATCGATGACAGCGGTCTCATGGATGCGCGTTTCGGTAGCCCGGGGGAGCGGATTGAACATCCCACCGATCTCTGCAAAAGCGTATCGCGTATCGCGCACGACCAGATAGTTCTTGCCTTCCAGGAAGGCTGCTTCGGGCAGAAAGGGCACGATCACGGCGCGCACTTCCGAATCCAGGAACCCCTTGTCGGTCACGGACCGCGTCTGGAAGGCCAGGAGATCCGCACCTCCCTCTTTGACCCACTTCCAATCGCAGATGCCCCGAATCACCAATCCTGGATCTCCGTGCAGCTCCGCCCCAATCACCTTCGCAATCTCACCGAGTGTCATTTCCATGCTTGGGAGTCTAGACCCCATATCTCACCAGAGCACGACTGCAGCGACGGATCTCACCCCCCCTTCGCTTGCACTCTGGTGAGACATGCGGCCTGCCCGGGGTCCCGGACTCTCCCAAGGTGGGGAGGACTTTTCCACCCGGTCCATCTGTTGGATTCCGTGTGCCCTGAAGAGGGCGCCAATCTTCGCGGCCCGCCAGAGGGTCCAGTGGAAGGGGCGGGATCAGCGAGGAGGGAAGAGCATCTGTCGCAGTTTGCGGATGGAGGCGGCACGCGCCTCTGGGGCAAGTCCAGGGTCGAGCGGGGGGTGCCCGGGGAGAGCACGGGCCAGCAGTGCGGCAGCGAAACGTACCAAGGATCTCTCGGGTTGGCCTGACTCGAGGAAGTCGAGCAGGAGGCGCGTCGTGCCCCTCCCCGGGCGTTCCCCGAGAGCCACGAGATAGGCTTGACGATCCAAGGCCTCCCCCTCGCGCAGGGCAAGGAGCCAGACCGGCATCCGTAGGCGGGCGGGCATCTGCAGAGCCAGCTGGCGCGCCAGATCGGGATGAGCCAGGCTCGGCTCGCGGAGCAGGGAGAGGGCCGCCGGCGAGAGGTAGGGAAGCAGCGCAGTCAAGATCTGGCGATCCTCCTCCTGGATCGTTCCCTCCCGCATGCGTGCGAAGAACGAGTAGCCCGTCTGGGGATCCCCCCAGCGCATGCGCGCGGCAGAGACGATCGGCCAAGGACTGAGGTCACTCTCGGCGGAATCCTGCTCGTCGTCCGGCTCGTCGGCAGCCTTCGCCCCGCCCTTCAGGTAGGGTCCTTGGAAGAGCGCCCGAAAGCTGCTGTCCTTGCGCGCGGCAATCTCCGGTAACGAGCGGTACTCCGGGAGCCAGGTCTCCAAACGCTGATGGGTGGCCAAGGCTTCGTCGCGCCGGTCCAGGGCCTCCAATGCACAGACTGCGGAGGCCAGGAGCTTGGGTGTACCACGCCCGAGCCGAAGAGCCAGCTCGGCTGCCGACAGAGCGCGGCTGGGCTGCCCCTGGTAGAGACTCCGCGTCGCCTGCCGACCGGTCAGCAGCCAGCGCGCCTGCCGCCACTCCTCGTAGAGCAGCTGTGAGTCGGGTTCGCGGACCATGGCCTGCCGGAGCAGGGCGACCGCCTCCTCGTTCCCCGAGGATCGTGG
>JAJRTL010000223.1 GCA_024278315.1 Planctomycetota bacterium | reverse complement strand
TTGCCAGATACCGAGCCACCAAAGAGCAGCGTCGCGGAGCGCTTGGCGTCATAGGCCATCGCATGCCCGCTGCGCGTCGTCGGGAAGGTCTTGGGCTTCCTGAGCTCCCAGAACTGGGCTTGGGCCGTGATGGGGAGGAACAAGAAGGCCGCGAGCGCGAGAACAGAGGCTTGCATCATGACGCGATCCTACCCATGTCAAGGGGATGATGGAATCAGTGAGATCGTTCAGTAGCCGACCGTGGTCTCGAGGGCGTTGGTGACGGTGAGCTGGAGGCGGTTGGCTTTGGGGTCGTAGGCGACGGCCTGGGTCCAGTACTTGCCACCGACGATCTCCGGGATCATGGGGAGGCTCATGCCGGGCGTGCGCCAGGCGCCGAGCAGGCCGGTCTGGCCGAGAATGACGACGGAGGGATTGGCTTGCACGATGCAGCCCGGGGCGCCGAGCGGCTTGAGGTCGAACCTGACCTTGGCGAAACCGAAGAAGAGCGCGAGCGGTGTCAGGAGGAGACACTTCTCTGTCTGGAAGTAGACGACGCCGCCTGGCCGGGGATCGCCCTTGCCAATCAGTGTCGGCGTCAAGAGATTCGAACCCTGGCAACCCGAGCCGATCGTCTTGATGCTCTGGGCAGGGGCGTGCAGCTCCCTGGTGTCGTGGAGGTACGTGGTGTAAACCTGTTGTCTGAACACTCGGCCACCAAAGAGAACGATGCGTGCGCGCTGGAGGTCGAAGACCATGGCCCCATAATCCTGGAACGTCCCCCATCGGGATGTGGGAACATACTGGGGCTTGGTCAGAGTCCAGTCCTGCCCGTCCCACTCCCAGGATTCGAACCTGGTGCTACGGCTCACTCTGCCCCAGAGGTGCGTCCGCTTTCGATGGTCGTTGTAGACCACGCGGAACCAATCCATGCGCGTCGGAGACGTCAAGGTCTTGAGCTGCTTCCAGGTCTTGCCATCCCACTCCCAGATCTGAGGAGATGCCGCCCCAAAGAATGGAAAGAACAGGATCGTGTTCCTGGTGGCATCGAACACCAGGCTTCCAATGATCTGTGGGGGTGGTGCAATGGACTTGAGTTGCTTCCAATTCGTCCCATCCCACGCCCAAGTGCCCCTGCTCTGCGCATCCAGGAGGAACATCTTCTTCCGGAGAGGGTCATAGGTCATTGCGTGTGCGGACGTTTTCGAGGGGGACAGCTTGGGATGGCGTTGGGTCCAAGCCTTGCCATCCCACTCCCATGTATCCTGCAACAAACCGGTCTTGCCCCTGCCACCGAAGAGGACGATCTTGCCCCGCGCACTGTCGTAGGCCATGGCCGACCCGACGCGAGCCGACGGAGAGACAGTAGGTTTGAATTGCTTCCAGTCCTTGCCATCCCATTGCCAGGTGTCGCCGAGGACTTTGCCCCCGCCGGAATAGCCGCCAAAGAGCAGGGTGGTGCCGCTCTTTGCGTCATACGCCATCGCATGTCCGACTCGTGCTGGCGGAAAGTTCTTCGGCTTCCGGAGCTCCCAGAACTGGGCCTGTGCTGCGAAGGGGAGGAGGAGCAGAGCAGCAAGGGTGAGGAGAGAGGTGCGCATCATGCCTGCATTCTACCCGGATCGGCGGCGTAGGTGGCAAAGACCGTTCTCGACTGGAGCATGGAGACTGTCGGCGGGTTTCCTGGTGGATTGCGGACTGGACGACTGGGACCTGCATCCAGCAAGACAGGTGATCGCGAAGAGCAAGGTGCATTTCTGGGTCATCACCCTGTCGATGTAGAAGCTCGTCTCTGCCAAGAAAGCAGTCGCCTCCAAGGTCGTATTGCCAGCGATTTTCGTGAAGATCCTGAACGCCGGTATCAGGACGAACCGCGGCTCCCTTGGCAACCCGGGAGCTACCTTGCAACTGCGCATTTTCGGCCTTCTCACGGCGGATCACGGAATCAGGCCTCCTCCGGATTCTCCGGAGGAGGCCTGATGGTCGTTGTCTGTCCTGCTTTCTTGGAGTTAGCCCGGATGATTCATGAGATCGTTGCGAGCAGATATGCCAATTCAGAGCCCCGGACATGCCCCAACCATCACCAGGACTTCCTCGGCCCCTGCTTGGCCACGCTGAGCGCAGCGCTTCTCACAGGGGAGTCTTGGTCGTTATCGCGCATGCCCTGGCCACCGCTTGCGGCGTGTGCGAGGATGAGCATCCGATTTCGTGTTTGCGTCACCAAACCATGCTCAACTCGCTCACCCTGCTTCCCGCGATCCTGTGTGTAGCAGTCGCATACCCAGACGAGGCTCTCGCTCACGGCGGAGCCTATCGTGGTCCCGACGATCTCGTCCCCCGGGCGGAAAAGGCCCCGCCCCCTTTCCCTGGCTTGCCTCCGAATCGTCCGGGTGGACGGCGATTCGCTCCTGATTTCACGCTTTGGTATTACTGGTGGGAATTCAACAAGGCCCCGTTCTTGGCTCGCCAGGCTGGGAGTTCGGAAGCCGGGAGCCTGGCGTCGAGCGACGCTGGGCTGGCTGACGAGGATCGCAAGCGCATCCTCGATGCGATCACCAAGGTCCTTGCGGACCCCGGCAACAACCGGGAGATTCACTCGGCGGGTCTGATGGCCCTGGCCAAGGTCGCTCGGAGGTCCGCGCCGCCGGGAACGTTTCGAGCTTTCGTCTCCAATCCGGATCAGGAGAAGAGCGAGACGGCGGTGATCGCCATGGGAGTGGCGGGTCTCCAGGAGGCTGTGCCGGAACTGCTGGCTTTGGCTGCCGACAACCGGCAGGGTCGGACCCTGTCCGGCCGCAAGCTGGTCCACTTCCGCACGCGCGCCTTCGCCTGCTATGCCTTGGGCTTGATTGCGCGACAGAGTCAGGACATCGCGCTCCAGGGCAAGATCTTCGCGGCCATGAAGGGGCTCGCAAGCCAGTCGCGATCGGTAAGGGTCGACATCCGGACCGCGGCTCTCACTGCGATACGCCTGCTCCGCTTGGATGGAAGCGAGCGTGGCAAGCAACTGTTGGCCCAGGCCGTCGGTTTCCTCCGGGCCTTCATCGACAAGAGCGACAAAGAGGAGATGGGTCGGATGCGTGCACACGCGGTGGCCGCGTTGGCCAGCCTGGTCCACCGATACGGTGAAGAATGGGGCGAGAGCAAGCGCAAGCTCATTCAACTCCTCGACGAACGCAAGACCAACAGCTACATACAGCAGAGCGCCGTCCTGGGGCTTGGTCTCTTGGCCAGGCCCGACGACGCCGAGGTCGGTGCGGCTCTCAGGCGCTATTCTCGCAAGGGCAAGGACCAGCAGGCCCGTTACTTCACCTGCATCTCCTTGGGTCGCATGGGTGGTTCCCAGAACAAGACCTTCCTGGCCCAGCCCTTCCTGCATCCCACGGACCCACGTTCCATCCAGAAGCTGGAGCTACCCTGGCGAGCTTTGGGCCTCGCCATCCTCGAAGAGAAGGCGCGCAGAGTGGACCCTGAGCACAGCGCCGACCTCCCTCTAGCCAAGGGCATCCACCGGTATTTTCGCGATGTGCGGATTCCTACGGTTGCTGCGGCTCTTTCTCTGACCTTGGGTGTCCTGCGCTACGAACCTGCCACGGTGGACATTGTGGACCGGTTCAAGAAGATCGAACCTGGGAGAGTGACGGCAGGCTATTTCTGCCTGGCTCTGGGCTTGATGCACGACAAGGGCTCGCAGGATCTCATTCGATCCTTGGTGGATCCCGCCAGTCGCCGAGTGGCTCTCTTGAGACAAGGATCTTGCGCCCTGGGCCAGCTCGATGATCGGGCATCTGCACCCAGGCTGATCCGTATTCTCGGGCACGAACGCATGCTCCTGTCCGTATCCGGGGCTGCAGCCATGGCCCTGCGGCGCATCAGCGACAAGCCGACAATCGACACCCTGCTCGAACTGGCCGGGGACGGGAGTCAACCATCTCTCCCCAGGGCCTTCGCCGTCGTCACGCTGGGCCTCCTGGCCGACAGAAAACCGTTTCCCTGGAACCACGCTTTCCTCGCGGGCTTGAACTACCGCGCCATGGTCGAGACCCTGAGCGGCGCGCAGCGCAATGGCATCCTAGACATTCTCTAACGCTGGACCGTGATCTCGAGGGCGTCGGAGCTGCTGAAGCCGAGCTTGTTGGCGCTGTCCATGACGAGCCACTGCGCGAAGAGACGGGCGCCGATGGGGGCGGGGTGTCTGAGCGGAAGGGCTTGCGAGCCCTTGCCCTGCTTGTCCATCACGTTGATGAGCGCCATGTCGTAGGAGACGAAGAGGGAGCAACCTGGGGCGCCCAAGGGGGTGAGGCTGAGTGGCAGCCAGATCGAGCCCCATGTTGTCTTGCTGATGCCGAGCATGAGGATGCCCGGCATGCTGGCCTTGGCGCCCTGCACCGTAATGGCGAAGTTCTTGGATCCGCTGAAGGGCGAGTCGCTATGTCCGATCTGCAGGCCGCCGCAGCCCTTGCCGAACTTCTGGACCTCGGTCGGACCTTGGCTGGTCCAGAGCGCCTGCTCCATGAGGTGGCCGTAGATGGGAGCTGCGATGTCGGCGAGGGGACGGCCATGACCATCCTTGGTCCACTTCTTGGCGTCGACGAAGCTGCGGAAGGCGCGCCGATAGATGAGGCGTGCGCGCACGCGATGCGTGCCGACGCCGGTCGGTAGCGCGAAGCTGTAGCTCGTCTTGTCCGAGCCCATCGCGGGGATGCGTGTATCCGAGAGGATGCCGGTGGCGTCGGTGTAGAAGACCGGCCCGACCTTGCCCGCGCCGTGATTCACCTTGGCGAAGAACTTGCCCGGCATACCCGAGAGGTAGCCCTTCATGGGGTCGCCCACGCCGCCCAGTTTGTGGATCTTCTGGGTGCCCTGGTAGACCAGACGCTTGCCGTCCGCGAGACTCCAGGCTTCGACAAGGAGGATCACGTTGCGAACCGTGACACCCGTTGGCAGATGGTGACCGGTCTGGTCATTGGTCACGTCGACGTCGACCTTGAGCGTGGAGCCCGCGGTCGCAACCTTCATGGTGAGCGTCGCGGCGTTCTCGAGGTAGCGCGGTGTCGTGCCCTCGATGAGATGCGAGCGTACCGTCTTGGGATCGCGCTTGATCGGCAGGACCGTGCAGACGTAGCTCGAGCCGTAGCTCGGCATGTGGCAGTCCACGCAGGTCGCATACTTCGTCGACTTGGGGTTGCCGTAGGGGCTCTTGACCCATTCGAGATAGGTAGGCTCGGAGATGATGCCGTTGGCTTCCTCGAAGTTGCCGTTGCCGTCCGGGTCGTTCTTGTCCTGGTGACAGGAGGCGCAGATCTCGGCGGTCATCTG
>JAJRTL010000222.1 GCA_024278315.1 Planctomycetota bacterium | reverse complement strand
TTTGTGGGTCGAATCTGAGCCCGGAATTCGCCAGAGACCCCCGCCCAGACTGATGAATGCCGAGATTCCTTATGTCTGGGTTTTTCAAGAAGTTGCGCACCGTTTGTGAGACCCTGAAAGGGCTTACAAAGGCATCTTCCAAGTGCCCCAAGTGCCGGCGACGAGGACACCCATCCATCTTCTCAATGCCAGCTACCCTTGTCTCCTCCTGACGAGCCCACCCTGAACGAGCAGAAGGCATACTGCTCTCCACGCTTCTCCAACCTCCACCCGAACCATCGTGGGCGTCCCCATCCCCCACCACCCCTTCCTCTCGCGCCGCTTCGGAGCACCCGTGCTCGATGGCTGCCAACTGATCCGACCAAGCTTGGATCTCAGCCTGGAGGACCTTGCCCCACAATCGCTAGAACCAGAAACTGGGGGCCTCTCCTGGCGGCCGACCCTCTGAGGCAAGCGCGGAAAGATCCTCGATCAGATTCAGCCCATCCTGGAGAGCCTGAAGATCCACAGCCGCCGCTCGGACAAGGCCTAGGAGCACTACGATTACCTCGGATGCCTGCGCTGCGATTGCACCTTAGGCAACGCAGATGAATGACAAAACCGTTTGCAAAACTTAGCGTTTAGAGCTAAGTTTTGCAAACGGAGTCCACGATGGCCACATCGAGACAGAGTGCGGGACACCGCACGAGAAACATCGCCGAGTGGGTGGAGGAACAGCAGGCCTCGGGCCGGTACGTCTTCACTCGTGCAGATGTCGAAGCGGGCCTCGGAGGCTCCAGAATCGCAGTTCAGACGGCACTTCGACGACTCAAGCAGAAGGGTCGGATCGCATTGCCACGTCGGGGCTTCTACGTCATCGTGCCGCCGGAGTACCGCGCGGCCGGAAGCCCACCGGCGTCGTGGTTCATCGACGATCTGATGAGGCACCTCGGGAGAGACTACTACGTGGGAATCCTGACCTCGGCGGCGCTTCATGGGGCCGGGCACCAACAACCGATGATGTTCCAAGTCATTGCCGATCGCGCGACCCGATCGATGCACGCTGGCCGGGTCCAGATCACCGTACACGCCAGCAGGACGGTTGCGGCAATGCCAGTCGAACGAGTCGAAACCGAGACGGGGTCCATGGCTGTCGCGACACCAGAGACGACTGCCTTCGACCTGGTGCGATTCTTTTCGGCTGCAGGCCATTGGAACCATGTCGCCACAGTGCTCTCCGAGCTTGCTGAGACAATCGATGGCGACCAGCTCGTGGAGATCGCTCCGCTGGTTCGACTGCCCGATGTTCAGCGACTTGGATACCTTCTCACCGTCAGCGGAGGAGGTGACATCGCCCAACCGCTGGCTCAGTGGTTGGCAATGAGGCGGGTGAGCGTGGTGCGCCTGCGGACCGACCGGCCAGCTGGTGAGGTCGAAGCCGACCCGCAATGGCGGTTGATCCCCAACGAACCGGTGGACATCGACCTGTGATTCCACGGGCAAATATCACGGCCTGGCGTACGGTCGCCCCTTGGCCCGACAACAGTCAGATCGAGCAAGATCTCCTCCTCAGTCGAGCTCTGGTCGCCATTTACGAGCATCCTACCGTCGCGGAGCATGCCGTATTCCGCGGGGGCACCGCTCTGCACAAGCTGTTCTTCGATCCACCGGGTCGTTACTCCGAGGACATTGATCTCGTGCAACGTGAGGCCGGGCCGATAGGTCGTCTCATCAACGCGATTCGCGAGGCGCTAGACCCATGGCTCGGCAAGCCGAAGTGGAAGCAAGGCAAGGGGCGTTTCACCCTCTACTATCGCTTCGACACGACCTATGTCCCCGTCGTCCGCATGCGCCTGAAGGTCGAGATCAACACCCGGGAGCACTTCAGCGTGCTCGGACTGCAGCAACAGACGTACAGCGTGACCAACCCATGGTTTTCCGGGGCGACCGAGGTCGTGACCTACTGCCTCGCCGAGCTGCTCGGCACGAAGATGCGCGCTCTCTACCAGCGCAAGAAGGGGCGCGACCTCTTCGACCTATGGCTCGCCCTGACGGAGCAGGCTGTCGATCCGGATGAGATCGTCCGCTGTTTCACAGGCTACATGGCCTTCGAGGATACCGCGGCCACACGGGCGCAGTTCGAAGCAAACATGGCGGCGAAGTTGGAAGACGCCGCGTTCGTCGAGGATATCACCCCGCTACTCCGGCCCGGCATGGAGTACGACATCAACCTTGCCTGGAATCTCGTTCACGACTCCCTGGTCCGCCGCCTGCCCGGGGAACCATGGAAGGGAGCCCGATGATCGAGCACAAGACCCGAAACAAGTTCCGAAGCTTCACAGTTGTCGGTCAGTCCACGGTGAATGCATAGTGCTGGAGCCCTGGAGTCCCTGGAGCCCACGGGGACGCCCATCCATTCTTCGCAATGCCCGCGAAGACGTTTCTCCTCTTGACGAGTCCGCACCCGAACCGATCCGGCAGCAGGCACAAGGCCACCCTCGCTTCTCCAACCTCCACCTGAGCCATCTTGGGTGTCCCCTCCCCACCACAATGTAGGAGCGAAACAGGTTCTGGAATGGGCGATGGGAGAGTCGCCGGCGCCTTGTTGGTGATGCATCAAAGAGGCATACTCATGCATATGAGAACTACGATCAACATCGATGACGACCTGCTCGAGAAGGCGGCGGAGCTGACGGGCATCCGGGAGAAGACGACCCTGGTGCGGCGCGGGTTGGAGGCCCTCATCGCTCGCGAGAGCGCCAAGCGGCTGGCCGCGCTCGGGGGAAGCGAACCGGATCTGAGAGCAGCACCCCGCCGTCAGAAGAAGAGCCGATGATCCTGGTCGACAGCTCGATCTGGGTCGACCATCTGTGCAAGAAGGATCGCAAGCTGTCTCTTCTTCTCGAAGCAGGGCAGGTGCTCTGCCACCCCTTCGTACGGGGCGAGCTCGCCTTGGGGGAGATGAAGAATCGGGATGAGATCCTGTCCCACCTTGCGGCCCTCCCCAGCACACGAACTGCGAGCGATCGAGAGGTCCTGCACCTGGTGCTCGAGAAGAAACTCCATGGGCTGGGCGTGGGCTGGGTGGACATGCATCTCCTTGCCTCTGCCCTGATCTCCCACTGTCGCCTCTGGACACGCGACAAAGCCCTGAGCTCGCTGGTCAGGCAGTGGGGCCTGGCCCCGTGAAGACTGCTGCATTTGCGAATTCCTGGCAGGATCGCCGCCTCACGACGCAAGAGCTGGACAGTGCGCCAAGAGAGGGGCGAAACTCCCCTGAGATCTTGACGATGACCCCCGGGTTGATCGAAGCCACGAATCAGCCTAGAACCAACCAGTTGTCAACCAGATGGAGTAGGAGATGCAGACCATTGGGGCCTTCGATGCCAAGACCCGCCTGAGCGAGCTCCTTGAGCGCGTCGCCAAGGGTGAGGTCTTCCAGATCACCAAACATGGACACCCCGTAGCGAGGTTGGTACCCGACCTGGAGCCAGATCCTGATCGGATCGATCGGGCCGTGGACCGCCTGAAGCGGTTCCATGAGGACATGCCCGAGCTTCCCCTGCAGGAGATCCTGGATGCTCGACACCAAGATCACCGGTACTAGCCCGAACGATCCATGACCTCGATGCGTCTGACCGGGATCTTTCGGTCCAGGACCGCAAACCTGGCGGTTTGCTCGGCATTGCTTCGATTCGACGACCCTCCAGGGTCGCCTCATATCTTGCGCCGCCGTCCTGAACTCGAAATCTCCTCGTCAGATCGCAGACGCGCGAAGGGCTGCCTCTTGCCACCTTGGACCAGGCGCTGATCACCGCAGCCAACGCCGTCCAGGTCCCCCGATGGGAGGAGTGACCGTCAGCACGCGGATCTCCCGATAGGGTCCAAACGGGAGGCGCACACCGCGGGCACATAGAGGCCATGGAGAACCCAGAGCCCGATGTTCGAAAGATCCCCGAAGAGCTGCCCCTGGCTCTCACACCGGCCTTTGCTCAGAGAGCAGACAAACAACGACTGTGGGGCAGTTTCACGAAAAGGAGCCGACTCACGAGTGCTCCTTGCGACCTGACCAAGGTCATTCACGAGCTGGCCTCCTTCCTCGGCCCCCCCCTCACAGCTGCGGCATTGCGCATTCCATTCACAGGGATCTGGAACCCCGGTGGTCCCTGGAAGACGGGACCAGCAGGAGACTGATGACTGACGAATCAAGCTTCGGCCAAGCTCCGGTCGCAGTCTCACCTCACCGCCAGAGGATCTTCACGGCCGATGCCGACTGGTTGCGGAAATCGAGACGTCCTCGACCTCGTCGTGGACGACCTCCTGCGGCGAACGTGGCTTGCCCGGCACTGTTCTCCCGCAGGTCCACGCGGATGCCCTGTGCCAGGGGACTGACCCTGACGGTGAACTGTGTCTCGAGGCTGTCCAGGCGACGTATGGATCGGCGGCGATTGGAAACACTACGAGCCGAGTGAAACATCATCGCACAGGCACGATGCGGATGGCGTGGCCGCCGTTGTTGGCCATGTCGACGTGGAGGGTGGACTTGGAAGTGACTTGCAGCGTATGGATCGCGAGCTTCTTGGACTCGGGGTTGCCCTTGCCTTTGGGATTGGGGTCGATCCTGGCCTCGACTTCGGGGGTGGGATCGGAGTAGAGGGTCGCGGTGTAGGTCCTGCCGGGGGTGAGGAAGCGGAGCGGGATGTCGACCTGGCGGCGCTTCACAGCATTCATCGTGCCGACAAACCAGGCCTCGCCCTTGCGGCGCGCGAGGGTGAGGAACTCGCCGATTTCACCCTGGAGGACGCGCTTCTCGTCCCAGACCGTGGGCAAGGCTCGGAAGAAGGCCAGGTAGGGTTCGTCGCCACGGAAGCTCTTGGGCTCGTCGTACCAGTAGAGCGTCTGGAGAGGACTGTAGAAGACCACGGACGAAGCCATCTGATGGGCCCAGCTGAGCTTGAGGCTCTTGGCATGCCAACACATCGTGAAGTCGGCCGGGCCGCACATGCCGCGCAGGAAGGCGGAGTCGAGGTTGATCCTGGGTGTGGGTTTGGTCTCGTTGCCGCGCACACCCTCGGCCGTCAAGAAGTTGGGGAGGCTGCGCTCCACGCCGGTCGGCCGATACTCGTCGTGGACGTTGACAATCATGCCATAGGCCGCAGCCTTGGCGATCGAGTCGTGCAACCAGCGCGTCCACTCTTGTGAACCCACCTGCACGAAGCCGAACTTGATGCCAGCGATGCCCCACTTCTCGTAGAGCGGGAGGATCTCGTCCAGCTGCTGTTCGAGATGACGCCGGTTGACGTAGACGATCAGGCCGATGTCCTTGGACCTGGCGTAGGCGATCACGTCGTGCAGATCAGCCTCGGTGAATCCCCCTCGCGAGCGCGAGGGCGTCACGGTCTTGGGATCGGACGACATCGTGTTCTCATCACCGTACCAACCCGCGTCGATCTCCAGGTAGTCGATGCCGGCCTTGGCCGCGAGGTCGACGATGGCCCGGCTGCCCTTCTTGGTGATCGTGATGTCGCGCATCTGCTTGCCCGGCCGGATCCACGAGGTCTTGGCCAGCCGGTTCGGCGGACTCAGATCCAGCAGCAGGTAGTTGCGCTCCAGCAGCTCGCAAGCACTGTCGGCCACCATGACCACGCGCCAGGGTGTGCTGCAGGGCGCCCTGAGGGTCACGGGTCCACTGAGACGACTCACCAGGGCATGAGGAGCGCGTGGATCGCGAGCCAAGCGCATCCTCGCATAGTCGACGACACCCGCTTCGAGGATGGAGAGATACCTGCCAGCAGCGGTCCTCATCACGAAGGGACGCTCGTACGCATGCTGCGGTTTCAGCTGGGAGATCCGCTGTCTGGCGTATCGCCCCTGCGCGCTGCGCGTCGTCCAGGCCTGATGATCACCAGCCAACCGAAACTGCGTCCCTTCGCTCTGGATCGTCAGTTTCTCGAAGGCCTTCTGCTTGGGAAAGCTCGCGCGCCAGGCAATACCCTCGTTGTAGGCCCGAAAGCTCAGCGTCAGGCTGCGCGGCGGTGTCTGCCCGTCCCGCACGGTCACGCGCACCTCGTTGTAGTGATCGCGAATCTCGTCCTGCTCGCCATAGACCGGCTTCCACCTGCGGTCGCGGCTGCCCTCTTCGACCCGGACGATCTCGAATCCGCCCGCCAGCGCGGGGGCGTCCGTCAGCGCAAACCCCAGGCGCGAATCCTCCATCACCGTCTTGCCTTCGGCCTCGATCCGCCAGAACAAGCCACCCGAGACAGCCTCCGTATCCCGGATGGAGAAATGCACGATGAGTTTCTCATCCGGAGAAACGGCGTTCGTGCGCGTTCTGGGATCGACTTGTGGATCCACAGGCCTCGCCTGCGAGACGGCGATCCCGGCCAAGAAGCACAGGGCGAGGGTGGAGGATGTGACGCTGTGATTCATGAGGATTACGGGCTGCATTTCGGAATCACCCTGGTAACCAAGAAGTCACACACAACCGTATCCCCACAGTCTCACCTCATCGCCAGAGGATCTTGATGACCAACGCGTTCGCGAGGTCGAGGTCGATGCTGCCCTTGCCTCTTCGGGGGTGACGCCGGGGACGGCGGGCGGGAAACACCCGCGCCTTTCCATCTTCGGAAAGGCTGACCGTCACGCGATGGGCGTGAGGGCTGACGCGGAGGAGGTATTCCTTCTTGATCTTGGGGAGCAAGCGAGGGTTTCGAGGACTGTTCCTGTTGAGCAGATATTTGGCCAATCCAGGGAGCTTGGAGTCGTAGGACAGGGACACCGACATGCGCAAGGGCAGGACCGCCCTCTCGACATCGGGGTGGGAGGTCAGCACGCGGATCTCGTAGTAGGGCTCGAGCTTCATGACGATGCGCTCGGGACTCTCGGCGTCGACCGTGATGGGCCGGAGTAGCATGCCCTTGCGATTCGATCGAGCCAGCACCCAGTAGGTGCCCCCATCGAGGGGCACCTGGATGGATCCCCCTACCCCCAACTGACGGGGCTCAAAGATGAGAGGGAAACCCTGCACGGCCTTGACGATCTGGATCTTGGCGTCCCGGACCGGTTTGCCGCCAGCTTCGATCTGGAACTGGACGAGCTTGCGATCCTCGAGGTCGAAGACTTTCTGCTGTGGGAGGCTTGCCTTGGGGTCGCGA
>JAJRTL010000221.1 GCA_024278315.1 Planctomycetota bacterium | reverse complement strand
CGGAACACGACGGCAGCCAGCGGGATGCTGGCGATCCCGAAGAAAGCGAAGACCAACCTGTAGTGGGCTTCTCCGGCGCCGGGAAAGAGAGGGTGGATCCACCGGAGCAGGAGAAAACCCAGAGGATAACGACTCTGGGGCGTCTCCCAGAACTCGCTCATGGGCTTCAGCACGCCATCGCGAATCGTATGGATCTCATCGATCCAGAAACTCCATTCGCCGAGGTGGAGTAGCCTCAGGAATCCAGCGAGACAGGTGATGAGGACCAGGACCAGGAGATCCCGATGGGACCACAGATACACCTGATCGCGTTCGGGCCCAGCAGCACGTTCCAGCCAGAGTTCGGTCCGGCTCGGAGCCCCGGTTTGGTCTTCTTCGTCCCTCATGAATGGCAGAAGTATAGGGGACACGGCGTCCTGATGCCTCATGTGCCTGCGATCCCCCATGCCATCCACGGTGGAGGTCTGCTATCCTGAGCACTGCCACAACTCGCCCACACCACGTCATATAGACATTCCAAGGAAGGCTCCTCGGGGCATTCCAAAGATCAGGCCTCACAAGAAGGCCATGAGGCCAGGAAATGCAGCTCGCACGCAAGCACCCCCTCACCAACACGGACGCCCCCTACCGCTGGTCCTTGGTGATCTCGATCCTGTTCCTAGGCGCAGTCCTGCTCTGGCGAAGCAACTTCTTGAGCGGTCAGGGAACCAAGCATGATCCCAATGCCACTCCCTTGCAGGTCCAAGCCAGGGGCCCCCTGCTGGAGGTCGAGAAGCGGAACATCCAGATCTTCAAGAAGGTGGGGCCCAGCGTGGTTTCGATCACGGCCTATATCGGGTCGCCCGACGGTCTGAGCCCAAGCCGGAAGCGCGGCACGGGCTCAGGTTTCATCTGGGACAGGACGGGGCACATCGTGACCAACAACCATGTCGTGAGGGAAGGCAACGTCTGGTTCGTGACACTGGCCAACAAGAAGCGCTACCAGGCCGAGCTCGTAGGAAGCAGCACCGAACGAGACCTGGCCGTTCTCCATATCCGGGCCCCTCGCAGCTCCTTGAACCCTGTGCAGATCGGCACGTCCAAGAGCCTTCTCGTAGGGCAGCGGGTCTACGCCATCGGCAGCCCCTATGGCTTCAACCAGACCCAGACGATCGGATCCATCTCTGCGCTCAATCGCGAGATGATGAGTGCAGGCACAGGAGCAGGCAGTGGCGTGCCCATGGTCGGAGTGATCCAGACGGACGCGGCGATCAACCCGGGCAACTCGGGTGGCCCTCTCCTGGATAGCACGGGCAACGTCATCGGCGTCAACACAGCCATCTATTCAGAGTCCGGATCCAGCTCGGGGATCGGTTTTGCGGTCCCCATCGACAGCGTCAACTACATCGTGCCTCAACTGATCCGCACCGGAACCTGGACCCGGCCAGGCCTGGGAATCGTGGTCGGAGGAGGGGACGACCTGCCCAAGGGCTTCAAGCCCGAGCTTCGCGACCAGAAGGGGGTCTTCTTCCTCGGCTTCACCGAGGACAGCAATTCCAGGCGCGCTGGCCTGGATCCGACGATCATCGAGTCCAACCGTTTCACAGCCAAGGTGCGCAAGCTCGGGGATCTGATCGTCGCCATCGATGACCATCGCGTAGATGACCTGGATGACTTGCAGCGAGCCCTGAGCGCCTACCGGGTGGGTGACATCGTGACCACGACCGTCCGGCGCAAGGGCGAGGAGATACAGTTCAAGATCAAGCTGCAGCCGGTAACAGCACGTTGACGATGCCAAGCGTGTTATGACCCAAGATTCGCAGGCAAGCCCCATCGAGGATCCTGAGAGGGATCCCTGTGCCTGGCAACAGAAGAAGGCAATCCTCCTCGCCCTGCTGCTAGGCATGCTCTGCCTGGGGCCGTCCTTGCTTCCGGGCCGCGCCCTGCTGCCGCAGGACATGCGGAACTTCGCCCCGTTCTCCACCGCTGAACCCGGGAAGGACCAGGGAGACCGATCCTCTGCAACCGTTCCGCATGGGGGTGACGCACTCTTCCAGTTCCTGCCCTTCGACGACAGGGTAGCGGATTCATGGAGCCACGGTCGCGTGCCCCTGTGGAGCCCGGACCTGTTCTGCGGCCTACCCCTGCTCGCACAGACTACCTCGAGAGCCCTCTATCCGACGGCCTTGTTGCACACGGTCTTCTCACCGGCCTCCCTCTACGCCTGGGTCTACCTGATCCATCTGGCCTTGGGAGGCTTCTTCGCCTACAGGCTCGTCCGCCGACTCGGCGGCAGCGAGGCCGGGGCCCAACTCTCGAACATCTGTCTGGTCCTCTCCGGCTACAGCTTGGGGCACCTCCATCACCCCATGATCTGGATGGCAGGGCTCTGGATCCTACCCGCGCTGGAGGCCGTGTGGGTCCTGTTCGAACGGCAGGGCCGCCGACCGACCTATCCCGTCCTGGCATTGGCTCTCTGCACCACGCTGTCCTGGCTCGCAGGTTTCAGCCAGGCCTCGGTGCTGCTCTGCTACCTCGTGACCGGCACGACCGTGCTCCTCCTGATCCGGGATTGGAAGCTCACGGGCAGCGTCCCATGGACCGCCCCACTCCTCGCGGGAGGCGCACTCGCCGTAGGCCTGCTGCTCGCGGCTCCGCAGATCCTGCCAGCCGTCGAGATGGCCGGACAATCCAGCCGCATCCCCGCTAGCCGTGAGCAACTCGTGACCGCGAGCCTGCCCTTTGCCTGGCTTCTCGAGTTTGTACTGCCGGGCCAGCTCAATCCGCCTGCGGACCTGGCGATTGCGGGCAGCCCACGACCGGGTTTCCTGGCCCTCTGGTGGACTCCCACGGCACGCTACCCTGATCTGGTCGCCAACACCTTCAACCACACGGAGACAGGCTTCGCCTTCGGCATCTGGCCCTTCCTCCTGGCTCTCTCCACACTGCCCGGCGTGTTCCGGGCGAAGCTCCGCCAGGCCCTGCGATTCCAGAAGGCCTGGCTCTGGGCCATCGCCCTGCTGGGGTTGGGCATGGCACTCTGCCTGCCGGGCTTCCTGGATCTGTCTCTCCTCCTCCCGGGTCTCGGAGTCGGAGATGCCAAACGCAATCTCCTCCTTCCCGCCCTGGCGCTCCCACTTCTGGCGGGCCTAGGCTATCGGAGCATCCCCAGACCTTGGCTGAATCTATCCGCCGCGCTGGCGCTGATCTGCGTCGCACTCTCCGCATGGGCACTGCTCACCCCTTCCGAGCAGTTTGCCGAGTTCTTCGGAAGGAGGCTCGCGGCACGGCACGGCGAGAGCGCCTTGGCAAGCTTCATGGCCAACATCAGCCCGCTGGAGATCGAGCAGAACCAGAACCTCCTTGGCTTCGGCCTGCTCCGCGCTGGGCTCGCCCTGGGCCTGGTTCCAGCTCTCGCCTTCACGCGCTTCCGGCCCCAGGCCATCTTCTTCGCCACCCTCGTCGAACTGCTCCCGCTGGCCTGGCAGATGAGCCCGGCGCCCCCGCGTGCCAGTGTCGAGGCCAGGATGGCTGGGTTGCCCGGAGATCTCGCGCACCCTCGACCGCGCCTCCTCCGCCTGGATCCGGACAGCACGAGGCAGGAGACATCGCAGCTCCTGCCTGCCAACCTCGCGGTGCTCCAGGGACTCGCAGAGGCAGGAGCCTATTGTCCTCTCCCCCCGCGGCGCAGTGAGGCCTTCTTCGAACTCCTCGAGGAAGGCTGCACGAGCCGTGGCGCCGGAATCAGCCGACTACGCGACCCAAGGAGCCTCTCATCACCCTTGCTGGATCTCCTGGCACCGCGCTTCCTCCTCTCCAAGGAGAGCCCACCCGGCAAGGCCTGGCGTCGTCTCCACGCAGAGGGAGGAACGGGACTCTACGAGCGAACCGCGAGGCTCCCGCGGGCCAGGCTCTACTTCGCGTGGGAAATCACCTCGGGCATCGACGATCTCCAGAACCTCCGAGAGCGCGTGGACATGGCCGGGAAAAAACTCCTGCTGGAGCGGGACCCGGAAATCCGGCTAGAGGGCATCGATGAAGATGCCAAGGTCGAGGTTCTCGAGTGGGGAGCAGGGAGAATCAGGCTCCGCTACCAGAGTGAGAAGCCAGCTCTCCTCTTCGTCTCCGAAGCCTGGATGCCCGGCTGGAAAGCCAGAGTGGGCGACAAGGTGCTCGATACGCAGCCGGCCTGGCTCATGTTCCAGGCCCTGCCCTTGCCGGCGGGGAAAGGCAGTGTAGATCTCAGATACGAACCGGACTCTTTTGCCAATGGTCTCTGGCTCGCACTTCTCGGCTTGATTCTCCTCGGTCCAGGCTTTCTGCTCTTCGTCAGGGCATCCTGCCCGCGACTCGATGAAAGGTCCTAGCCCACTCCCCAGTATCGGTCGATCTCTCTCGAGTCGGCTCCTGATCCTCTTTGTCCTCCTCCTGGTACCCGCCATCTTGCTGAAGGCGAGCCTCTTCGGTGGCCAGGACTACATGCCCTTCGACCTGACGACATTCGCTCCCTGGAGCCTGTCACTCAGTGCCGAAGAAATCGAGGCCAGGAAGGCCGATAGCAACTGGGACATCACCGAGAAGCCCCTGCTCTGCAGCCCGGAGTACCGGCTGGCAAAAACCGAGATCGCACAAGGCCGCTTTCCCCACTGGAATCCCTACGCGCGATTCGGAGCCCCTCTGTTCGCCAATGCCCTGAACGGTTTCTGCTATCCCACCCACTGGCTCTTCTTCTGGTTCTCACCAGAACGTGCCTATGGGCTGGCGTCATGGATCGCCTTCGCCTTGGCAGGGATCTTCATGTACGGCTTCCTGCGGTCGATCGGTCTCCGCTCCATGGCGGCGATCTTCGGTGCATTGACCTTTCAACTCTCGGGGACTCTGACAGCCAATGCGCACTTCTTCATGCGCATGGAGACCTTGATCTGGATGCCTGCGGGATTCTGGGCCTTATCCCGCCTGGCCCAGACACGCGGCATCCAACGCATCCCCTCCTTCGTGGGATTCACGATCAGTCTCAGCCTCTGTTGGCTCGCAGGATTTCCGCCCTTCGCCTTGGCCGTATCCCTCTGTTTTGGCCTCTACCTCCTCTTCCTGATCTATCAGAACGCGCGGATGGAGGGATGGGACCAGGCCTTCAAGTTGGGCTCCCTCGGGCTGGCTGCCATCTTGCTCGGCATCCTGTCGGCTTCGATCCAGCTCCTTCCCATGCTGGACTACTTTCCCGACAGCCAAAGGGAACTTTCCCAGAACCAGGTCATGCTCGCGCAGCAGGGCTTCGACGCCGTGGGCTGGTTCGACTTCGTCATGCCTTCCCCGTTCGGAGATCCGACGCAGGTGCAAGGTCCGGAACTGATTCCCTATGACAGGAACCCTCTCCTCTACCGCTACGCACTCCGCAAGAACCCCGAATCCGGCGCCTACTTCCTTCCCAACTACAACTACACGGAGTATGCGCTGTACCTGGGGGTCTTCCCCTTCGTCTTCGTCCTGCTCTCCTTCTTCGGACAGAGCGTGCGTTTCCGAGTGTTCTCTCTGTTCTGCCTGCTCTTCCTCCTCGTCTTCTCGCTAGGCGGGCACTTCCACCGGCTCCTTTCCTGGTTGCCTGTGTTCCAGTCCACACCCCCCATGCGCTTCATGAGCGTACTGGCCTTCTTCGCTGCAGCCCTTGCTGCCATGGGCTACGAGAGTGGCACCCGATTGCTCTCCGCCAAGAGACGCAAGATCTTCCTCTCCGTCGTGGGTGCCCTCGTCCTCTTCTTCTTGACACTCGTGGTCCTCTCCTGGGTAGCTACGGACAGCGAGACGGCGAAGGATGCCTTGTTGTCAGACATCGTGGACAAGTACAGGTCGAGCATGCCCGCCCTCGACGACAACCCGGCACTGGTCGAGTCGTACCTGGGCGCCTATGTGGGACCCGCAATTCATCGATTTGGCAGCCAGGCCCTGCGGACACTGGCTCTACTGATCCTGGCCTTTGTCTGGATCCTCCTCTACCCAGGTGGCGAAGGGCGATACTCGGCGTTCGCAGAGAAGAGCGGGAAGATCCTGGGCTTCCTCGTCATCCCGGTGACCATTCTCGAGATGCTTCTCCCTGCCATGCTCGTCAATCCGAGCAAGCCCCACCGTGTATTGCAGGAAACACCGGTGCATCGCTTCCTGGAGAAACAACTGGCAGAGCACCGGCATGAGGGGGGATTCACGGTCGCCCGTGCTTCGAAGGCCCCGCGTCTTCCGGATGCCCTCCCTGCCAATCTCCTCAATGACCTCGCGATCCGCGACCTCAACGCCTACGCCTTCCTGGACAAGGAGAGTGGCCGTCCGCTTCTCGCACTCTATGGCGAAGGCCAGACCATCCGAAATTACTGGTTCCTGTCCTTCCCAGCCGACGAGCGATTGAAGCGTGGCATCTTCGACCTCTATGGGGTGCGCTTTCTGTTGAGCGAGGAACGCCTGGATGCACTCGGTGAGCCCGCCATGCCACCCATGCTGAATCTGGACGGGGAGGAAGCATTCTTCGTCTACGAACGCAAGACAGCGCTCCCCCGAGCCTTCCTGGCCGCCGACGAACTCTACCTGGACGACGACAAGAAGATCATCGACCGCATGATCGACAAGCACTTCGATCCCCAAGGACTGGTCCTGATTCAGGAGAGGATGGAGGGGCCAGAAGAGAAGCAGGCCGAGCTACGCCGAAAGAGCCCCTCCAGGAACGCGAGGGAGAGACGTCAACAGATCGGAAAGGCCGTCGTAAGCTTCCACAAGGACGAGAACCAACATCTCCACATCGAGATCGAAGACAGCCCCGGAGCCTGGCTGCTCCTCGCCGATACTGCCCTCCCCCACTGGCAAGCGCGCCTCGACACATCGGAGGCAACCTGGTATCGCGCCGATCTCCATTTTCGGACGATCTGGATTCCAATCGGCGACCACATGCTGACCTTTGACTACGACCCAGAGCCCTTCCAGACGGGTCTCTATCTCTCCGCCATTGCCAATGCCATCCTGCTCCTTCTCATGGCCTACTGGAACGGCACGCCCAAGAAGCCAGGCCGAGACAAGATCGAGAGGGAGGTCGTACAGATCGGAGAAGCGCCTGGCGCGAGCACCTGATCGATGCTGGAAGTCCTTCCTCTCGCGTCCGGCAGCCAAGGGAACTCGACGCTGATCCGATCATCGACCACGGCTCTCCTCATCGATGCCGGTCTCACGCGAAAGGAGATGCTGCTACGCCTGGCGCACGTGGAGCAGGATCCGGGGGATCTTGCCGGCATTCTCCTGACCCATCGCCACAAAGATCACTGCCGTGCCGCGGCCACCCTGTGCCGTCGGTTCAAGATCCCCCTCTATGGCACGGCTCGAACGGTCGAGCATCAACAACCGCGCACCCTGCCGCAGATCCGGGAAATCAATCCAGGCGAGAGTTTCGACGTGGGCGACCTGCAGATCCGCGCACACACGCTGTCGCACGATGCACCGGACACACAGTCCTTCGTCTTCGAAAGCAATGAGGGGCAACGTATCGGCATAGCCACGGATCTGGGGTGTTCGCAAGGAGGAGTCGCGGACTTCCTGCAGGCACTGGATGTGCTCTTGCTGGAGTTCAATCATGACGCCGCACTCCTGCAGGCGGGTCCCTACCCTACCTTCCTCAAACAGAGAATTGCCTCCGACCTGGGTCACCTCTCCAATGAACAGGCGGCGGAGCTTCTCGCGCGAGTAATGGGCCCCCGGCTACAGACGCTCTATCTCTGCCATCTGAGCCAGCACAACAACGATGCCTTCCTGGCGCAGGAGATGGCCGAGGCGGTTACTTCGGGTCTTGCGGAGCAAGACCCGAGGATCCTGATCGCGCGCCAGGACAGGGTGACCGAGGGCACGAGCTTGCGATGATCCGGTCGGGGACCGTTGCATTCTTCAACAGTCCCTCCAGGGCCTTCCCAACCCCGTGTCATGGTCGGACCAGGAACTTGTCGTAGGCACTTAAAGCTCCACCCCCATGCTTCTCGAAGCATGCAGAGAACCCCCTCCTCCAGAGAATCCACGAGGGGGGGCACTACGGGGATGAAGCATGTCGAAAATCCAGGTCAGAGTACGCCATAGCATCGCCCTTGCACGGGTACTGACCCTCATAGCGGGATGCCTGCTGGCCAGTCGTTGCAAGAAGGGCGAGACACCCGGTGCCGGAATCGATATCCGCAATGCAGGTGCCACCTATCTGACTTTGCTATCACAATCGCCTGGCAAGGATGAGACCCAGGTTCCTCTCTCAGCCGCGATCCAACTCACCTTCGATGGGGCCATCCACCCTGACGGCCTGGACACCCAGGTCATCCGCATCCAAGACTCGAAGGGCAAGACGGTCACTGGCAGTTTTCTGACGCGATCAGGTGGTCGCGTCGTGCTGTTCCAGCCCTACGCGCCACTCGAAAGAGCCGAAGACTACAGCATCAGCATCGACACGAACCTCTGTGACACGGCCATGCGAGCCATGGAGAGGTCCACCAGAACGCAGTTCCGGACCCTGGACGAGACCGCTCCCGAAGTAGCCAGGGTCGTCATGAGCGGGTCCAAGAGCGCCTCGCAGAGAACAGGGAGTTTCCAGATCCTGTTCAACGAGCGCATCGACCCCAAGACCGTCGACCCTTCGTCCGTCCAGGTCCTGGATTCCCAGGGTGTTCCGCAGAGCCTGGATCTGGCCTTGATAGGCAAGAGCCTCGTCGTGGACCTCGTGCGCGACCTCCCCGGAAGCACGAAGTTCCAGATACGACTCACGGGCGGAAAAGATGGCATCGCTGACATCTCGGGCAACCGGATCGAGAAGGACTGGTTCTTCGGGTTCACGACACAGTTCGATGGCAAGTCGCCGGAGCTCAGCGGCATGAATCCTCCCAGCGCAGCCTTGTCCGTCTCTCCTCGTGCGAGATTCAGCTACCGCTTCACTGAGAGTCTCGCGCCGGTAAGGACCGATTCGATCATCGTCCAGATGGTAGAGGAGAAAGCCAAGGCAGTGTCGATCAGCCACAGTCTCTCCAGGGATGGACGGACACTCCATGTGCAACCCGATTTCTCACTCCAGCCCGGCAAGTCCTACAAGATCCAACTCCAGGGAGGGAGCCTGGGTATCCGGGACGTGAGCGGCAACATCCTGCAACAGACCTACAGTATCCCCTTCACGGTCGGCAATGATGTCAAGAGCCCCTCAGCCATCGAGCAGAGTCCCGAAGCGGCACAAGATCCGGTCTCCTTGAACGTTCGATTGCAGGTGACCTTCGATGAGCCCCTCGACCCGGCATCGGTCACATCCAAGAGCTTCCGGCTCTACGAGGGAAGCGAACTCGTCTCCTCCATCGTCAGCATGGTCACGGGAGATACGATCCTCCTCCTCCCCACAAGGCTACTGAAACCTGCGACGCAGTACAGGGTCCACGTGAAGAGTGGATATGACGGGATTCTCGATCTGGCGGGAAACCCGATGGAGCAAGCCCTGGACTTCGGCTTCCGCACCGGCAAAGACTCGCTCCTTCCGGAGTTCGACATCTATCCGCTGGTAAGCTCGTCATCCGTTCCCATCGATGCCGAGATCACGTTCATTGCGAACACCGAGCTACTCCCATCGACGGTCACGAAGGAGAACATCCGGATCCTGGCCGGAGGCGGTACGGTCCTCGAAGGCACATTGACCTTGGAACGTGGTAATCGTGTGATTCGATTCGATCCCAAGGGCTTCTTGCCGCCTCTAACGGTGATCACGACCCAGATCAAGGGAGGCCCGAAAGGGGTCCGACTCGCGAATGGGAACTGGCTCACTACGGATTCGCTCACCAGCTTTCGGAGTGGGTTGCGACGAGACTCGGGAAGCAAACCGCAGTTCCGATTCTCGTTCAATGGGATCGCTCCCGAGAGAATGGGTGGCATCCACCTGCCACCGTCGGGTTTCAGCATCGACATCAGTGCTTATGATTCGACGGACGGCTCCGTGGACATGGGCAGTCTCCAGCTGACCTTGCAGGGTCCCGACATCGTGCCCACGGCTCAAGAGCTCTTTGCGTTGACGACCTTCGAGGCAAACAACGGATCTCTCAGGATTGGCAAGGGCTTCGAGTTACCTGTGGGCAAATACAAGATCTCCGCGAAGGTGGCAGACTCCGCTGGCAACGAGAGCCAGACGGAGAGCTTCGACTTCACCATCGATCCACCGATGTCGGGAGATGTCCCGTTCGAAACCACCCAGTACATCCAGGTCCGGTTCGACCTGGATCGCGAGAACAACTGGAAGGGAAACGGTATTCCCGACTTCGATGGTGACCTCTACGATCTGGGCCTATTGGCCTCAGGCGATCCCATCGGCACGAACTCCTACATGCGCAGACTCCTGATCGATGGGATCCTGGGCGTAGCCAACCGAGCCTACGGACGAGAGTTCGACGGCTCGTCGCAACCGGGCAGCGTCAACATCCGCTTCCTGTCCAGAAAGCCATGTGGCAACAACTACATGCAGATTGCGGTTGGTGGCATGGATCCCAGCGGCAGCTCAAAGCGCAGGTTCGGAGACAAGACGACCGGAATCCTTGGCCGTGCATGGTTCGACTACAAGAACCAGAACTACAGCGACAACAACACCGGCACGCAACCGGGCCTGGGCGTATTCACAGGTGAGCTCTTCCTGCACCAGGCCAGGATCTACCTGGATCTCAAGACGTGGTATCTGTCCACCTGGGGGAGGACCTACGACGGTCTCTCACCTCACCTCAACGGAACACCAGTTGGCCGCCATGTCCTGGATGCCAAGATTCTGGCTCCAGCATGGAACTACCAGAGTGGTTCGGGTGGCCAAAAGGCGCGATGGGACGAGATCATGCGTGCTGCGGACGACTTCGCCCGCGTGGTCGGCACGATCCTGGCGCACGAAGTGGGTCACTCCGTAGGTCTGGTCGCACCCGGAGGGTTGCCCGGCGGACTCCATGGTGACAACAGTCTGCACAACTCCACCTCCGGACTCGGTGACATCATGAGCGCGGTCATCGGCTACGAGGGCTTGCTGGTCGTGGACCATAGGTTCAGGAGTCTCTCCATGAGCTATCTGCGTCAGAGTCTTCTCCTCAAATGAGTGCAAGAGCCATGAACTACGCCTATGCAAGTCTCGTCTTCCTCCTGCTCTCACCTCTCGCCCTGCAGGCACAGCTCGAGGCCTCGACGCTGGAGGAGCTCTGCCGCAGGGCACCCTATGTTGCCACGGTCCGATTGAGCTCGAAGAAAGCAAGCAGGACCCGCATCCAGGTCTCCTTCCAAGCCACGCGCTGGTGGAAGGGAGAACGCAAGGGGGACATTCCATTCTCGGAACCCGCCAAGGCACACTGCGGTTCCGTTCTGCGAGGAGTAAAGGCGACACAGGAGTATCTGCTCTTCTTCGAGAGGCGCGGCTCGGCTCCTCACATTCTCGGTGGAGCACGCGGAGTCATCCCGAAGTCGAAGGGAGTGGAAGCGGCCATCCGGTCCCTGCTCCTCGTCACCGACCCTGCCGCAAGATCCCGGTTGCTCGCAGGTCAGCTCGCGGACCCCATGGTCCGCGTTCGGGAAGATGCAGCCTTGGCCTTGGCCAATCTGCCCGGACTGGAATCAAGCACGGCCGTAACGCGCGCACTGATCCTGACGCACTTGGACAAGGCCATGCCAACACCCGGATCCAAGGGGCCCATGTCGATGAGCTTGAGCCCCCTCCTTCTTGCCCATGCGAGGCTCGATGCTCGCCAAGCAGCCCTTCGCGCCTGGTCGCTGGCCATCGACGAGGATCACAGCCAACTCAACAGCCTGGGTCGACAGGTACTCCTCAGCAGGATCGACGGTGCGATTCTTCTGAACACGGTGCCTCTGGCACAGGCCAAGACACATGGCAGCCGTCTCCTCCTTCTGGACGTTCTCCAAGGAACCCGCAGCCCCAAGGCGCTTCCATGGCTGCAGAAGCTGCTCGAGAAGAAGGATCCGATTCTCCAGCGAGAAGTGACGGTCACCATGCTGTCACTCGGGAGCCAGGCCTCCGAGTTGTCCCAGGTCGTCGGAAAGGAAGTCGTCCTGCAGGCCGAGACCTTGAGAGCCCAGCGTCAGGGGCGCCCACGGCTTCGGGCAATCCGTCCACGCTGACTCGCGCTCGCTCATGTCTTCGCACACGCCAGATCAGAAGTTGGGGAGAGCCTGACTGGCCGCGTACGATCCCGACTCGAAATCTGCGATCACGAGGACATGTCTTGCCTGCATCGACGAGGCACCTGCTGCGATCTCGAAGGCTTCCTTGATCTCGGTGCTGTCGAGCTGACTCGGGTCCTTCCTCCCCATCTCCTGGAAGGTCGGACCCGGCCCCAGAAGTCGCAGGCGCAGGAGCTGTTGACCACCCCGGACCTTCACGGTGACGTGCAGGAGGTGGGTCTTCCCTGGTCGGGACTCCAGGACCAACTGGGGCGAGAGCTCACTGTCCGGCTCGAAGAGGACTCCCTCTGGCAGAAGAAGACCAGTGCTCTTGGATGGCCCTGTGGCCTTCTGCCCCGGGTCACAGGAGGAGAAGGGCTGCAAGACAAACAAGCCTAGCAAAAGAGCGGGGGACATCGACTTGATCCTGGACTCGTGATCGCGCATCGTTCTGATCCTACCTGAGCCAAGAGACTAGAGCGCCCCCACTTTGATCGCCACCGACATTCCCCGTGACTGGACCGGACCTACGGCAAGTCTTGCTTCCGCTGCGATCTGGGCACTCGTCGTCATCCTCTGGAAGCCTCTCATCCGCCGCTTCGGCGCCGATGCCACGAACTTTTGCAAGAACGCCCTGGCAGCCATCGCCTTCGTCCTGGGCCTCCTGCTCTTTCAGGGCAACCTCGGGCTCGAGTCCCTGCCAGATCTGAGTGCCTATCAGATCTGGACACTGGTTGCCTCGAGCCTCCTCGGCATGTCGATCGGTGACGGCCTCCTCTTCTATTCAGCCGCCAGGTTGGGGCCTCTGCGCGCGCTCCTGATCCTCAACTTCATTCCACTCCTGACCTTGCTGCTCGCATGGTGGCTCGCGGGAGAGGAGATCCATCGGATCCAAGCGCTCGGAATCGTTCTCGTCGTCCTCGGAGTCGCCATCGTGCTCTTCGACGGGAGCCGTCTCAGAACGGGCCAACTCGATTCCAAGGGCCTCATCGCGGCCCTGCTCTGCGTCGTCACCAACAGCTTCAGCATCCTCTGGCGCAAACCCTCCCTCCAGGTCCTCGAGGCTGCACCAGTGGCCATGCTACAACTCTTCGTAGGCGCGCTCGGAGTCATCGCCCTGGCTTTCTTCTTTGGGCGCTCGACCCAGCTTGCAGCCCCTCTCCGAGCCAGCGACAGTCGCCTTCGCGTCCTGATCCTGAGTCTCGTCGGCACAGGCTTCGCCTACTACCTCTTCATCTACGGTATCCAGAACAACCCGGCCTCGATCGCCGCGACGCTCAGTGGAACGGTTCCGATCTTCGCGATCCCTTTCCTCTGGTTCATCGAGAAGAAGCGCCCCGACATGAGGACGGTGCTGGGGACCCTCGTCTCTACCTGTGGCGTCATCCTCATCATGGCCTGACCGCCCCCCGCCCGAACGATTCATGACCTCGAAGCGCATCGAGGTCATGAATCGTTCGGGCTAGCCTTCGTCGAGACGTGGATCCAACACCCACCACACTTCCTGCCTTCGTGGTTCCCCCACCTCTTCCTTCCTCTACCTTCAACAGCTCAAACCCTTGGAGCCTCGAGGTCATGAATCATCCGGACTAGCACCCAACCAGGACTCAATCAGCGGAATCGGGGCAGGCAGGCCCCATCATGAGCCCCACGGCCCGGAGTTCGTCGGTATTCTCGAACCAGATCTTCAACACGACGGTGAGAGGGATCGACAGCAACATGCCGACCGGCCCCAGGACCCAGGACCAGAAGAGCAAGGAGAAAAAGACCACGAAGGTCGAGAGCCCCACTGTCTTGCCGAGCACCTTGGGTTCGATGATGCTGCCCATGACCTGATTGATCACGAGATATCCCAGGAGCACAGCGATACCCCCACCCCAACTGAGCTGGACCAGAGCCAGAAGGACGCCGGGAACGGCGGCGATGAGAGAGCCGATGTTGGGAATGAAATTGAAGAGAAAGGCAATGAGGCCGAGGAGCGCCGG
>JAJRTL010000220.1 GCA_024278315.1 Planctomycetota bacterium | reverse complement strand
TAGCCGCAGGAGCCACAGAGATCCTCGTCAAGGACGCGCATGGCTCGGGCCGCAACCTCATCGGCTCGAATCTACCCCGCGAAGCACGCCTCGTCCGTGGCTGGAGCGGCCATCCCTTCTGCATGGTGCAGGAGCTCGACAACAGCTTCGACGCGGCCTTCTTCGTCGGCTACCATGCTCGCGCGGGCTCGGGCGGCAACCCCCTCGCCCATACCATGACGAGCTCACGCATCGCGGGAATGCGCCTCAACGATCGGCCAGCCTCCGAGTATCTGCTCCACGCCTACGCCGCAGCCACGGTGGATGTGCCCGTGGTTTTTCTCTCAGGCGATGAGGACATTTGCGAAGAGGTGGAGTCGGTGAGTCCCGCCTGCAACACCTTTGCGGTCAAGCAGGGCAAAGGCCCCTCCACGATCAACCTCCATCCCAGTGCGGCAGTGGAGGGTATCGCCAAGGGATGCCATGCGGCTCTCGCAGGAGGGTTTCGTGCGGCTGTCCTCGAGCTACCGGACCACTTCGTGCTCGAGATCGACTACAAGGACCAACGAGTCGCCTACCAGAACGGCTTCTACCCCGGCGTCGAACCAACGACCGCCACAACCGTGGTCTTCGAGAGCAGCACCTACTTCGAGATCTTGCGCGCCCTGCGCTTCATCCTCTGATCGTCGGTTCGGCGCCCTCTCTACTCCTTCTTGAGCAGCGCCTCGAACTTCTCACGGGCGCGCTTCAAGATCGCTGACGGAATCTGGATCGTGAGGTCCTGCACAGGCTTCTGGATATCCACCGAATCCAGGTCTGGGAGGGGAATACGCAAGGATCGGAATTTCTTGAAGTAGGCGAGCTCGAATCTCCAGCGTCCCGGACTCGGAATGGCCATGGCCCGGACACCTTTCCCATCCAGCCTTGCGAGAGCCGGAAGCACGCGCGGCGGAAGAGGCTTGGCACCGCGTCGGAGGGCCTTCCTCCCCAACCCCTCCAGAACCTGCCAGGCCCAAGAGGGATAGCCGCTGATCGGCTGAGCCCTGACGTAGAGATCCTTCAGAAGTTCTGGGCGCTTGTCGAGGCCGACAAGCTGAAGTCGGACCCGATGGGGTTTCACCAGTGTCACGTCGAGATCCTGATGAACCTCGGAGAACACACGAGGTCCGAAACCCTTTGCAGAAACACAGAGGTCGATTCCCGTCTTGGGAACCAAGAGCTTGTGTCTACCGGAACCTCCGGTGTTCCTTCCCTGGCGTCCGACCGCGAGAGCGGACCCTCGTGTCTGCGTGGTCACATGCCAGATCATGGCGTTGATCGGATCTCCCTCGGCTGTCTGCACCGACACCTGGATGGGACGAACCCGGTCGCTCACGTCGATCGCCGGGAGCTCCAGCTCCTCCCCAGCCTTCACGACCAGGCCGCGCTGCACGAACAGCGGTGAAGCGGCATCCTCCAGACCGACTTCCAGGGAGTAGGTTCCTCCAGGAAGGCCAGAGAACCGGAAGTCCTTGCGAGCTCGGGCCTGACTCCGAAGGGTAGGCTTTCCCGCGCGCGTCAGAGTCACGTGGTACTGGAGATGTCTGGCATCCGCGAGCCCCAGGATCGAGCCCTTCACGTGACTCGCCAGGGGAATCTCGATGGTCACGTCTTTTCCCCTGGGCCAGGCCATGCCCAGCACCGGGGCCAATCGTGGATTGCCACCTTGCTGCCAGGAATAGGGGCGGAGATCGACGCGCCACTCACTCTTGGCCATGAACGGATGCAGCGTTCGCAATGCCCAGAAGCGACCGGTGCAGGGGTCATAGCCCCAGTGCATCCAATGAGATGTCTCCGCAGGGACACCATTTCGGACAGTCTGTCTCAGAAACCGAACGCGCAGTCCTTCCAGCGGCTTCTTGTCAGGCCCCAGGATCCTCCCGCGCAGTTGTGCTGTCTGCCCCTTCGGATGAAATCTCTGGCCAGCATTCATCCCCTGTCCCGTCCGGGTCTCGATCTGGGCCCAGGTCCAGTGCTCGGGATGCTCCAGAAACTTGTCGAAATCCTCGGCCTTCGTCAACCCGACGACCACGAACCACGTGATCACCAAACTCTGGTCGTCCTTGGGTGGCACCGTCACGCGGAAGCGCCCCTTCACCAGTCGGGCCACCTCGAATTTCGTAGGCACTCCACGTCGTCGCTGGACCACACCTACCGGAGTGCCATCGGGCAAGGGATCTCCAAGCTGTTAGAAGTTCAGCAGGGAAACCGCAGCCCCCTGGGCGACCAGATGCTGCGTCACTCCGAGCAAGAGAAGAAAACCGATCAGTACATGGGTGCGCATGAATACTCCAACAGCAGGTCTCGGGTGGGCTGTGAACCACCACGATAACCTTCTACCGGGGATCTCGCACGGGTCCCATGTAGGCAGATCCTGCTGCCAGGGTCAGGCGCCTTGGCGGCGTTCGGAAACAGGGGGTGGTGTGGAGGTCGTCGTGACCTGGACCTCGGCCTGGGGGTCGATGGAGCCCCTTCCGATGCCTGTGGGCGTCCCCTGCTGGAGGGCCCACTTGCGGATGGCCTTGCCGACCCGGCGCATCTGCCTGGCCGAGAGGACGGGGTAGACGCAGATCTCCAGGATGTGGGACTCGGTGGTCTGACCTGCGACCTCGTCGCCCTCGCGGAAAGGTTCGAGGACGGAGCAGGCACTCATGTCGGTGGTCTTGGTGTCCACGCCTTCGCGCAGCAGGTAGTGGCGCAGGTCGTCGCGCTTGTCGGGGTCGACGCGCAGCGGGTAGTAGACGTAGATGTGCTCGCCATCCATGGGCGGAGCCTGGACGCCCGGGACCTCGCCCATCGCCTGGGTGAGGATCTCGGCGTTGCGCTTGGCGCCGGCGTTGAAGGCGTCGATGCGGTCGAGCTGCTTGAGACCGATGCGCCCCTGGAGGTTGGCGAAACGGCGAATCTTGGGATCGGACTTCTCGTACTTGGCCAGGAGCGCGTTGCCCACAGCCGAGTCCATGAGGTTCTCACCCTTGCGCTGCTTGAGACGCAGGATCTGGTAGGCCGTGAGTCCGAAGATGAGGGGGCGCGTCACGAGCCAATGGATCCAGACGCTCTGGCCGAGGGACCGCATTTTGGAGCTCTCGGGGGCCGGGGCCTTGGCGATCAGTTCCTCTGCCCGCGCATAGTCCTCATCGCTCTTGATAGCCAGGGCTCCCCCACCCATGCAGGGCATGTTCTTTCCCTCAGCAAAGCTGAACATGCCGATGTCCCCGAAGGTACCGACAGACTGGCCGCCCACGCGCACTCCCAAGGCATGTGCGCAGTCTTCGACGAGCTTGATGCCACGGCTCTCGGCCAGCTCGGCAATCTCGCGGATGGGACAGGGTCTGCCGAAGAGGTGCGTGGCCAGGATCACGCCGGTGCGCTCGTTCAGGAGAGGCTCGATCTGGGCTGGACCCGAGTTGAAGGTCGCCGGATCCACGTCGCAGAAGACGGGCTTGAACCCCATCAACTTGGCGACCATGGGCATGACAGGGAAAGTGAAGACAGGGAAGATGATCTCGCAACCCTGGGGCAGATCCAAGGAGGCCAGCGCCAGCTCGAAGGCCGACCGACCCGTCTCCGCACCGATGACGTGAGGCGTTCCGAGGTAGCGCTCGAACTTGCGATAGAAAGCATCGACGGCAGGGCCTTCGATGAGCGAGCCTCCGAGTGTGCTGGAGATCAGGGCCCAGAGGGAGCCCGAAGGCAGGTTGACGCTGCGACGAGGAATGGTGCCTATTAGTGCCATTGGTGTAGGTCTTGTGTGTCAGTTGGGAGCTTGAATCAGGAACGCGATCTGGATCTTCAGGGCAGGACTCGCTCGGACAGCGGTGCCTCGGGGAGAGGATCCAGGCCCTTGGAATCAGGAGCGGAGGCCTCCTCTCTCGCAAGGGCCTCCGCACGCCAGGTGCGCAGCCCGAGCCTGCGACGGATCGCCCAGGTCATGACGCCCAAGGCGATGTGGAGCCAATAGTCGATGAACCGGTTCAGGACCGTCATCGCAAGGGCCACGGGATGCGCCACGGAGATGGCCTGCAGACAACCGTAGATCGTGAGATCCACCACTCCTGCGCCCGATGGCGTGAGGGGAAATGCCGAGGCCAGGAGTGGGATCGTCGAAAGGAAGAGCAGCTGCACCGGAGTGAACTCGATGCCGAAGGAGAGCCCGAGAAAGAGCATCCAACAGAACTCGAGTGCCCAGATCACGATGGTCAAGAAGGCGATGCCTGGGAGCTGCTTGCGCTCGGGCCAGATGCCGCTCTGGAACGACTCGATACTTGCACGCAGGCGGACGGGCACCCAATGCGGAACAGCCTTGTGCAGTAACAGCGAGGCGACCATGGCCAATGTAGCGCCCACTGCGATCACAGACCCGATGATGAGCGCCCAGAACACCGATTCGGGCATGTGTTCGTGGAAGAGGGCGAAGCTCGAGAGGAGGGCCAGTCCCAGGATGAACCAGGCGTCGATCATCCTGAGGAAGACGATGGAACCTAGAGCGGCCGAGCGGCGCACCCCCAGGTTGATCTTGATCAGGTGGGCGGCGTAGAGGTCGCCGAGCTTGCCGGGGATGAGGTTGTCGACGAAGTTGTAGAAGAAGACGAAGAGACCGAACTGGCCCCGCCTGGCCCCGACGTGGAGACGCGAGAGTGTGTAGCGCCAGCGCCGACCACGCACGGGATAGGTGGCGTAGTGGCAGAAGGCAGCCAGAAGGACCAGGCCCTTGTCCGCCTTGCGAATGCCCTCCCAGGTCTCAGCCCAGTCGATCTTGAAGAAGAGCAGGCCGAACACCAGCAGGGTCAGCGTGAGACCGAGCCAGGTCTGCAGACCCCACAATCTCAGCCCATCGGTCTCTGCACCTTGAGTGTTCTTCCCATCCTTGTCCTGACGGGGCTGGATCAGCTCTGACTTGTCCATGGGGGAACTCATGAAGACAGAAGACTCATGGACACGAGGGTCCTGGGAAAGCGGGAGAAGGCTCGGGCCAAGATCTGGAATCAACCCGAAACCCCTTCATCACCCATCCCTCCCTGAATCTGTGATCTGCATTTCGTGGTAAATCTGTGACCTGGGCTCGTCGACGCCAGGAGCACCCAGTGGATCGTCGGCACGCCAGATCTGGGGTGCCCGGAGCGCCGCACAGCCTAGCGATTGTGGCCGGAGGCTACGAACAAAACCCCAAGCGGATGGCCTCGCAGGGCTCAGGAACTCGCCCCATCTGCCCCCTCGGGCTGGGCGATTTCCGAGTTCTCTGGAAGGGATGTAGCCGACCTCGACGAGACGCGCGACTTGGGCACCAGGACCTGCCAAGGCGAAGTCTCCTTGTCACGGAGGACTGTGGACACGGCCACGAAGACATGGTCCACCGTGATGCGCTGCATGCAGACGTTGTCCTTGCAGGTGGAGACCCGATTGTTGTAGGCGCTGACGCAAGGGCTGCAGGCCGTTCCGGCCCAGAGGATGTGCGTCCCTTCGGAGATACCCTTGAAGAGCGTGGGCGTCTCGGGGCCGAACAAGGTCACGACGTCGATAGGGGTCAGCGTCGCGAAGTGGGCTGGCCCGCTGTCATTGGTCACGAGCACTTGACTCAATCCATAGATCGCGAGGAGTTCACGGATGGTCGTCTTGCCGGCCAGGCTGTGGCAACGCGGGGAGTCGATCCTCCTGACCAGACCGGAGACCTTGGGAGCCTCGTCCGGCGCACCCGTGAAGGCGATGTGTAGATCCGGGTATTCCGCGAGGAGTCGACCGGCCAAGGCCACATAGTTGGCCTCTTCCCACTTGCGCAAGGGGAGCAGGTCGCTGCAGTTGGCATTGAGCAGGACGAGTCGTGGAATCTCGTCCTGGCCGCAGACGTCCTGCAGAATACTGTGGGCACTCTCGAGCACATCTGGCTCGGGATGGAACCGGCCCTTGGGGAGATGGTCGAGCGGACGCGGAACCAGGTCGACGGCAGGAAGGCGACTGGCAGGCTGCGTCAGCACCTCGACCTGCCCAAGGAAGACCTGGGCTGTGTGGAAGTGCGGGTTGTAGAGAACGGGGTGGGTCATGAGATCGCCACGCCAGGGTCCCCCTCCCGCGAAGGCATGAAGCCCCACGCGTCGTCTGGCACCCGAGAGGTAGGACAGGATCGCTGAACTACGCGCGAAGAACTCCAGGTCGATGGCGGCATCCAGCTTCATCCGGCGCATCCGGAAGACTGCCTTGAGCGTCTGCCACATCGTGCCCACGATGCCATTGGCGGGAATGGACACGACGTTCTCGGGAGGAATGACCTCCATGGCGTCGAGGATGAATCGGTTCTGTTCGAAGACGAGGAAGTAGACATTCTCCTTGCCCACCAACTCGACAGCCCTCTGCAAGGCAGGGTAGGCGAGCACGGTCGAGCCCTGTTCTGCCAACTTCACGAAGAGGATGCCTGATCGCCCCGGGCTGGCTTGGGATCGGTCCGGAGTGCCGAAGAGGGCGGAGATCTTGCGCCATGCGTTCATCAGAACGCACATCGGCAGCCCTACCCAGGCATCGACTTTTCGCATGGTGGCAATGTTCACGGCGATAGGCTAGCAATGGGGGAAAGCAGGATTCAATGCGGAAGCCGAGAAATGACAGGAAGGCAAGGATAGTCCACGCAATACCCCACCCCAAGGGTGAGGATCCCGACTCTGGCTCGGCCCCCACGCCTCGTTATGATAGGCGGCCCAAATGAACGACGAACTCAAGAAGCTGAAGTCCTACCCCAAGGCACGTCTGGAGAAGCGCAAGGCGGAGGTCCTGGCGCGTGGCCTGCGTGTCCATGACTTCGGTACCGGCGACCCTTCGGAACCAACACCGGCCTTCATCCGACAGGCACTCATCGACGCCGTACCGGTCGAAAGTCGATACTCGACCGTCCAGGGAAACTCGGATCTCCGAGATGCGACAGCTTCCTATCTGCAGCGACGATTCGGGGTCGAAGTCGACCCTGAGACCGGAATTCTCCCCACCAGTGGGTCCATGGAGGCGGTTTTCCACCTCCCCCTGATCCTGGTCGATGGCAGCAAGGTCCAGAAGCTCGTCGTGTACGGCGAGCCCGCCTACAAGGTCTTCGAGATCAGCAGTCACTTCGCGGGTGCGAAGCCCCACGGTCACCTCCTCCAGGACAGCGATTCCTACCTGCTCCGCCCCGAGCAACTCGGTGAAGAGACCCTGCGCCGCACGGCCATGGTCATCCTCAACTATCCGCACAATCCAAGCGGGCAGATGCTGCCGCCCGAGCTCTTCGAGGCATGGGTGGAGGCACGCGATCGACACGGCTTCGTCCTCGTGAGCGACGAGGCCTACTGCGACATCTACTTCGAAGAACCACCGCACTCGCTGTTGGAGTTCGGACGCAAGGGTTGTCTCTCGCTCTACTCGCTTTCCAAGCGCTCGGGCATGACGGGGTATTTCACGGGCTTCCTGGCGGGTGATCCCGAACTCATCGGGACACTCAAGCGCTTCCGACAGAGCATGGGCCTCTCCTCCCCCATCTGGACGCAGGCCGCGGCCACCGCCGCGTGGTCGGACGAAGCCCACGCCGAGGAGCGCCGCACGATCTTCGCCGAAAAGCGACGCATCCTCCTCGACATGTGTGATCGACTCGGCTTGCAGCCCTACAGAGCGACCGCAGCCCTGTTCCTCTGGATCCAGGTCCCCGCAGGGGAAACGGACGAGAGCTACGCCGAGAAGCTTCTCGACCATGGCATCCTCGTGAGTCCCGGCTCCTTCTACGGCCCTGGCCAGGAACGCTACATCCGCGTCGCGCTCTCCCCCACGGTGGAGGAATGCCTCGCGGCCGCGAAGGTCTGGCCTCGGATCTGAGTTTTCGGGGCTTGGGTCTGTGGGTGTTGGGGCGCGGGCCGGGGAGGATAGGGAACCCCTTTGCTCCGGCCCTCTGGTTGATGCGAGTTCGTCGAGAAGTCGCTGCAGGGGGTCCCTATCCCTCCCGGCCAGTTGCTGGTTGCTTGCTGGAGAGCTGCATATCCCGGGGGGGAGGGGACGGGGGGATGGCCGAGCTGTTCGGGGGCTCGACTGATCCTTGGCTGTGTGGAGGGAGGGGGGCTGCTCGTTGCTGAGTACCGGGGTCTCGATCTCGAGTGTGTGACGGGTCAGCGGAAGCCTCACTCGACAGATGGAGAGGCCGTCCCGTTCAGGAGACCTGTTTCGCTGAACCCAGTCGGCCGGGTAGGTCAGTTGGGGCGGCGGAAGACGTAGTAGCGGTAGCGGCCGGCGCGGAGGAGGGGCAAGGCTGGCGTACCCTCTTCGGCCTTGGGGTCTTGTGGCTCGGTGTAGGGAGCTACGTCTTGTTCGAACGGTCCCGTGAAGTCGCGGAGGAGGACGGATTGCCAGTCGTGCTTGTTGCTGGCCAGAATGGGTGAAGCCTTCTTCGTCAGGACGAGGACGACGGAGTCGGGGTTGGCGCGGAAGAAGGACTCCATATCCGCCTCGTTCTCGACGAGCTTGACGAGACCCCCGATGGCATAGCCAAAGGCGCCCTGCTTGTGGAATCCCAGCTCTTGATTGAGGAGTCCGATCCAGTGGCTGTCTCCAATCTGTGAACGCAGCCAACGCCCCTGGGGCTCATAGGTCTTGAGAGGGTTGAAGCCCGGCATGAACAGAGCGAAGACCGTGAGATAGATCGGAAGCGTCACGGCAGCCAGTCTTTCCATCTGACCCAGCACATGCCCACGACGCGCCTGCCAGAGCCAGAAGCCCAAGGCACCGAAGAGGACTCCACCAGCGACGATCGTCCAACGCAGACCGCCGATGGTCTCCCGCTCGAGTCGCTGCAGATGCAGGCGCCCCAGAATCATGTCGAGTCCAAGGCCACCCACGAGCCCTCCCACGCCCAGAACCATGAGCAGGACGGCGAAGAAGATCCCAAGCACCCGAGCGGGTCGAGGATCAGACGCCCTTGGTTCTTCGCTCTCCGAGTTGGCGAGGGTCGAGATCCACCACCCCATGAGGATGGCCAGGGCTGGGTAGGCCGGAAGGAGATAGACCTGCCTCTTGGTCGTGGCGATGGACAGGAAGACGAAGAAGGCCCCGAACCACCAGAGCAGGAGCTGGACCCTGGAGTCGCGCCAGAGCCTCTGCTTGTGCGCCCACCAGAGGGAGAAGGGCAGCAGGGGTGACCAGGGGATCAGGTCGACCCAGATGCGATTGAAGAAGTAGTGCCAAGGCTTCTCGTGTCCGCGCGCACCAGCAAGGAATCGCTCGATGTTCTGCGCATACAACTCGTGGATGAGATCACCCTTGCCCATGGCGGCTGCGACCGCAGCGGCCCACGGGATGTAGATGACGAGGGAGATCATGGAGAGCGGTGCCAACTCGAAGAGACGCCGCCACTCCTTGCGGCTGGCGTGCCATAGCGTCAGGACCAGCCCCGGGAGCAGGAGGCCCAACGGTCCTTTGACCAGCATCGCAAAGCCGAGCATGGCAAACCCGAGGATGCGCGGCCCCCAACGCGCCTCCGCACCCGAGCCCTCGACGTAGAGCAGCAGGCCAGCACCGATCCCGAGCACGAAAAGCATGTCGGTGCGATAGCTGACGGCGTTGTAGGCGAACTGCAGGAAGGTCAGGAGCAACAAGCCCGACCACAGACCCGCTCGCGGGCCGAGCCAGCGCGAGGCCTGTCGACACACCAGCAACACGGTGAGGATGGCACCCAGCGCAGAGGGCAGCCTCAGCGAGAACTCACTCACTCCCCCCAGCACCCAGGCCGAGGCACAACCCGCCCAATACAGGAAAGGCGGATAGTCGACCCAGATCACCCCATTGCGTCGAGGGGAGATCCAATCCCCACTCTCGTACATGGCCTGACAGACCTGAGCGATATCTGGCTCGTCGGGGTACCAGAAGTCGAATCCCCCCAGGAAGGGGATGAAAAGCAAGGCACCGAGGAAGCCCAGGAACAGGGCACGGTGACGAACGAGGAAGGAATCATCGGCAAGTGTCCACACGCGCTCAGTCGATCACAGGGGCACCCATCCCATCCACCACTATTTTGTGGATTCTCCCGGACGAACAGACCGGGCAAGATCACAGCACCGGAGCAAGCCTGACCCTCAGGCCACACCCATGGAGTACGAGTGGCAAGGGACCGGGATCTGCGCAACGATCCCACGAATCGCTCGGGTCAGTCGGCGATCTGGACGCGGTCGGAGCCTTCGGCGGACCAGGCGGAGACCAGGGTCATGCGCAGGAGATCGAGGAGGTCGTCCTTGGTCTCGACGCTGGACTTGGGCACCGTCGTCATGGCAAGCGCCGGCTGGGCAAGCCCCACGTGTTCGAGCTCGGCGATGCTCGTAAGGATGCGCGTCGTGAAGACCTTGGCTCCGAAGAGCCCGGTGTTGGGCAGAAGCAGTAGAAAGGACGTCTCGTCGTAGCGTCCCATGAAGTCGATGTCACGGCACTCGGTCAGGAGCAGGCCGCTGACCTGGCCGAGGATGGCGAGCCTGTCCGCGGCATCCATCTCGCGCATCACGGGGAAGTCCAAGAGCAGGACCGAGAGTGGTACGCGGAAACGCCAGCTGCGCTTGAACTCCTCCTCCAGCTTGAAGGCCATGAAGCCCTTGCTGTAGAGACCCGTGTCGGGATCGGTCACCGAGTGCAGGAAAGACCGCCCTCGCTCGCTGCTGAGCTCGCTCTGGATCCGATCGGCCAACTCGGCTGCGGCGCCCCCCATCTGACCCTCCAGTCGCGCCAGGAGGACATCCGTGCTCTCGCGAGGACGCGGATGATGCAGCACCGAGAACAGGAGCTCTAGCGCAGCCTCGTGGCCCGCTTCCTGCCCTGGATCCAGGTGCAAGAGACCGTCAGCCATGCAGAACTGCGTCAGCGGCTCCGCCAGCTCTCCTTCGATCTCGGACTCGAACATCATCACGACGCAAATCCAAGGCCTACGCGGAGCCTTGAGCCGACTGCACATGAGGAAGGCGTTCTCGACCTTCCAATCCACGGACAACAGGACCAGGTCTCCCTGCTCGGGCGCCTCCCAGGGCTTGTCCGCAGGAAGCTCCAGGACCTCGGCCCCGTCTTCGCGCAGCGCCTCGACCAGACCTTCATGCGCTCGGGAAAGTCCCAGCCAAACGCGGGAGAATTCTGGATGTGACCGATCGCTGCTCATTTCACCTCGGACCTGCAGGCCGCTTGGAATCTCGCTCGTCTGGTGTTCAGTCGCCGTGGATCTCGGCCAACATCGCCTCGGGGATATCGAAGTTGGACGAAACCTTGGTCACGTCGTCACAGTCCTCGAGTGCATCGATGATCCTGAGGATCTTCTCGGCGTCTTCTTTGGCATTCACAGCCACGGAGTTGTCGGGGATCCAAGAGATGCTGGAGTCCTCCAGGGCAATGCTCTTCTCCTCGAAGGCCGTGAGGCAGTGATGGAACTCGGTGGGCTCGCTGCGCACTTCCCAGAGCTCGCCCTCGTCGATGAGGTCCTCTCCACCGGCCTCCAACACGATGTCCAGCAGCTCATCTTCGCCTGGCACCTTGTCCTTGGCCAACAGGAAGACGCCGAGACGCTTGAACATGAACGAGACGGATCCGGAGGCGGCAAAGGTACCACCGCGTTTCTCGATGATGCTCTTGACCTCTCCGGCAGTCCGGTTGCGGTTGTCAGTCAGAGCTTCGATGAGGATGGCCACTCCGCCGGGCGCATAGGCCTCATAGAGCAACTCCTCCAGGGAGCCGCCTCCGAGCTCGCCGGTGCCCTTCTTGATGGCGCGCTCGATGTTGTCACGCGGCATCGAACAAGCCTTGGCTCGATCGATGCCGTAGCGCAGGCGCAGGTTCATGGACGGATCCCCGCCGCCTTCGCGCGCGGCCGACAGGATCTCCTTGGCCAGCTTGGAGAACAGTTTGCCCCGGGCCTCGTCCTGACGACCCTTGCGGTGCTTGATATTCGCGAATTTTGAATGGCCTGCCATGGCTACTTACCTCGAGTCGGCTCTCAATACAGGGAAAGATCGTAGCGCGAAGCTGCCGCTGCGTCAGCGATGGATACGAAAGCGCCCGAGCCGACCAGGTCGGTTCGGGCACTTATCCGAACCACTCGCAAGAGACCGGCGCCCAAGAGGACGGCAGCCATCCGAGAGGTAGCGCGCCCAAGCAAGACAGCGCGCGCAGGCTTCTAGCGCTTGCTGTACTGCGAGGCCTTGCGAGCCTTGTGCAGACCAGGCTTCTTGCGCTCGACCATGCGGCTGTCGCGAGTCAGGTGCCCCTTCTCGCGCAGGAGCAGCTCGAGACCAGCGTTGTCCTTCACGAGGGCGCGGGCAATCCCCAGCTTGACCGCATCGGCCTGACCGTTCTTGCCACCACCCTTCACGTTGACCCAGACGTCGTAACGCTCCTTGGTTTCCGTGTCGACCAAGGGAGCCATCGCCGAGCCACGCATATCGATGGTCTCGAAGTATTCTTCGAAGGGACGCTTGTTGATCAGGACCGTGCCCGTGCCGGCCTTGATGCGGACGCGAGCCACAGCGGTCTTGCGACGGCCAGTGCCCCAGACGTAGGGATCAGTACTCAATACCATGTTCTACCAGTGCTTCTTTGAGCCCCTTCTCTTGGATGACCTGCTTCTTCGCAGATCCATTCCCAAGGATCATGCCTCGAGGGTTGTTCTTTCGGTTCGTCCCGGGTCGCTGCGAATCAGCTACCGGGGGTCCAGCGCTCGCGCTTGACGACGAGCTCCTTGGGCTTCTGGGCAACGTGCGGATGCTCGCTGCCTTCGTAGACCTTGAGCCGCTTCAGCATCAGTTTGCCCATCTTGTTCTTAGGCAACATGCGACGCACGGCAATCGTGATGAGCTTGCGCGAATCCCTCTCGCGGAGTTCGCCGAGGGTGATCTTCTTGAGACCCCCTACATAACCGCTGTAGAAGGTGTACACGCGACGTTCGTGCTTCATGCCGCTGGTTTTCACCTGCGCGGCATTGGTGACGACGACGGCATCGCCGGAATACACGTGGGCCGTGTAGTCCACGTTTCGCTTGCCCATGAGGGTC
>JAJRTL010000219.1 GCA_024278315.1 Planctomycetota bacterium | reverse complement strand
GTGTCGAGGCGCTTGACAATGCATGACGTATCCACCGCGATCCGGCAGACGACGTTACGCATGTCGTCATCTTTTTCTGAGACGACTGCACACCGATATCGCAATTGCTTCACAAGAACCACAGGGAGGGGCTTCGCGTGATACTCCTCGCTGCGCCAGCGCACTGATGATCAAAGGAGATCGACTTTGGCAGGGTTCGAGTGCTATCTGGGGATCACGACTTCTGTCAGCAGCCTCTTTCTGGCCAGCGCGATGAGTTCCTGCGTATCCGTGATCCAAACCCTCGCGGTGCGATCACTGGAAGCCGTGACCAGCCGTCGGCCGTTCGGAGAGAAAGCCACGGCAATCACACGGCCCTCGTGACCCTGAAGCATGGTCACCCATCGGCCTTCCTGCGTCCAAAGGATGCACGATCGGTCCTGGGATCCAGAGGCAAACCACTCACCACCAGGTGAGAATGCCAGGGAAGAGACCTCGCCCTTGTGCCGAGGAAGAGTTCTGATCGGCGTGACCTGAGGATTCTCGGCATCGGCATGCCACATACAGATCAGAGAGTCGCTGTGGCCTGTGAGGAGGGTCCTTCCATCGGGAGAGAGTGCGGCCGACACCAACCGGGCGCCAGGCCGGTTGACGATCAACCGCCGATTCCAGAGCTCTTGCAAAGGAGCGCGCCACACTGCACCACGATAGAAACTCGCGATAACCTCGTTGGATTTCGGCGTAAAGAATGCGGACGACACCGGGAGGTTCATGCCCCAGAGTCTCGAGATGCGACCATCGAGATGACGAAGGTGTGGATTGCGGGCGGTTACCACAAGGCGGAGACCGTCCTTTCGCTGGTGGACGGCGATGACGCGACCGAATCCAGGCTTCGCTGACCTGCTGCTCTTCTCCCCCGCACGTGACCATTGGTGAATCGTTGACTGGCCGGTGGTCTTCATCCTCAATGTGCCCGTCGAGATCGTATTGTCCGCCGCGAACGCTCCCCATGTGACCAGAGACCCCTCGTGTGGAAGCAGACGAATCTCATGCCCTGACATGTCGAACACACGCGCAGTTCCATCCTCCGAAGTCGTCAGCACTCGCTTTCCTGATCCATCGAAGGCGACGTGCCTGACGTATCCATCATGGCCGATGAGATGCGGCACTTCGGGCACGTTGACATCGTACAAATGACATCGAGCACCACCTGCAACCAGGATGCGATCCCCTGACGGATCGAAGGTTGCCGCATAAACCGAGCTCTCATGACCCAAGAATGAAGTTCTCACTTCTGACTTGAGGTGGATCAACTGCACTTCCTGCTGGGAGCCGGCGATCAGGAGATACTGGCTACCAGGATCGAATGTCAGACTGTAGACCTTGCCATCGATCCTGGCGACGTGCCGAACGTGATGCCCTGTTCCATCATGGAGCTCGACGCGTCCTCTCCTGTCTGCACTGGCCAGCAACTCGCCTCGGGAATCGAATGCTATGGCCGTGACCCCTGAATCTCTGGGCACAGCCCGCACGAGAGTCGGTGTTTCTCGCAGGTCCCTGCTTGTCTGATAGAAGTAGATCCCAGACTCGGTCGCGACTCCGAGCCTCAGAGATTCAGGGCTCACCGATATCGCCGAGATACGGTCATGGTCAAACGGAATCTCCCAAAGAGGCTTCTTCGACCCCAGGTGCCAACCACGGACCCATAGCAGTTTTCGATTGTCTAGGGAACCGAAGCCAGGTCCTTCTGCGGTCACGATGTGATCTTCGTCCAGGAAGTCTCCGCCAAGAAGGCCCATGAACGCCGACCCTTTCCCCTTGGGCGCAACGAATGACCGCTTCCGATCCAATTCACCCGTGCGGAGATCCCATACGCTGAAGTCACCGCTGCGCGAAACCGTCAGCATGCGAGCTCCGCTGGGAGAGAACTTGATCGCTCTGATACTCCCCATCTGTGCCATACCCACGAGGCTCGGGATCCTGTTCGAGAGGGACTTGTCCACGAAATCACGAAGGAACCGACCGTCCAGGTCCAATTCCTTCAAGGCGATGCCACCGGCCTCAGCTCTGTAGAACGCGACGACCAAGGACTTCCCTCCAGGCATGTATCTGGCCCGCTGCACCTGACCGGGCAGTCGTATCCGCAGACGCTCGTGGCTGCGGGCATAGATCCGGTGCAGCGCAGAGACGGTTTCGGGAAAATCCATCTTTTGGACGGCACCGAGCGCCCTCACGAGAGCCGCTTGCTGGTCCTTCTCCAGCAGGTCTACGGCCTCTTGAGCCATCGTGATCGCATCGAGCCTTGCAAGGGAGTGGCCGAGTTCCCCTCGCAAGTGGCTGGATTGGTGCAGCAGGACCGCTGTCACGATCAGCCCAATCGCCAGAAACAACAGGGAGGCGGATGCCGTAGGATTCCTCTGCACCCACCGAAGAGTGCGCACAGAGAGCGAAGGTCGCCGCGCACGGATCGTGCGATGCTCGCGAATGCGGCAGAGGTCCTCGGCGAAATCCAATGCAGTCTGATACCGCCGATCAGGATCACGATCGAGCGCCGCCTCCAGAGCGACGTCGACATCGTGGGAGATCGAGTGATTGAGTGAGGATGCCCTGGGCAACTTCCCATTGAGAATCGACTGATAGAGAGCTTCCCTCGTGGTAGCGACGTAAGGCGTTCGGCCGGTGAGCGCCTCGTAGAGGGTGGCCCCAAGACTGTAGACATCACTGCGGCGATCCACGCCCTGCCCGGAGATCTGCTCGGATGACATGTAGGCTGGTGTACCCAGGACATCGCCGCTCATCGTCAGCTTGGCTTCGACTTCATCGGGCCGAGCCAGGCCAAAGTCGAGCAGAACTGGCCCCTCATCGGGGACGAGCATGATATTTGCCGGCTTCACATCGCGATGAATGAGACCACTCTCATGCGCAGTGTGCAGGGCACGTGCGACCTTCTCCATCATCGCAAGAGTCGACGCCACCGCGTCTGAACCGGGTCCAGGGCGTATCTGGGCGTCTCTCTCTCGTCGGATCTTGTCGGCCAGCGTCTCACCGGCCAGATACCGCATCGCCAGTACCTGCGTGCCATCGATCTCTCTGGCTTCGTAGATCGGGCAGATCCCAGGATGATCCAGGCTGGACAAGGTCTCGATCTCACGCCGGAAGCGATCACGACTACGCCGGGACCAGGCAAGTTCTGGCCGCAGCACCTTCAACGCCACCTTTCGATTTCGAAGGTCGGTCTGCTCGGCGAGATAGACCTGGCCCATTCCGCCAGCTCCGAGCTGTTTCAGGATCTTGTATGGTCCGAAGTGGCGGGTTCCATGCATGGCCTCGTGGACATGTGTGGATCCCCCCACCGTGTCCGGACACCCAATGGGCTCCTTGGCCAGCCCCACCCTCTCCAGAGATTCGAGCAGCTGACGCACTTCGATCTCGCGCTGGGGATGATCGGCACAGACCTGATCCACGAGAGCCGCCGGATCGTCGGGCCCCAACTCCAGGCAACGAATTGCCAATTCCTCGATCTCTGTAGGGGGCGACTCCATCTGCAATACAAGCGCATTCGGAGCCATGATGTTACACTACGCTTCGACGATTCGAGTGATTACGATGGGGTACTAGCTCGGCGGCACTTGAATCACATTCACACAGTTGCCATGCATTCGCAAGATCGTCACTCCCGTGTAGACCGCGCGAGCAACGGAGATCCTGTCGCGATCGACCTGCTCCTGGTGGATCATCTAGCCACGCTGACCGCATATCTACACCTGCACGCGGGCGGACTCATCCAGTCGAAAGAGTCGATTGGTGATCTCGCCCAATCCGTGTGCCGCGAGGTACTGCAGAGCATGGGCCGATTCGAATACCGAGGTGAGCCGGCATTTCGCAAGTGGCTTTGCGAGGTGGCGATCTCGAAAATCCGCAGCCGTCAGAGGAGGCTCTTGAGTGCCCGGCGCCACCCTGCCCGGGAAGAAAGCCCGTCTGGACAATCCATATCTCAGGTCCTGGATCCAAACGCCTCGCAGGTCTCACCAAGCCAGATTGCGATCGGAAGGGAGGAGTCAGAGAGAGTTGCACGCGCATTCGAGAATCTGCCCGCGGACTACCGTCAGGTCATCACGATGTCCAGGATCTACGGCATGGGCCATGCCGAGATCGGCGAGGAAATGGACCGTAGCGAAGGCGCGGCGCGCGTACTGTTGCACCGAGCACTTGTACGATTGGCCTTGTTGATGGAGAACGGCAATCCTTGATCGATCCAGGTCTGTCCTCTCGACTTTCCATATTGGCTCCAAAGCTGTCGTGCATCGCGAAGTGGACATGAAGGTGAAACCATGAAAGCGGTCGAGGCAGAGGTCACGGACGCTGGGCCGCCTACACCCAGGCGTGGTAAGGAATCCCAAGGGCCAGGCGACGGGTCGCTGTTGCAAGATGTCTGGATCCCTCTTCGATCTGGAGTCACCAGCCTGAAGATCAGGTCCTCCATATTGGCGATATGCCTTTGCCTGACAGCCGGCATGGCGCGTGCGCAGGTTGTCAAAGGCAATCAGTTGATCCCCAACCCTGGACTCTCCGATGGAGCGAAGGGGTGGGAGATTGCAGGCTTGGTCGTTTCAGATGCGAAGGGGCATGGAGAGAGCGAGGCGCTTGTCCTTGCAGCGCGCAAATCCCCACTCGAGAAGCTCAAATTCTTGAGAGTGAGGATTCCAAGCCCGCCAGTCGAAAGATCACTGACTCTGCGCTTCTACACAAAGACCTCGAAGGGCGCAGGAAACGTCCTGTGCAGCGCTGTTGCGAGGAGGGGCCATCCGCCCACAAGGCTGGGGCATCGCCGAGAGATAGTTCCAACATCCATGGAGGATTGGATCGAGAAGAGGATCGAGCTCGTTCTACCCAAGACAAGTGATGGCTTGGTGCTTGCCTTGGGATCCGTGGGCCGTGTCGATGTACTGCTGTCGGATGTCACCCTCACCGTTGGCGAAGCTGGAGCGGAGGTCAATCTCACGCCGTCAGGACGGGTGGCCTCCGAAGTGCTCACCGGCCCAGGCGTATTGCGTGCGACGGCGGGTGCAACGGTCCGCGCATCGGAAGAGGGCGATACAGGTCTCGTCCTGTTTCCCATCCCCAATCTCTATCGCAATCAGGTCCCCTTGACTTTCTCACTCAAGGCCAAACCCGAAAGCGCGTTGCTGTCGTTCAGATGGATCCCACGAGAAGACGGACGCAATCTTCTCTGCGAAGCGAAGGTGAAAGTTGAGAGGGGCAAGGATGTGGATCTGTCCTGGGAGGCCCTCGTGCTTGCCATTGCAGGCCCGGAGGAACCACTGCCTGTAGTGAAAGAAGTTGAACAGCCAGATCACGCGAAGGCCTGGCTGGTGTCGACCAGGTGCGCACAGAGCGCGGACAAGGACATCATTGTCAAGGCAGATGAACTCGCGAAGGGCACAACGGACATCTTGGACTACGTGAGGAACGTCCTCGCCTTCACATCGAAGAATCAGGGGATCGGGACAACCTACAGATTCCTGGATGCACGCAGCGCCCTCGAGAGTGGTGGCTCCTGCACGAGTCGAGCCAATCTCTGCGCTGCTCTCCTGCGCGCACATGGAATCCCAGCTCGGACACTGTCACACCTTCCCACGTGGTCGGGACCACTCTTCGAACACTGGCTCGTGGAATACTGACATCCCGGTGCAGGTTGGACCTGGATCGAATCGACGAAAGGCATCGTGCGCCCCAAGCCCTGGTCTCTGGTCGTCTTGAATACCGCCAATCCCGAGGATGAAAACGAATCTTTCGGGCCACGCCTGGCGCGGAGCAAGGTGATGTATGGCGCCCCAGCAGCCTCCGTGCACGAGATACTGCCCCCACTTCGCGCAGTGAAGCGGGGCGTGTTGAATGTCGCAAGTGCTGAATCGCCGATCCAGGGCTCTGCGAAAGAGATGACGATTCTCTGGAAGACGGCATGTGATGCATTTCTTGCGCTGAAGCTCAGCGCAAGAAATGGGAAGGCGAGTACAGCAGATCGACGACAGGGCATCGTCGACGCAGTCAAAAGAGGAGCCGCGCTTGTTCTCGAGCAGGCTCTCCGAGACTGACTCACTGGACAGGAAACGCTAGCCCGGTCGCCCCTGACCGTCCAGCGGAGCGCAAGGAGGGCCCGATCGCGAAGGTCGTGCCGACCTGCAGCAATCGCTCGGCCAGGGATTCGACATCCAGGGAGACATCCAGGGACACCCGGCCGGGCTTGACCCCACCCGAGAGAAGTCGGGACACCCATGTGCTGCCCCACACTCATCGCTCATCCCATCCCACGCTCATTGCCCTCATGGCTCACGGGGCTCATGCAGCATAGGAGGGTGTCGAACCTACTTATCTCTCACGAAGCCACAGAGAAGACACGGAGATGCATCAAGAGCAGGAGGAGTAGGTTTGGTTGACGGCGTTCCTACCAACCCAGCTCGGCCAGCAAGCCGTTCGTCAGGACCAGTTGAGTGGAGTTGGCTTTGGGGTCGATGATGAGAGCTTGCAGGGCCACCTTGGCACCGACCAGGCTGCTGTCCAAGGGAGCGGGAAGTGCCCTTCTCCACTTGCCCGCCGCGCCGGTGGAGAAGGTGAAGACCAGGATGGGGCTCGCTTGGAGGGTGCAGCCTGTCGTACCGATCTTGAGCGGGAGCGGAATCGACAGCCAGGTCTTCTCGGATCCGATGAGCAGGGCTGCGCTGCGATTCTTGGCCATGCCGCTCGCTTCCACTCCCAAGGATCCGGGCTTGCCATCACGGACGCCGATGCCTGCAGTCAGACCCTTGAGAAGGGGACGGCCAGCCGAGCCCATGCAGGACTTGCCCAAGGACGTGAACCTGGATCCCCAGGGAGAGAGACCCAAGCGGGAGACGAATCCATCGTAGGAGCGCCCGCCAAACCTGCTCTGTGCCGCCGTCGGCAGAACCGGAAGGTCCTTGGTGCTCAATCCCACGAGAATGAGATCCCCACTGGGATGGACGACTATGCCCCATGGCTGCGTATTGCCCTGCCAGCCGATCCCTCCATACTCACTCGCGTAGGCGAGGAAGGGCTGGCTCTTCGTCTTGGTATCCAGCAGGGCGACGTAGCAGCGAACGCCATCGCGAAGCCCTCTCTGAAAGGGTTGGGACATCGTGGGAAGAGTCCACCAAGACGAGCGCGTCGGCCCTGAAAAGACCACTCCCCGGGGGTGGAGAGCCAGGGTGGATCGGCCCCATCCCGAGTCACCATCGCCTTTGTCGCCGTTGATGATCCAAGATCCATAGAGCACGGACGAGGTACCGCTCTTCTTCGGGTCCAGGCGGACATAGAAGACATCCGATCCACCGCCCCGCTTGAGAACGGCCTGGCTGGTCTGGGGTAGATCGCTGGAAGAGGAGACCAGGGCGAGGTGGAGCAAGCCTTGGGGGTCGCTGATGTGCTTGACGAAGTATTCCACCGCCGAACCGCCCAGGTAGGATCCGTAGACCAGTCCCTTGGATCCGGATTGAGCAGGATCCACGCTCACGATGAAACCGCTGCGCGTTCCCTTGCGCTTGGTCTGAAAAGCACCTGCGGTTGTGGGAAAGTCGGTGGACGCTGTCGTGCCGCTCAGCGTCACGACGCCCTTGGCGTCGACACTCAGTCCATCGAGAGTCAGCTCGTTGCCGCTGCCACCGACGTAGGTGCCGTACTTGAGAGTGGTCTTCTTGGGCACACTTCGGTCGAGGATGCCAAAGAAGCATTCATCATTGACTCCCTTTCTCCGCAGCGCATTGGCCGTCGTCGGGGCGTTGATGGGGTTATACCTGCTCTTGTCGCCAGCAATGTAGAGCCAGGAGCTCTTCTCATCGATGAAGAATTGCACGTCCGTTTCAGAACCCGCACTGTAGAGCGTTCCGTAGAGGAGCTTGGTGAGCTTGGCATCCAACTGGACCAGGAAGGGGACCCGGAACCGTCCAAACTTGCTCTTGGCATAGGCATCTGCGGTCGTCGGGAAAGTTGAGGAGTTGGTGGAGCCTCCCACCCAGATGGATCCGTCCTTGGCCTCATGGACGAACCTGGCCTCATCGTCGCTCGCCCCTCCCAAATAGGTCATCGCCAGAAGACGCTTGCCATCCCCCGAAAGTCTCGCCACGAAGGCATCCGCCCGGCCGGCAAGCTTGGATTGGAAAGCCAATGACCCCGTCTTGAGATCCGAGGACTGCGTCTTTCCGACCACGAGAATGTCGCCATTGGCAGCCACAAGGACCCCCTTGCTGTTCTCGAGATGATTGCCGCCCAGATAGCTGCCCCAGTAGGTCGGCCGCTTCTGGGCAGAGGTCAGGCCACCCACCAGGACGAACAGCACGAGAAGAAGAGGGAACCGAGAGAGCATAGAGAGAGAGTTGGGCTGCATTTGAGACTCCTTGTGCCCCACACAGCGTCAGGCCTCCAGAACCGTTACAGCCCATTTCCCACGATGGGAGGATTGG
>JAJRTL010000012.1 GCA_024278315.1 Planctomycetota bacterium | reverse complement strand
GATCCCCGAAGTCTCCCAGCCAGCGAGCCAACCTGTCCTCGCTGTGCGTTTGTGAGAAATGCGGGCCAGCCAAGGAGCCCAGGCCAGTGCGCAGCCACCCATTCCGCGCAGCCTCGCCACCCACACCAGCAATCCGCGCCTTGCTGCCCCTCACCGTCGCGATTGCCCGTTCACTTTTCACCCTCCGGGCGGGTGATCGCGACGGGGAGGGGTAGCAGGATCTGCCCTGATCCCGAGCAATAGCCCAGCCTCAACCAACCCAGCTCAGCCCAGCCGAGTGTTTGAGGCCAAGCAGGGGCCGAGAGAGTCCTGATAGATATTGCCGAAGGTCCAGGGCTCTGCCTTGTCCTCACTCCAGTCGAATCCTGTTGTTGTCCAGGAGAAGTTGTGGGGCAAGGGCAGCCCTAGCCCGAACGATTCGTGACCTCGATGCTTCTGACGGCGCCTTTCGGTCCAGGACCGCGAACCTATCGGTTCGCTCGGCATTGCTTCGATTCGACGACCCTCTTGGGTCGCCTCATATCTCGCACTTGCTCACAACGATCTCATAATACTCCGGGCTAGAGCCCGAGGACCTTCTGGATCTCCCGGTCGTGGTTGACCTTCCAGATCTTGGAATCCACGTGGTAGTGCCAGAACGACCATCCCCACACGGCGGTGGCAAGCCAGATGCCGGTCGAAGTGGCTGGATTCCAGATCTCGAAAACTGCTGGTGGGGAGGCTGTGTCGTACTCGAATCCCAGCACGAGGTAGAGCCCTCGGAACTGCTCCGGTCCGATGGTGACCAGCGTGAAGAGCAGGCCGAAGATCCAGAGCGTCATGAAGTTGCGGGACAGGAAGGTGGCGGCACCAAATTTCTCGCGTCCTCCGGGGACCTGATACTTGTCGCGATTGTAGGTGTGGACCAGGGCCAGGTATTGGATGTTGTGGAAGATGACCACGAGTGGGACGAAGGCGTAGTGCGCGATCGGGTCGGCCGTGCCGGCGCCAGTGGCGCCCATCTTGGAGGCCGGCATGTAGAGGAGTGCCATGACGATGAGCCAATGCAGCCCGAGCGCCGCTAGGATCGTCAGATTCTCGGGGATGTTGATGCCCCGGCCTTGTCGCACACGCTGCAGGAGATGGACCGCGTAGGCACCCTGCAGGGCCCAAAAGATCCAGATGCCCCATGTGCGGATGAGATGGGTCAACTCCAGGATTCGCTCGGCGCCGAATGTATCAGCCAAGGGGCGGATCCAAGGGAAAGCCAGGAGCCAGCCCGGTGCGTTCGTGAGAAGGATGATCGCGGGAATCCAGAGTGAGATCAGGAAGTAGTAGCGGACCCACTGGAGCTCGCGTCGATCCCGATCCCCGGCCTTGGCCCTGTACAGTGCGACGAACCCGAAGTGCTGCTTGCAGACATGGTGGTAGGCCCAGATCGCTGCGCCGAAGAAGAACAGCTGCACGAACTGTCCACCGAACCACTTTCCGGTCGTGATCTTGGACAGGATCACGAGACCGGGGCCGACCGCGAAGAAGAGCAACGAACCCAGGAAGAGACCTTTCCTCTGTTGCCACTCGGTCTTGTCGAACACGGTGCGTGTCAGCGTCGCAAAGAAGTGCGGGCCGTGGAAGACGAAGACCCAGATCGCGAGCAGTTGGAGCGTGTGGATCAGGTCCGCGTACCAAAGGCCCAGGAGAGCCACCGACACGAACACCGAACCGATCAGGAAGGCGCTGTCCACGAAGGGACCGATGATCCATCGGATGGGCTGGAAACTCCGGTGCTCGGCAAGATCGGGAATCGTCGTCATCAAGGCTGGTTGGGCTGCAGTGGGCCTCGCATGCTACCAAGTCCTCCATGCCTTGCCTCCCTCGGGATCGTGAAACGTTGTCCTCGTCCCAGAGCCCCGCCATACTCTGCCCATGCTCCCAGTCCCCAGCGTATGGCGCCTCAGGCTCCCCCTTGTCCTTCCTTTCCTCTTTCCTGTCAATGCTTTCGGGCAGGTACCGGCACTACAGGGATTTGCCAGATCGCTGCGCGGAGAGACGATCGACTACCCCTCGGCCGAGGACGACGGGAACGTGGCTCTCTTGGTGCGCTCTCTCCATCCCGACTGGTCGATCGCGCGTCACACCTCGTCGTTCGTTGCTGGAGATCGAGGGGGATGTGCTCCTGGTGGGGGCGCGACCTGCATCGGATGGCAAGGCGATCCTGCTCCATCTCCGCGAGATCGGAGGCAAGAACGGACAGGCCGTCCTTCGGTCGCCGTCTGGCAAGAGCCTCTCCTGTCAGGACGTCGACGTCCTCGGATCACGGCTGGGTGCGATCGAGAAGGGTGTCGTTCCGATGAACACGCAGCAGGTCCGATGGATTCGCTTGGAGCTTCTGGACTCTCTCCAGAAGGACTAGGTCGAGCCTTGGATCAAGCCTTCGGCACCTGCGCCCCGCGTTGCTGAACGTGATTCAGGACTTCCATGAGGTCCTTCACGGCGAAGGGCTTTCCGAGACGATCAACGAAACCGAAGGCTTCATGGTCCGCCATGATTGGTTCGTTGGCATAGCCGCTCGTCACGATGAGTTGGGCTCTTGGATCCATGGCAAGAATGATCTCGGCAGCCCGCAAACCGCCCATGCCTCCTGGAATGGTGAGATCCATGATGACTGCGCAATAGGGGGTGTCACTTGCCAGAGAGTCTTCGTAGAGAGAGACGGCTACGTCTCCGTTCTCCGCTTCCTCGACCTCGCAATCCCGGTGTTCGAGTGCCGAGCGGACGAAGTGTCGGATGGCGGACTGATCGTCCATGATCAGGACGCGGCAGGGCTCAACTTGGAGCAGATCTCTCGAGGCGGATCTTGGCAGGGGAGCCTCTGTGGCGGTTGGGATGGTCAGTCTGAACACCGCACCACCTCCGGCGTTCGACTCGGCTACGACGGCGCCCCCATGCTTGGTGACGATCGAATGGATGATGGCCAGGCCCAGGCCGCTCCCTTCGCTCTTGGTCGTGAAGTAGGGATCGAAGATCTGGTCGAGGATGTCTTCGGGAATGCCACTGCCTTCGTCGGCCACGTTGATCTGGATCTGCTGTTCGGCGCCAGGCTTGTCCATCAGGACCCGGGCGGAGATCCTGAGGGTGCCACCATCAGGCATGGCCTGACGGGCATTGATGATGAGGTTGTTGAAGACCTGGTGGAACTGGCCTGCATCTACGTTCACGGCAGGAAGGTCGTCCGGAATGTCGATGATGCAATCCAGAGTCGACCCTAGCATCGCGAAACTCACCGCGTCTTGGATGATCTCGTGCATCGAAGCGACTGCACGGATCGGCATCCCTCCTGTGGAGAAGGTCAGTAGTTGTCGGGTCAAGGTCTTCGCACGCGCGCATGCCTTTTCTACCTCCGACACGAATCCGGAGGCCTGATCATCGAGGCGAGAGGTCTCGCCGATGAGAGAGGTGTAGCCTGTGATGGCCGTCAGGAGATTGTTGAAATCGTGGGCGATTCCTCCAGCGAGTGCCCCCAGCGATTCCAGCCGGGCTATCTGCGCTTGTGTTCGCTCGGCCTTCCGAAGCTTCTCGGTGTGCAGTCGGATCTGGGTCTCCAGATCGTGGGCATGTCGGCGCTGACTCAAGAACAGAAAACCCGCCCAGCCCAGGCCGAGGACGAGAACCGCGTTCAGCGTCAGAAACCACATCTGGGAGTAGAAGGGTCTCTCGATCGTGAGACGGGACGATGTGATATCCATGCTCCGGTTGCCTTCCACGTCGGTGGCGCGGATGTGGAAGCGGTAGGAGCCTGCCGGGAGGTTCGTATACCTGACTTGATTGAGAGGCAGCCTGCGCTCTGTTGACCAACCTTGATCGAAGTTCTCGAGCCAGGTCTGGAAGCGAACCCCATCCTCATCCATGAAGGAACTCACGGAGAACCGGAAGACGAGGTCCCGCGAGTCAGATGCCAGGGAGAGGGGCTCTTTCAGCTCGTGGAGAGTCCCGGAGGTCTCCACGCCCTTCAGGGTCAGGATCGGCTTGCAGGCCACCCGGGTGTCCAACATGGGATCGTAGCAGGAGACTCCGCGGTCGGTGCCGATCCAGATCCTCTGCCGACTGTCCTCGAAGAGCGCCGCACGATTGATCTCCGCTCCTACCAGACCTTTGTTCACATCGAAGTAACGAAGTCCATCACCGTTCCAGGAGTAGATGCCCTTGTCCGTCCCGATCCAGATGTTGTGTCGCGAGTCTTCGAGCAAGCCGTACACGGGTCTGGAAATCCGTGGGTGTTGGCTGAATCGGAACTGATCCCCTCGGAGGATGAGAAGTCCGCTCTTAGAGCCGCCCCAGATCATCCCGTCGGAATCGGTGAGGAACGTGAACGTGCTTCGAGCCTCTGGCTCTATCGACCAGGGTTCGTAGTTCTTCCCTTTCCTCTTCAGGATCCCTCGCGACATGGTTGCCATGAGGAGCCCTCCGTCGGGGCTTGTCCTGACTCGCCGTACGGCACTGCTATTCTTCGACGCGGGTGCAGGGAGAGGTGCGTGGATGAACTTGTGGCCCTCGATCCTGTAGAGCCCATAGGTGGTGCCTACCCATGTGATGCCGTTGGCGTCATGGCAGATCGAGTAGATCCTCCGGTTTGGGGGGTTGGGTAGCCAGAGAATCCCTGCACCTGCCTGATCCAGGCCCTCACCCAGATCCAGCAGGCCGACACCTACATAGTCACAGGCGACCCACATTCGTCCGTCCGGATCCAGGGACAGATCCATGACTCGGCTCTTGGGGGAGGTCCCCTCGATGCGGATCGTCCGGGTTCCTGCAGGATCGAGGAGCGTCAGGCCGCCAGGGTGCCCCAGCACGATGGTGCCATCCGCGAGCGCGGAGACGGCCGTCACCTCGTCGTGCAAGAGACCCTGTTCGCGATCGTAGTTCTCGAAACGTTGGTTGATGACTTTGGTCATGCCTCGTTGGCTGATGATCCAGATGTTCTGTTCGCGGTCCTTGAACAAGGAGGTCAGTCCTTCGGCTGCCAGCCCGTTGCTGCGCGTTACCTGTCTCAGCTTGTGTCCTCCCACGAGATGTCGGATTGTGAACGCATTGCCGAACCATACGCCACCACGACCGTCATCCTGGACTTCGATATGGCGGTCCAGTCGCAGGGCGACCTCCATGTCGATGTCCGCATGGAGGATCTCCAATACTGCCGGATCCTGCTGGTCCAGAAGCAAGGACATACGGCCGACCCAGGTGGTACCCACGAGCCAGAGGGCCTCATTGCTCGCGTCATATCCGATTCCATAGGCCGGGGACCCCGTCCCGAACTCCAGGACTCGTGTGGCTTTCCCGGTTCGCGGGTCGACGCGAACCAGCGCGTCCTCGGTGGACATCCAGAAGGCCTGTGGGGCGCTTGTGGCAGCGCATGCAAGGAAGACAGGGTCCTTCGAGGACTCGAGTTTTACCGAGATCCACTGTCTTCCGTCCCAGAGCGCTGCGAAGCCTCGCCTGGACAGAAGGAGCAGATGGCTCTTTTCGTCGATCTCCATCGAGACCATGTCGGTCGTATGGCGTAAGGATGGCTCGAAAGGCCAGGGGAGATCATGCCATTGGCCCTTGGCGAACCAGGACACCGATCCTTCGGACGTCGTCCAGAGGCGGCCGGAAGGATCCGTGCAGCAGTGCTCGATGGCGTCGCCTCTGCTGTACCGGGGTTGATGAAGTTGCCAATCGAGCCCATCGTAATGGATCAGGCCCGTCCGCGAGGCGATCCAGAGATCTCCCCTGGTATCCTGGGTGATGCCTGAGAGGTCCAAGGTCGGCAGGCCACTCGAGTAGTCGTAGATCCGCGTGTGATAGCGCTGGGCAAGGAGAGAGGAGGAGAGTGCCATGCTGCACAGCAGCAACGCAACCAGCCAGATCTGAAGGGCTGTTCTCGTTTTCACCAGAGATTCCCGAAATGATCCAAGCAGGTCCGACCCATGCTGCACAGCCTAGCGGAAGCGTCTGGGGGCGCTAGCCCGGATTACTCATGAGATCGACGCATCGAGGTCATGAGTAATCCGGGCGAGCGATTGGACCTCTCGCTCTCCTCGACTTGAACCCGATTTCCCTCCCTCGGTGACTGATAGGACCTGGCGGGTGCCGATCGTGCGAGCTGGCATGAAGCAGGTGGCGACGGCCCAGGAATCCAAGCTCATCCCTGTGAGTCTGAAGTTGGTGGACGAGAAAGGAGGGCCAGCCACTGGCGGTCTGATGGCTGCCTACGCAAACCTCGCCGGCTCGATGCATCCAGGGTCGGGGATCGTCTCCCATCGGTGGGCCTTGCTGTACAAGCAGGGAGAGTGCACGATGCTGCTTCCAGTGGGAAGCACCTGGACCTTCCATCATGGACCTCTCTTGGCTCTGACTCTGAGGGGGCACCCCACCTTGAAGGCGATTCGCGTGGGGGCAGGAACCCGCCTGATCGAGTTGCAGCGCACGCGCTGAGCGTCCCTATCCTCCTCCCATCCCCTCGGGCTTCCGTTCGCCAGGCGCTCCTGTCTGGGCCGATGCAGCGATCAGTGATCGATCGTCGTTTGGGTCGCGCACTGAGTGGGTGAGCGCGCCCACTGTGCATTGGAGAGTGTGTTTCGGTATCTATCAGATGCGTATAGCTATGCGGTTAGGTATAGATTAGGGTATAGCTTCTACTTCCGACAATCCTGGAGGCCCAGCCGATGCACGTTCCTTTCGATCCCATGATCTCACCGGCGCTCTGTCATGAAGATGTGAACATCGATATGCCAATGGTCCAGAAGGAGGCTCGATCCGGCGGGGGGCCGGAAGAGGGCTTGGAGTCGGTCCGATTGTTGGATCCTGAGCTGGACCGTGAGCTGGATTGTGAGTCGCCTGAGAGGG
>JAJRTL010000218.1 GCA_024278315.1 Planctomycetota bacterium | reverse complement strand
TGCTTCGATTCGACGACCCTCTTGGGTCGCCTTCACCTCGCGCAGCCGTCCTGAACTCGAAATGCGCTCGTCAGACCGCAAATGCGAGCTCGGCTGCGCCGATCTCGCATTTGCTCACAACGATCTCATGAATAGTCCGGGTTATGGAATGGGAACCGCCGAAGCACTCCCAGCGGAAAGCCGCAGTCAATGGATTTCGCGAACCGTGCAATCGGCCGACACAGGCTCAAAGCCATCGCCAGAATCGATCTCGACGATGAACTCTTCGGCCTGGAGCTCGGCCTTGTCTCTGCGCCGCGTGAGGATGGCGTTCTTGAGGGAGAGTTGAACGCTCCCGCCTTCGATGAAAGCAGACTCCCATACGATACTCCACTCACCTGGATCGCGACGGCCGTCTTCGTTGGCATCCACCCAGCTGAGGATGCGTAATTGATCGAATCGAGCGCCTTCCAGTGTCTCGAGGGCGAGATCACATTTGCGGACGTACTGATCAGGGCCACCTTCTACCCACGTCGAGAAGTACATCTCCATGCGCTCCGCTTGCACGAATCGGGTGTTCCGACCTTGTGCAATGCAAGCCGAGAGCAGAATGGGTGGCAGAAGAACTGCGAACCAGAACGAGGACAGCCTCAGGAAACCCCTACTGTCATGATCCAGGATCCATCGCAGGGGAGAGGAAAGTGCAAGAAACCTCATGGTAGTGGTCCTCCGAATCGGAAAGCGGCTCAACGTCCTCCAAGCTTCTCGAAGAAGTCCCTGGCCCACTTGGGCATCGAGGCAGTGTAACCCACACGCTAGATGGAGAAGTACCAAGGTAGCTCCTGGGCTCTCAAGTCTTGTAGCTTTCGCATGTACGCGCTTATATCCGGAATCACGCTCGTTCTGTTGACCTTTCGCATCCTCAGCATCTTCGCCTTGGCTTCATCGCTCCGCAACACACGCACCTTTCGCTCCTGCAGGCGCAGCTTGTTGTGGGATGCGATTTCGGCATTGGCCTCGATCCACCTCTGCTTCCCGGCCCCCTGGCGCTTCCGGGACAGGTCTCTTGCTTCAGAATCGTTGAAGATGACCTTCAGGTACAGGACACTCCCATCCACGATCAGCGATGTGGGATAGGCCGAATAGTCGGGATCGCCCGGATTTCTGGCCTTCATGGCTTCGGCGGCCGGGACCTCGACGTACTCACCTCTCCGGATCTTCGCCAGCCCCAGCTCTAACCGTTCCAGTATGTTGCGCAGGAATGCGATCCTGGATGCCGGCTCGCCATCCTTGACGGCTGTCGCAAACTCCATGCGACTCTGTTGGATCGAATCGAACACGTCCAGCATCGCCTTCTGGATCGTTGCGGCATCGATCTTCCGAGTATGCTCGACACCCGGTTTCGTCTCCGGTGACTTCGGGGAGACTTGAGGCGGATCCACTCGCCGGCGCCTGGCAACTTCTTCCGTCTCGTCGCCATGGCCAGAATCGCGATCGATCGAAGCGGAAGCGACCTCCTCACTCGAGGAACCACGGTTCTCATTCTCTGAAGGACTGGAACCAAGGAACACCATGGCTCCCCATGCCAATCCCATCAGCCCCAAGGAAACCACGGTGATCCTTCTGACAAGCCGCGCACGCTGTTCCATCCTGATCTCCATCCGGCTGAGTGTTCCTCGATGCCACGCATAGAGCCTGCACAGCGCACCCCAGCCCCCCACATGGTCTCGAAGCTCGGGCCCACGAGTATACAAAGCCCCCGCAAGCTAGGCAGGCAACCTAGACCCTGGCTCACCAGAGGACAAGTCCCTGTGTGCATCAGATGATCGGCGCTGCAGGCAGGCGAACGTGCACAGCCCTTCGGATGAGGGGATCTTCACTTGGCTGAACAAGTCGCGTGGCGGATTCCATTGCCAAGGAGGCGAGGGGGACGAGGGCCATCCCACTCGGCATTCAGCCTGGCTTCGCTACCCTCTATCTCGAGATCGAAGTATCGACCGCCGAGCCCCTGGGCCAGCGTGGTCTTGCCGCATTGACGGGGCCCAATCACCCCCACCGCAGGGTATTTCTTGAGCTGCTGACGAACTTGCTTTGCTGCTAGCCGAGAGATCATTCCTTGCAGATCAGGATTCGATTCCTAATCTGCAAGACCCAGCTGGCCCATTCTGTTCACGATGAGGGACAGTTTCCCGCAATCGGCAGACTCGATCGTCAAGCCTTGTGGACGCTAGCCCGATGGCGGCGCTTTAGGGGCTGTGTGCGCTACTCCAAGATGGAGAGTCTCCGAGTCGCGCCTCACGGCAGGGAAAGGCACCCTTGAGCCAACGGGCTCCTTGATTGACCCTTGGGTTCGCATGAAACGATCATCGATTCTTCTTGCCTTCATCACCATGGCTATCGGTGGTCTTCTTCTGCTGGGCTATGCCGCGCGGGGGCTTTGGGATTCGGATACCAACGTCTTCTTGGAAGGGCCAGCAGAGGCCTCGAGTCGAGAGGATGCAGCAAGCCTAGGGGCGCGGACTCCGAATCCGGACACCCATCGGTTCCCCACATTCTCCTCAACGTACGAAACACGTCCCTCCTACTGACGAGTGCATACCTGGAGAGGCCCCGTCGCAGACACACGTCCAGCAAGGCCAAGCTCCGTCCGGAGCAGAGTACATCAGCACAAGGCGCTCCGGGTGCACCAAGCAAGACCAGGGGGAGAGCGTGACCATTCCACGCAAAGAGATCATCGATGAGTCCAAGCCGGGAGTGTACCACATCGTCGCGCGCTGCGTCAGGCGCGCCTACCTCTGTGGAAAGGACCGCTACTCGGGCATCGACTATGACTATCGTCGGGTCTGGATCGAAGACCGTCTCCGCTTTCTCGTCGACGCCTTCGCCATCGACCTCCTCGCCTTGGTGTTTCCTGGCTGTGGTGTCCCACACTCACCGCTCATCGCCTCCCACGCTCATTGGCCTCATGGCTCACGGGGCTCATGCAGCATAGGATGGTGTTGAACTCACTGCCCACCACATCTTGCGATGTCATCTACGCGCGTGCTGGCGTGATCGAACCATTGTGAACTCACTTCTTTCTCACGGAGGCACTGAGACACGGAGATCCATCCAGAAGCCCCATCATTCAAGGCGACCATTGACCCGAACGATTCATGGGCAAGCTGAACGAGTACATCTCCCGCCGCGCCAACAAAGAGGAGGGGATCACCGGCAGATTCTGGGAGGGCCGCTTCAAGAGCTCGCGGCTCAGTGATGCTGCGGCCGTCGTGGCCTGCATGGCCTACGTGGACCTCAACCCCATCCGCGCCAAGATGGCCGAGAGCCTCGAGGACTCCGAATACACGAGCGCACAGAGTCGGATGGTCGCTGAGCTGGCGCGCAAGCGCATCCGCAACTATCAGAAACTTCGCAGGGACGGAGACAGCCTCACCGAGCGCCAGGAGGCGCTCCTGGCTTCCGCGCGCAAGTCCGCCAAACGTGCCAGCTGGCTCGTCTCCCTGAACGGTCCCGACTCACCCCTGAAGGGACTCTCCGAGTCCACCTACCTCCAACTTGTCGACTGGACCGGCCGTCAGATCCGCAGAGGAAAACATGGCAGGATCCCCGATCACGTCCTGCCCATCCTGGAAGGGCTCGAGATCAACACCCGTCGCTGGGTCAGGACCGTGGAGAGGTACGGCAGCCTCTTCCATCGCTTGGTCGCCCGAGCCGAAGAGATGGCAGATACGGCACGCGCCAAGGGATGCCGATGGTTCCACGGGGTCCGCACCTGGAGGGAACTCTACGTGTCGAAGGTAACCATTGCTCCGTCGACATTGTCAGTGATGCCTGCGCGGAACGTATGGACCTTGATCTTGCGTACGCTGGGTTTCTTTTCTTCACCCCCTCAATACGAGCCCGTTGCGCCGGTTTGCTCGAAGCATCTGCAGGTGCTCGCCGACGCTCAGGGATGCTACTCGTGGGTACGTTGTCACTCCCACCAGAATGAAGGGCCGACCCGCGACCCTCGTCTCCAAGTCGCGACTCAAACGTCCCCAGAACCCAGAAGATGGCCAGCACAAGGAGAACCAGCCCTGTCAGGATTCCCGCGGAGACTCTGAGCACTCTGGGAATCCTTCGATGCGTCTTCGTTTCAATCATATCTCAGATTGCCTACTGCCCGGGAATCACACACTCCTGCCCCATCATCCTATCACTCGGGAAATACGCAATCTGGCGTCGGCGTGAACCATTTTGGATCAACGCCTGTCAGGCAATTGCCAGTCCCGCCAGTTGGCGGCCCGGCGAGAGTAATCTTGATCGTGACCTTGTCCTCGACGGCGTCGTCCAGAACTCCTGCCTCTCCGGTTGAGACGCTAGCATCCCGAGGGTTCTTGGCGATTCGCCCGACTTTCTTCATCTCTCCGTCTACACGATTGTAGAAAATCCAGCACGTGACATCGTCTTCAGTATACGTCTTGATGCTCGCATACTCTCTCTCCCCAATAATTTCCGAGGCCCCGCAGCTGCACACTGCGGGGCCTCGTTCTTATCCGGCATTCACCGGATTGTTCCAGGGGATTCAGGCGCGAACGACCGGAAAGATCGTGGCGATTCGGAGGGCTGGCGACCTGGGAGAATCAGGTGGCGGACACGGGGCCCCCGATTGGGGCTCTTTGGCGAGCGTGTCGTCTTAGATTTCAAGAACTTGATGTGGTGATCTTCCCCCGACGATGCAGAGATGCGCATAGTCGGGGGAAGATCAAACATCACTAGGCTGCCTGGAGAGACAGAGCAACCTGTGCTCAACGCTGCTTGTGGAGGATGACGTTGCGTAGATGGCTGTCACGAGGATAGACGAAGGACCCGATCGGACGGCGCTTCGCCTCCTCGTTGTCTCGCATGGCCCAACCAAATGTGACGAGGCCCTTCTCGATTCTCGAGGGAGGTAGGCTGCCTCGCACAGAGAATGCACCTGACGGACCCCACTGAACCCGACATGCGATGTACCCCCCACCGGAGCTTCCAAGACGAAGGCTGAAGCCGATCTTGGCCTGTTCTTGCTTGCTGTACCCCACTACGCGACCAGAAAGGAAGCACAAATACTGCTTTGCTCTCTGACCGAAGAACACTGCATCGGATGCAGGATTTGGAAGCATCGAGTAAACCGCGCTGGGACCTTCGCCCAACACGATGGACCCTTCGCCCATGTTGTAGAAGCGAGTCAGTCGCACATCCCTCGCTCGATTCGCAAAGCTGATCAAGGCCCAGACCCCCTTCGGCCAGCCCTCCACCCTGAAGATTCCACGTGAATCCGAGCGACCCGTCCTGACCTTCACACCATAGGATTGTCCATCCAACATCTGGCCCGGAAGTTCACCTCGAAACGGTGGTGAGTACGTAGCCTGAGTCACGGTCACAGGGCAGTCGACGATGGGTTTCCCGAGTGTGTCGATGAGCCTGACTTGCCAACTCACGCCTGTCGACAAGGTCACCATACACCGGAACTCATCACCGCTTCTCGGTTCACCCAAGACATGAACGAGCTTGGGGACGTATGCCTGGGCCCAAACAGAAACATACAACTGGCCTGGCATCACACCCGAATAGTCGAAAACGAAGCGACCTCGTTCATCCGTTCTCGTCCGCGATCGGCAGTTCGAGAGCTCCACAACGTCATCCCTCTTCATGGGATAGCATGTCGAGATCCTCGCCCCAACGACAGGAAGTCCCGACTCCGTCACTACAAGCCCTCCAATCCTGATCTTCTTGAACAACAGGACTTCGACTTCCCTGTTCTCAGCCAGAACCAACCTCGGAAATCCCAACGCATCAGCTCTCCCCACGATGCTAATCCAATAGAACTCACCGGATCGCACACTCACCTTCGCTGTACCCTTGAGATCCGTACGCACCGAGAGGCCAGGACCATCAAGCGTGAAGGGCTTGCCAATGCTAAGCAGGGCTGGCAAGGCAGCCTCCTTAGCCGACGCCCTGGAAACACGAATCTCAAGCCCTGACACATTGCTCGACGTCTTGCCATCCTTCGCCAAAAACCGAAAGACACAGTCCCGGCGGCTCGATACAACCTGGCCATCAGCCTCAGGTTCCGTGACGAGGGCCCT
>JAJRTL010000217.1 GCA_024278315.1 Planctomycetota bacterium | reverse complement strand
GAGCTTGTCATGTTCCGAGGCGTGGGGTTCGTGGCAAGCACCGCAGCTTCCGGCCGTGGCTGGCCCATGTCCGAACTGCTTGTCCTTGATACTCTTCGCATGACAGGAGAGGCAGGTCTCGGCGTAGTCGCGTTGAGCAAGCAGTGCCTTGTTCTGGCCGCCGTGTGGGTTGTGGCAGGCGAGGCAATCACCCTGCGCGAAGGGCTCGTGACGATCCCGTCCCTTCACGAGCTTGGGGTCATGGCAATGCGAGCAGAGCCCCTGCTTTTCTCTTACGAGGCGATACTTGTGGGTCTCCACATTCACGAGGGTGTGGCAACCGTCGCAGGCGTTGACATTCACCGGCCCATGGAGAAAGGGCTCCGACTTGACCTCGGCGTGGCAGTCGCTGGTCACGCAGCCATCGCGCTCGACCAACACCTTGGGAGCCTCGACCTTGATCTTCTTCTGTTCTTGCGAAGCGATTGCGTCCACATCTGAAGGACTGAGCCAACCGATGAAGCCACTCAAGAGCAGCCATGAGGTCAGGAGTTGCGACCAGCCAAGGCTGGCCCACCCAGAATGGCGGTGGAATCGCACAGGAGAGAAACTCTATCTAGGATCGCTGAAGAAGGTGACAGGTTGACCGTGTTGTCTTTGGTCGGCTTGCGATTCCCCGGTCGTAGGAGAGATCGTCGCCTCATCGCAGCCGACGGGATGGGATTCTGATCTGAGAGTCCGTGAAAGCTTGCAGTGCCAGGTCAGGAACCGGGATTCGAACTCACAGGCGCGTGAGTCAGATCTTGAATGAGGCAGCAATTGCAGTGCCGACATGGATGCATGATCTTGAGAATCGAGGATTCCCTGCCCCTTCCGGGATGGCGCTGGAGGCTGGATCGCAGGGTAGCCTTCTGCCACTCTGTATGGGATTGCGAGGCAGGTGCAGTATCGGGCTCGCTGTTCTCCTGCGGGCCAGCGAGAGCGGTGATGCAGGTGTCGAGAACACAGCAAGGCGAAGTCGCTGGAGATCATCTGCCCTCCTGGGTCGTTCGACGCCGTTTCAGAAGGAGACGAGCAGCATCACGAAAGTGCTCCAGTGCCCGCTCCTTTCGCGCACTGCGTTCGCAGATCAGGCCAAGGAAGTAGTGGGTGCGTGCGGGTGAGGGGTTCAGGACCAGAGCCTTGTCGAGGGAGGCCTCCGCCTGCACGAGATTCCCCTCCTTGTAGAAGGCGATTCCCTCTAGCATCCTGGCTCTCCGGTGGCGAGGCGACTTCGAGAGGATCTGGCGGAGGAGCGTCTTCGCGCGAGGGATCCGATCTGTCGAGATCAGCAGATCAGCGAGGTCCAGCCGGGTCGGCACGCTATTCGGAGCAAGAGCGAGAGCCTGGAGCAGGAGCGCCTCGGCCTGCTCTTGGTGGCCCTTCGTTCGAACCTTGTGTGCATCGGATCGGAGCCGCGCGATCCGACTGGGTCGCCTGCTTCGATCGTAGCGGAGTGCGGTCAGACGCTCTTGCAGCTCGGCATCGTTCGTGCGTCCCAGTCCATACCCGACGAACGCCTCGACGATCTTGGAGTATCGATGGTCGCCGACGACCACGGATTCGATGAGCTTCCCCTCATTGTCGATCACGAGGGTCGTTGGCAGTGCCATCAAGCCAGATTGCTCATAGAACTCTCGTCCCGAGTCGAAGCCGAGTGGCGCCTGGATACGCAGGTCCTTCCAGAGCTTCTGGAAATAGGACTGATAGACGAAATCCGCAGTCAAGAACACAAGACGAAGGTCTGCCGCGTCAGCAGTTTCGAGCAGCTGTTGCGCCTTCCTGATGACGCGCTCGGAGGCCGTCTGCTCTGCCGAGACATAGATGACGATCAAGACCTTGCCTCTGGCACTCTTGCTGGCGAAGGAGGATCCAGACATCGTGCTCACATCGAAATCGTGGATGCTGAGTCCTTGCCTTGGGTCTTGACGTGCGCCTGTACCTGAGAGAAACCCCAGAACCACACATGCCAAGGCGTAGAGCCTGAGTCCTATGATCTGTGCACTGGTGGTCATTGGCCCTTCTTGACCTCGTCTTTCGTTCCTGCCGCCTCGAGCTTTCCATCCCCTGCGTCCCGGGAATACGGAATCTCCTCATGGCAGTCCGTCAAACAGGTTCCACCGCTGGGCGATGGTGTGTAATCGAGGCGCATCTTCCACGTGGACCCGGGGTAGAAGATCGAGCGGGAGATGTGCCGTCCCTGATTGCTGCCGTGGATCGCGTGGCAGGTCATGCAGGTGTTTCCGTGTCCCTGCTTCTCGAGATGGAGGGAGTGGAGGTTGCGGTCTCCTTGACGGAACTGCGTCGAGATTCTTGTGGTCTTCTCGGTGACGAGCTCACTGGTGTGACAGGAGAAGCAAAGCGAGAAGTACTTCTTGTCGAAGGCTCCTTTCATCTCATTGGGAGAAGCCTCTCTCAGGAGGTGCGCATGCTGCGACCCGTGCACGTCGTGACACGACGTGCAGTCCCTGGCTTGAACCGGGCCATGTTCGAACCTGGCATCCAGGACCGACGCAGTCATGGAGGGTATCTTCCTGCCGTCGTTGGCCTCCACGGGCTTGGAATGGCATCCCAGGCAAACCGTGGCCTGATCACTCTTGAGTAGATGTCGCTGTCCTGACGCATGGGGGAGGTGGCAGGAGAGGCAGCGGGACCCCGTCAAGACGGCCTGGTGGCTCGATCGTGCTCCGCTGATTCCTTTTGCTACCTCTTCGTGGCAGCCGAGGCAGAGCTTACCCGTCGAAATGCGCAAGAGATTCGAGGTGTTCGACGCATGTGCCTTGTGGCAGGCCATGCAGAGACCCTCGACGGTCTTGTGGGACGACAAGGCTGTGCTCATGTCGTGTGCGACTCCCGCATGGCAGCCTCCGCAACTTCCGGTCCAGGCAGTTGCCATGAGGAGGTCTTGTCGATTGGACGCATGCGGGTCATGGCAGGTGCTGCATGTCTCCAACTGCTTGGACTTGTGTTTCACGAATCCTTGGTTCTCGAAGTGACATTCCGAACAGGTTGCAGCTTCGGTGTCGCTCTTCAGGAGGGCCGGCGTCCTTCCGAAGTGTGGATCGTGACAGGCCAGGCAGCCGCCGACGTCGAGTGCTCCGTGTTGGTAGAGTCTGGTGCCGCTGGCGTCATGACAGGATCGACATAGATCATCGGCGGCCGCGAGCAGAGGGAACACATGATCCCCTGTGTCTTTGGAGTGGCACTCGTCACATCGCACCTCTGCGACGGGTGCATGGAGATTCGGAGAATGCTTGTGCTCTGAGTGACAGTTGCTGGTCAGGCACCCTTCCGCGAAGGTCACGATGGTCGTCGGCTTTTCTGCTGCCTGGACGAGAGAGCACCTCTGCTGGTCGTCTTGGGAGGGTGACGGCGACTCCTTACCGCAGGAGAGCGTGCATACTAGCAAGGTGGCCAGGAGACCAGCGCCCAGGGTCAGCTCCATGCGCATGCGGTCGTCGGTATCTGTGGGGCAGGATCGCATATGGGCGCTACAGAAGATCGAATCCCGCGAGGATCATGAGAACGAGGACTGTTACGGCCATCAGCTGCGCAGTGGACCCCAGGACGATAGCAACCCGGTACTTCCATGTGGGCCATTCGGGGACACGAAGCTCTTCGAGCTCTCCGGTGGCAAGGAGGCGCTTGTACTCCTCCGGTCGCTCTGCCTTGAGCTCCTCTTCGGGAAGACAGCCCGAGAAGATCACCGTATCGACGGGGAACTTCCCAGGCCGGAGATTGGCGTTGAAGAAGTGGATCGTGAAGATGAACCCGATGGCCAGGAGTGCCTCATAGCCATGCGCGATCATGGCGATGTTGAAGACCCAGCCGGGCATGATCTTCGCCGAAAACTCGGGGAACCAGAGCATGAGACCCGTCGATCCGATGATGACCGATCCGCCGATTTCACACCAGTAGTCGAACTTCTCGAAATAGGTCCAACGGTCGAACTTGGGCATCTTGCCTCCGCGGAAGAACCACCGGAACATTCCGAGGAAGTCGCTGACATCCCTCTTCTTCGGGAGCATCGAGGTGGGCCCGAACAGCCACTGCCAGAAGGATCCCTTCCGGTTGCGGATGGATCGACCGATGCCGACGAAGTGGAGGAGGAAGTTGAAGAGCAGGAATATGGCAAAGAATCGGTGCCAGAATCCTGCCATCTCGATGCCGCCGAAGAGCCAGGCAAGCCCGGAAGCCCACTCTCTGTCTGCGAAGAAAAGTGGGATTCCCGTGCCGGTCAAACCCAGGAAGGGGATGGCTACGAGGACATGGTTGATCCTCTGCATCCGGCTGAACCTCCGGATGGCGGTTCCCTTTCGCTTGAATACGTGGACTTCTCCGGTTCGGGCACGATCGATCCAAGACCGAATGAACCAGAGGACGGTGTGGATACCGAAGACACCGAAGGCTCCACTCATCACGATCATGAAGTACAACCAGACTCCCCAGAGGACGGGGTAGTTCGCGAAGTCATGGATGTCTGCGTGTGGGTCGAAGGAAATGAAGTTCTGATTGGCCTTCGGGTGGCAGCCAGTCTGGGCGCATGTCTGGATGAGGTTGTCGGGATGGACGAGGGACGTTGGATCGGTGCTGGGCAGGATCTCGTGGGAACCGTGACAGTCGCTGCAGCGGGCGGCACGGGTTGACCCCAGCTGCGTCATCTGGCCGTGATAGCTTCTGTGGTAGGTCTGGACGCGCGTGTGGAGACGGTCCTTCGAGAATTCAGGATCATTGTGACAGTTGCCACATTCGGCAACGATGTCCAGCATGAAGGCCGGCGTCGAGGTGCGCGTGATCCTGTGTGCAGTGTGACAGTCTGTGCAGATGGGGGCTCGCTCATCTCCCTCCTTCAGGAGCTTTCCATGGATGCTCTTCGCGTAGTCGTCATTGATTCCCACGTGGCAGTTGCCACATGTCTCCGGGATGTTGTCGCGGTGGGCACGGGAGCGTTCATCCTTGGCAGGAAAAACCGCGTGCGAGCCGTGGCAATCGGAACAGATGGCCGCTGCAATGAGACCCCCGGTCTTCATGGCAGCACCATGGGTGCTCTCGAGGTAGTCCTTGCAGAGTGTCTTGGGGTCGACCCTGTCTCCCGAGCGCGGCGCATGATTGGCGTGGCAGTCCCCGCAGAGGAATGCCCTGGACGTGCGATGGACGCGTGAGGCCTTGTCCTCGACCTTGCGGATGTCATGTCCACCGTGACAGATGACGCAGGTCGGCGCTCTCTCGTCATTTTCGCGCAGTGCTTTTCCGTGAGCCCCTTCCTCATAGGCCTCGACAGCTTTCTCATGGCAGGAGCTGGCGCAGGTCGCGAGGTCGAGCCTCGCTTCGTGAGGAAGGTTCTGGGCATCCTTGTGGCATTGCACACACGCCAGCTCCGCGTGAACGCTCGTCTGCAGAGCATCGGGGAGGACATGGAGACTCGGGCGTGAGGGGCGCTTCGCCTCCTCACTGGGGAGGCCTGGCTTCCTGCTTGGGCTCTTCCCCGGTGAGCTACCGGGGCCAAGCCAGGTGCCGACCATGGACGCTCGCTCCGCCGGATCGAGCGTCGCGATGCGTTTCTGCCCGTGGCAATCCAGGCAGCGCTTGTCGACCTGATGAGCCGGTGGTTCCTGAGCCAGGAGCCCTGAGCCCAACAGAAGTCCAACCAGCAAACCGCCCAAGACTCGCATGCGCCTGATCTATACCTTTGGAGGAGGGGGAAAGGCGCAAGGATTTCGTGGAACTGTCTCCTCGAGACCCAGAGTGCTCGCCTTGCATCTGACCCACTCCAGTGAACCAGACCATGGCGGTTCCTGCCTTGGTGCCTCGGGCCCAAAGCGGATGAGATTTTGGCCCCTGTAGTTGTGGGATTCACAAGCGAACCAGTCCCATCTGCGCCCTTGTGGGTAGCCCTGCCGAGAGTTCGGCAGGACCGTCGTAGCGCCGTTGAAGTGGGGGCCTCGGTCTGATTCAGAGTGGGGGCTTCGCATGCTCTTCGCTCTCTACGCAGAGTAGCTTCTTGTGCGAACGCTTCGCGTCGATTCCAATCTCTCTAGCCCGGAATCTTCATGAGATCGTTGCGAGCCAAGACGAGATCGGCGTAGCCGACTGCGAGTTGCCTCGCGTCGAAGTCCTGCATGCCTCGGGCCAGTGCCTGGCCTGTTTCTCGGGTCCGGGGTTCTTCGTGGGATCTCTGTTCCCTTGGGAGTCTTCATGTTTCATCGCTTCTTCCTGCCTCTGTTTCTCCTTCTCTCCTCGCCACTCGTTGGGCAGACCGCTGCCGGATTCGTGACCGACATCAACACCAACAAGGCCATCCCCAGGACACCGTCCTATCCTCACGCAGCGCGTAGAACGCCGGTGGAGAGTGCGCGTCGGTGGGTTCGTGTGGGCAGCTGGTTCTTCTT
>JAJRTL010000216.1 GCA_024278315.1 Planctomycetota bacterium | reverse complement strand
GCGAGTGCGATGATGCGCGTGACCTCGAGGTCGTCGACCTTGGGTTGGTGCTCGAGCGGGGTGCCGGGGATGGGGACCAGACGGTTGATGGGCACCGACTCGGGTGGGGGGGAGAGCTCGCTCAGGACCTCGATCATGCGCAGGCGGTCCATGACCTTCTCGCCGAGGCCCAGGATGCCGCCGGCGCAGGTCTTGATGCCCGCGTCGCTGACGACGCGCAGGGTCGCGAGCCGGTCCTCGAAGGTCCGCGTTGTGACCACCTGCTCGTAGAACTCGGGCGAGGTGTCGATGTTGTGGTTGTAGGAGGTGAGGCCGGCTTGCGCCAGGCGCTCGGCCTGGTCGGCGCTCAGCATGCCCAGCGTCACGCAGGCCTCCATGCCCAGCGCACGAATCTCGCGCACCATGTCGCAGACCTGTGCGAACTCGGCCTCGTCCTTGGGCTGCCGCCAGCCCGCGCCCATGCAGTAGCGGTGGGCCCCCGCGTCCCGCGCCTCGCGTGCGCCGCGCCGTACCTCCTCGACATCCATCAGCGGCGTCGCCTCCAGCGTGGTCTCGCTGTGCACGGACTGCGAGCAGTAGCTGCAGTTCTCCGGGCACTTGCCGGTCTTGATCGACAGCAGCGTGCAGAGCTGCACCTCCCTCGCGGGCCAGTGCGCCTCGTGCACGGCGCGCGCCTTCTGCAGCAGATCGAAGAGGGGCAGCTCGTAGAGCTTCTGGAGTTCGTCGTAGTGCAAAGCGGTCCTTGGTAGCAGCCACTGAAAAGGACGCAGGATCTTAGCGAGTCCAGGTCAGGGATCTGCATCTGAGAGCCGGAAAGCACCGAGCGACGGGCTGACAGGATGTTAGGGGTCTGTTAGTGTATGTGGCGCGCATTCCGTTGTCCTGGAGGTCCTGACCATGCCAAAACCTGTCGCACGATCTATTGAATCTCGATTCCTGAACAGCCTTGATGGTTCAGGTGTGATGAACACTGATATCCGCCACGGGAGATCCGCTTCTGGGGGATCCGCTCCTGCTTGGGGAGGTCCGGTATCTGCATCAGCTGTGAGGGAACGATCGGAGACCTTTGAGCGCATGGAGACGCAGGACCGGTCGGAGAGTCCTGCGCTGGCCCTTGCCCGCCGCGCCTGCGAGCCCATCGACCTGGTCCCGGGTTTGCCTGTGGCGGATGTGAGAGAAAAACTGAACATCGGCGTGCGCATGTAGGATACGGGTGCGCGGCTGGTGGCCTTCTATCTCGTGGAAATGGAGGCGCGTCGACTGTATCAGGCCACGGGGCATAGCAGCACGGTGCACTATGCAGAGTGCCGGCTGGCGCTGGAGCCACGGCGGAGTCGTGAGCTGCTTTCTGTGGGACGCAAGCTGTTGGAGCTGCCGGCCATGGACAGGGCCTTCTGTGATGGCAAGGGAGGGAGGTTCAAGTTCACGCCTGGATTCGCCGTCGAGAGTCCCCGGACTCCCTGTTGCTTGAGCGACCTGTCCTCTGATCGGTGGGCTCCCCTTGCGAGGTTTCCCTCTTGCTTGAGAACAGGGACAGCTTCATCGCCGGAGACTTTGCAAGGTTCCAGCCCTACTCCCTGGGCCGTTCGGATCGGTCATCCAGATCAGGATCACCGGCCATCGGCGTCGCTCGACGAAACGGCGGACGTCCGCCGTTTTGCATGACAAACCCGGATGGTTCATGAGATTGTTGCATCGAGGTCATGAATCATTCGGGTCCGGCCATGCAGCACCACAGCACCACAGCACCACAGCACCTCTGCACTCGGAGCCTATACAGCTTGGATCCGGGCCATTACCGGAATCAAAGTTTCGAAATCAGGTTCTGCATGAAGGCGATGGCTGCGGATTCATTCGGAGAGATCAAGGAATAGGGGCGATGAGAAGTGTAGATTCTTGCGCCCAGGCCTGCGTTGATGAGGACCATGGCGAGGAGGATCGAGATGAAGGTTGGCGTGTGGGGCGTGCTGTTCTTGGGTGGGGTGCTGTGCACCGGGTGTAGTCAGGGCAAGGAGCCCAAGGACGCCGCTGACACCCTCTACTGGGGAGGCGAGATCCTCACGATGGAGGGGGATCAGCCGAGCTATGTCGAAGCCGTAGCTGTCCGGGGGGGCAAGATCCTCTTCGTGGGAGCAAAGGTGCAGGCCATGGAGCTGCAAGGGGCGGGGACCCAAGTTGTAGATCTCGAGGGCAAGGCCATGCTCCCGGGCTTCATCGATCCCCACGGGCACTTCATGTCGGCCGTACGGATGGTGGAGCAGGTCAACGTGGCTTCGCCGCCCATGGGCACCGTGACGGACATCCCCTCCATGATCGCGAAGCTCAGGACCTTCCAAGAAGAGCGGAAGATCGCCAAGGGTGGGTGGATCGTGGGATGGGGATACGACCAGGACCTGCTGAAGGAGCAGCGGCACATCACACGTCGGGATCTGGATCCCGCCTTTCCCGATCACAAGGTCCTGATCGTCCATGTCTCCATGCATGGAGCGGTGCTCAACTCCAAGGCCCTGGCCTGGGCCGGGGTCGATGCCCAGACGAAGACTCCCAAGGGTGGAATCATCGCACGCTTGGACGGCGGACAGGAACCCGCCGGGCTCTTGATGGAGACGGCCTTCATCCCCGTCTTTGGCAAGATGCCCCAACCGAGCCAGGATGCCATGGTCCAGGATCTCGTTGGCCCGGCGCAGGAGATGTATGCCCGCAATGGCTACACGCATGCTGTGGAGGGCTTCTCCCATCTCATCGATCTGGATTTCCTGAAACGAGCCGCCAAGGAGGGCAAGCTCTTCATCGATGTGGTCGCCCTGCCAGGCTTCGTCGAGATGGATCAGTGGCTCGACAATCCCAAGTACGCCTTCGGTGCCTATGAGAACCGGTTCCGGATCCATGCGGGCAAGTTCCCCCTGGATGGCTCTCCGCAGGGCAAGACGGCCTTCGTCACAGTGTCCTACAAGACGGGTGGGCCCTCCGGTCAAAAAGACTGGAAAGGCGAGACGAGTATTCCCAGGAAGGACCTGTTCCGCATGGTCAAGCAGCTCACCGACCGCAAGATTCCGATCCAGATCCACGCCAACGGAGATGCGGCCATCGATGAGACGATCGAGGCCATCCGGGCGGCGGGTATCCGGGCTGCGGACGATCGACGACCGGTGATCGTGCACTCCCAGTTCCAGAGGCCCGATCACCTGGATGCGTACGCGGAACTCGGGATTTCGCCGTCCTACTTCACCAACCACTGCTTCTACTGGGGCGATGTGCACGTGCGCAACCTGGGCGCCGAGAAAGCCGCCTTCATCAGTCCGCTGAAATCGGCCCTGGCCAAGGGACTCGTCTGCAGCAACCACACGGACTTCAACGTCACGCTCTTGGATCCCTTCTTCGTCCTTTGGACCGCCATGGCGCGCGAGACGCGCAGCGGCAAGGTCCTTGGACCCGACCAGCGCGTGGATGCCTACACAGCTCTCAAGACCCTGACTACCGCGCCCGCCTGGCAGTTCTTCGAAGAAGACCGCAAGGGCCGCATCCGAGAGGGCTTGCTGGCCGACTTCGTGATCCTCTCCGGCGACCCGGTCCAGACGCCCGTGGACCAGATCCGGAACCTGAAGGTGCTGGAGACCATCAAGGAGGGCAAGAGCATCTACAAGCGCCGGTGAGGTGGCCTTGGCTGCAGACGGCTTGGTCTCCGGTTGCCGCTTGAGATAAGGGATATGTTAGGGTAGCGTGTGCGGCATGGAAAGGTGGAAGGTAGAGGACCTTCCTCCTGTGCCGACGCCTTGGGTCGGGCCCAGGAGCTGGGCGGCCGGGGCGGTGAGCGGGGGGAGGTCTGGTGGCAGACGTGTGCCTGTGCGGCGGCGGCTGTTTCTGCATCTGGACATCGATGCCTTCTTGGCGTCGGTGGCGCAGATCCTGGAGCCGGGGTTGATCGGGAGGCCGGTGGTCGTGGGGAGTGGGGTCGTGGCATCGCGTTCGTACGAGGCCAAGGCGCGGGGGGTGGCGACGGCCATGCCGATCGCGGAGGCCATGCGGGTCTGTCCGGGGCTGGTGCGGCGGGCGGGGGATGCCTTCGCGGCCGAGCGCTTCCGGCAGCGGGTGGCGCGGGTGCTGATGGGTTTTGCGCCGCGGGTGGAGATCACTTCGCTGGATGACATGTATGCGGATCTGAGTGGGTTGTGGGCGATGACGGAGGGGGGGCCAGCAGATGGATCAGGGGAAGAAACGGTCCTGGAATGGGGCCAAGAGCTGCGCGCGCGGGTGCGGGCGGAGACCGGGCTCTCGGTTTCGCTGGGGCTCGGCGCGACGCGGACGCTGGCGCGCCTGGCGACGGACCGGGCCAAGCCCGGTGGCATCCACTGGGTGCGGCCAGGGGAGGAGCGGAGTTTTCTGGATCCGCTGCCGGTCTCGGCGCTGCCGGGGATCGGGCGCAAGACGGCGGCACAGCTCGCGGAGTATCGCATCACGACCGTGGCGGAGCTCCGGCTCCTGGATCGGTCGCTCTTGGCGGAGAGCTTCGGCAAACGCGGGGAGGAGATGTTCTGGAAGGCGCGTGGCTTGCCGGCGGGGGAGCGGGACCGGGTCGGGCAGGTGGCCGAGGGGCGTGCAGGAGAATGCAACGCGGGCGGAGCCTGGGCCGAGGGTGGGCTGGGGCAGAGCCTCAGTCGGGAGACGACGCTGGCCGAGCCGAGCGCGGAGCCGGGCTTCTTGCGTGCGATGCTGGGCTACCTCGTGGATCGGGCCAGTGCGCGGCTGCGCGAGCAGGGGCGGCGCGCGGGGCGCTTGCAGGTGCGCTTGCGAAGCGAGCGCATGCTCGAAGCTGCGCGACGAGTGGAGCCGCCTTCGGCCGAGCGTGGGGTTCTGGTCGATCTGGCGCTCGAGATCTTGGAGGAGCTACTGGACAGGCGTTGCATCGTGAGTCGGGTTGGCATCTCCCTGGAGCGACTCATGGGGGATGGCGGATACGTGCAAGGAGATCTCTTCTCCCTCCTTGTTGCAGAAGGAAGCGGGCCGCTCCATGGAGAAGGGATGCGCGAGTTGCAATCACGTAAGCTCGACGAGAGTCTGGATCGCATTCGCAATCGCTATGGCTTTGGAGTCATGACCGCGGGGCCTTCGATTGCCCTGCTTGGAAGACTGGCGCGCACACGCGAAGGCTTCTTGCTGCGCACGCCATCGCTGTCACTTTGACGCAGGGTGTGTCGACGCAGGGTGTATCGACGCAGGGTGTATCGACGCAGGGAATGCCTGTCGGATTCGCTTTCTGATATGCTGTCACTCATGGTTCTCGCCATGATCCGCTGGCAGTTCTGCTTGGCGAACCCTGTCCCATTCCCTCTTTTGCCTCGAACGATCATGAAGTGCACGCTCTCCGCGATAGTTCTATCTCTAGCGGGTTTCTTTGCGACCTCATCTCTGGTCGCCCAGAACCTCGTTCCCAATCCTAGCTTCGAATCCAAGACCGGCTGTCCCTCACTCCCGGGCCAGATCAACCTCTGCAACTCCTGGAGCAAACCCAACACAGCTTCTCCGGACTACCTGCATACCTGCGCCACAGGAAGCACGGTCAAGATCCCCACCAACATGTGGGGTTCGCAGGCGGCGCGCACCGGCAGCGCCTATGCACAACTCCTGGTCTTTCCGCCGAGCCTCAACTTTCGCGAGTACATCCAGGCACAGCTGCTCTCGGCCCTGGTTGCCGGCAAGACCTACACCGTGACCTTCTACGTTTCGCGCTGCGACAAGACGCGCTACGCCATCAAGAACATGGGGGCCCACCTCTCGACGAGCGCGTTGGGGCCCTTCAGCAACAACACCAACATCAACGTCGTTCCCCAGGTGGAGCACGGGTCCATCATCACCGACAAGACCAACTGGACCAAGGTCGAGGGCGACATCGTGGCCGTTGGTGGCGAGAAGTTCATCACGATCGGAAACTTCCGCAATACGGCGGGGACGACCAACAGCTTCGTGCAGACGACCGGACACGTCAATGCGGCCTACTATATCGAGGACGTCAGCGTCGTGCTCAAGCCACAGGGATTCACGACCGACCAGCTCGTCGGCTTCGCAGATCTGCCTTCACCTGCGGCTACAGGATTTCTGGACATCCAGGACGTCATCAACAACTGCAAGCCAGCCTACACGCAGTGCAAAACCAAGGTGCCTCTGCGTGCGACCGTACCCTATGCCGGAGGGACCGCCTACGACCCCCGCTACCAGACTGTGTGGATGAGCGATGGGACCGTGTTGGCCGAATACCGCGTGCAACCCGGTGGTGGGATGTGCAAGCAGCGCTGCCCCTTCTTCAAGGGCAGCAAAGCCAACGTCAACGCCTGGATCAGCGGCCTGGCCTGCTCCGACAAGAAGCCGCGACTCTTCCAGCTGGCGACGCTGCCGGGCTACATGGAGATCGCGACCTACAACACGAGCACCAAGTGCCCGACCAAACCCTGGTTCTGCAAGAGCAAGCTGCCCGAGAAGTCAGTGGCCACAGGACTCGCCTACGACGAGGTGCGGGACCTGCTCTACGTCATCGTGGCCACGCCGATGTCGGGTGGAGGATGGACGCACACCCTCTTCGTGTCCAAGGCCAACAATCCCTGCGTGCCGATCTGCAAGACCAGGATCTACACCTGCAGCAAGAGTCTCGTGACCGGCCTCGCCTACGAGACCTGTCGCAAGCGCCTCTTCGTTACGGACGGACAGGTGACGCAGACCTATTACGTGGGCGATCCGCAGAAGTGCCTGATCAAGCAGGGCAAGTGCTGCAAAAAGCAGACGGCGCCGGTCTGGCGCGGTCTGGCTGTCATCCCAGGCTGGCGCAACAAGGTCGTGGGGACCTCCTGCACCTCGCCGGTCTGCGCGACCTGCACGAGCATGCAGACTTACACGGTCGGAGATCCGAGCCTCGGCAACACCTTCCGGATCGGCGTGCAGAACGCACCGAGCGGTGGTTTTGCCGCCCTCTATCTCAAGGTGGGGACGACTGGCTCAGGCATCAACCTGCCACCTCCCTTCTGCGGCACCTGGTATGCCTTCCCCAGCGTCTTTGCCTTCCCGATGGGGGCGCTCGGCGGCGGAGGGACCTGCGGGGGAAATCGGCTTGAGGCATTGCCGATCCCGACGCATCTCTCGCTCTGCAGCAAGACCATCACGGCCCAGTGGTTCATCTTCTGTGCGAGCGGAAGTTCCTTCGGGCTCGGATTCAGCAATGCCCTGGAGTTTACGATCAGTTCTTCTTGAGGAGCTTCTCGATTTCGCTCGCCAGGGCCAGGAGCTTCGGATCGCTCTCGTAGTGGAGCAAGCCGAGGCTCGTTGTCTTCTTGGCCTCCTTGAGCTGGCCGAGCACCTTCTGGAGACGGGCCTTGGTGTGATAGGCATGGGCCGACGCATAGCCGTCGGTCAGGAGGCTGTCGGTGACGGTCAGGGCGTTGGTCAGTTCCTGGGTAGCCTCGTAGGCCTCGATCAGCGCTCGGCGGGCCTGGGGGTGGAGGGGGTCCGGCAGGTTCTCGAGAAGCTGGACGGCGTCTTTGGGACGCCCTGCCGCCATGAGCAGCCGAGCATGGCGGGCCTGGAGAAGGGGGCCATCCTTCTTCTTGCGGACGCGAGTGATCGGGGCAAGTGCCTCCTCGAAGCGCCTGTTCCGTTCGAGAAGATCGAGGTAGGCAGAGAGGTGGAAATCGTCCTCGAATCCCTCCTTGAACAAGTTCTGATAGAGCTTGATTGCCTCGTCGCCCTGCCCTGCGTCGGCGAGCAGCCAGGCCTTGTAGGCCAGTAGATCAGGGCTCTTCTGGATGTGGCGGGTCTGCTGATCGAGGAAGCGCAGCGCGTCACCGTTCTGTCGGAGCTTGAAATAGCAGTCGACGATATTACCCATGACGTCCGTATTCGCGGGTTGGGCAGCCAGTGAGAGCAGGAAATAGTGCTTGGCCTTCTCCATCGCATCCTGATTGAAGAAGTGGTTGCCGATCTCGTTGAAGAAGAGTGCCTGCACCTGCTTCTGGTCGGGTGGTAGCGAGGCGAGATCGGGTTTGCGCTCCGGAGCGATGGTCTGGAAACTGCGAACGGCAGCCTCGACGCGCAGCCGCTTTTCGCTGTCGCCCTCCACGTAGGTTCCCGCGACGTAGTACAGAAGCCCACCCTTCTGGAGGACACGACAGGTTACGATCTCCTTCTCTGGGTCCCTCTCCCTGTCGAAGGTGAAGGCGATCTCGTGCTCGGCATCGGAGTTGATGGTCTTGCGGTTCTGGAGGCTCTGCTTGGGGTAGGAGAAGCGATTCAGGTAGAGCAGGGCCTGGAGCGAGGCTTCGAAGAGGGGATCCTCCTTGCCCAGGATCACGGGGATCACCAAGAGGCTCGCTCGTCCTTCGAGACTCGCGCGAAAGGCAGTTTCGGGTAGATCCTCTGGCCCATCCTTGCTTGTAAACCAAGGATCCCCGGACAGGTCGAGGCGGTAGCCGAACCGTCTGGATACATGCTTCCCCACCAAGGTACCTTCGTCGCCCAGATCCATCTGCTCGGGATCGATGAGCCTGAACGGTCTGGACATGATTCGGGCAGAGGCGCGAACCATCTCGCTCTTCTCTCCAAGGGCAAAGGTGACAAGCTGGTAGGCATAGCCATTGTGAGTCGTGATTGCGTGGGTGTACACGACGTTCTTGCCCTTGACCCGGGCCTTCGTGTCGAAGGTCTTGAAGGTGAGATCCGAAACCTGGATATCGTCTCCATCAAGGAACTGTGCTTTTGCATCGATGCCACGCAGGGTTTCCTTAGCGATCGATACCATCTTCTGCGTGTTCACTCCCTCTGAATAGACCCCCTTCTCGGCGGCCAACATGAATAAGATCTCAGGCCCTCTGCGGTGATAGGCCAGGAGGGCGTTGGGATTGACGGTTTTGGGATCGAGTTTCTGCCACTCCGGAGGGGGAAGCGCGTAGGAGAGATTGAACTCCTCGAAGATCTGTGGTTCGGAGCTCGTCTTCCGGAAGTCGCGCAGATTGTTTCCGTACTTCCCGATGGCGAGCAAGATGGCCAGTCCCATGATCACGAGTCCCGTGATCGCCTGCTTGCGACCCTGGATATAGGGTGGCCTGGCCCGCTTGCATTCGCTGAGCCCGATGGCAGCCATGATTGTGCCGATGAGCATGTCCGCGATCGCGGCAAGGGCGATCAACAAGGAGATTTGGGTTCTCCCGTTCATGTCCCGGAAGAGCCCGGCCAGCCACAGGATGAAGAATCCCAGGAGGATGAGCCCGAGGCCGAATGTGCACTTGCTGTTGGTCGTGGGGCGACGCCCCAGGCTGAAACTTTTGAAGGCCCCTGCAAGGGCCAGAAGGGCGAAGAAAGTCATGCTGTGGTCGGGACGAGGTGTGGGCGATCGGGTGGGAGAGGCGGACCGAGGCTATCTTGGGTGCTGACCTGGACCTGGGCAAGAGCATTGATGTAAGGGGTATGTTCGGTATATTGGGCTGCCTTGGAATGAGGCAGGGATACCGAACCAGATGTCTGTCCTTTTGCGATGTTGGAGTCACTTCAGTTTTCTGACCGGCTTGCTCTCTCCGAGGGAGCTTTGCGAGCTGGCGGTGCGCCGCGACATCGACCACCTGGGGCTTTGTGATTGGGGTGGGCTCTATGCCGCGCCACTCTTTGCGCGGGAGGCCGCGCGGGTGGGGATCCATGCGCTGCATGGCTGTACGCTGGGGAGTGGGGATGCCTCGCTGACCTTGATCGCGCGTGATGAGGGGGGCTTTCGTTCCCTGTGTAGGCTGGTCTCGGACTACCGCCTCTCGGGGGATCGGACTGTTGCGGATCGGATTGGGGGGCGGCAACAGCATGAGGGGGAGGCTGCCCTGCTTCTGCGTTTGCTGGGGGAGGGTTGCGAGGGGCTTTGGATCCTCAGTGATCGTTTGCAGATGCTCGAGGCCTTGCGGCGGCGTTTGGGGAGCGAGTTCCTGCGCGTGGCCTTGCCTCCGCTCACGGGCTTCCACGTGCTGCGTGGGGACAAGGAGGAGGAGCCGGGACGCGATGAGCTGGGCTTTGGGCCTTCGCCGGTCAGTCGTTCTGATCAAGGGGGAGGAGCTGATCATGAGGGCCTGACCGAGGGTTTGCCTGAGTCACGCAAGGTGCCCGATCCGCCGCATGCCAGTCCGCGGCACAGATTGCTGGCTTTTGCGCAGAGTCGTGGGGTGGGAGTCGTGGCCGCGCCACTCGTGGTCTATGCCGATCCCGAGCTGCGTGCGCTGCATCGGCTCGCGGTGGCCTGCAAGAAGGGACGGCTCTTCGAGCGTGTGCGCGCAGAGGAGTGCGCGGTGGCGGGGAGTTTCTTTCCGCGAGCGGCGGAACTCTTGGAGGGCTATGCAGATCTGCCCGAGGCCTTGCGTGAGGCCGAGCGTCTGGCCATGACCTGCACTCTGGATCTCGGCAAGCCTAGGCCGATCCTCTTTCCCTCAGTGGCCGGGGCGCTGGGGCCGAGCGATGGCGAGGTGCGCGAGGCGCCCGAGGAGGCAGAGCAGCGTGCGGCGGCCGTGCTGCGCGCGCGTGCGGAGGCTGGGTTTTTCAGACTCTATGACGGGCCTTCGGCGATCGGCAGGTCGGAGCGGCGGGTGGTGGAGGCGCGGCGGCGTCTGGTCAAGGAGCTCGGCATCGTGATCGAGCTGGGCTTCGCCTCCTACTTCCTGGTGGTGGACGAGATCGTGCAGATGGCCAAGAGTCATGGCATCCCCTGCCTGGGGCGCGGCTCGGCGGCGGACAGTCTCATCTCCTACTGTCTGGGCTTCACCGATGCGGATCCGCTGCACTACCGGCTCTGCTTCGAGCGCTTCCTCAATGCCGAACGCTTCGGGCGTGGAGAAGGCGATCCCTTGCCGGACATCGACCTGGACTTCTGTTGGCGGCGGCGCGATGAGTTGCTGGAGCTGGTGGCCCGGCGCTTCGGTGAGGATCGGGTGGCGCTGCTCTCGACGCAGCCGGCGCTGGGTTTTCGCCAGGCCTGGCGGGAGAGTGCGCGGGCCTTCGGTTTGCCGCAGGGGATGGTGGACCGGCGCGCGCGCGGGCTGCCGCGCAAGATCGGCGAGGACTTGCTCGCGGCCGGGCGGCGCGGGGACTTTCGCGCGCTCGAGCCGATCCTGCAGCGCGCGCCCGAGTTTCGCAGGCGATTGCAGACGCTGCGTGGCGCGGAGGAGAAGCGGCGCGAGGCACGGATGTGGTGGGGGGCCTTTGGCCTCACCGGCGCGCATCGTTGTCTGGGCTTGCATCCGGGTGGCACGGTCCTGGCGCCGGAAGCGGCGCGTCATCTCATGCCGCTCGAGCGTGCGGCCAAGGGATTGGTCTGCGTGCAGTGGGACAAGCACGTTGCTCCGCACATGGGGCTGGTCAAGATCGATCTGCTCGGCAACCGAGGGCTCTCGATCTTCGAGGATGCGCAGCGCGAGTTGCTGCGGCTCGGCACGCCGGTCGAGGTCGT
>JAJRTL010000215.1 GCA_024278315.1 Planctomycetota bacterium | reverse complement strand
GCTTGCCTTCATCCTGCATGCGCTGCAGGCAACGAGAGGCCAGTTCCTCGACATTCGAATCATCCATGAGGTTGCGTCGCCAGCAGGTGAGAGGAGGAGAACGAGCTTGCAATGGAGGCCCGATCCCTGTGCCGGTTGCCGGCACGGGCATGCAGCATCTGTGCACCCGGAAAGGTCTCCAGACAGAAACGACAGAAACGACAGAAACCAGGGACCATTACTCCATTTCTCGAAAATGAGAGTCCATCGAATCCAGATTGTGCTGAATCGGCCTCGCTCGGGGCGCGGACCTCACGCTGCGCCTGGCATCTACTTGTAGGCGCGACCTACGATGTGCGGTGCGACGATTGAGGGGGCAATGGACTTGGGAACCCGAAACTCTTCGATCTCGACTTTGGCAAAACCAGCCTTCCGTATGAGCCGGTCCAACTCCCGATCAGGGCAACATCCGTCTGCGAGGAGAGACCACAGTGGGCGGATGCGCCTCTGCCACCTGCGTATCTTGCTGCCTGCGGGTGCCGCCACATGCTCGAGGAAGATGAAAGTCCCTCCAGGCTTGAGGACACGTCGAATCTCCTGCAGGGTGCCTTCGGGATCAGATACGGAGCACAGAACGAGGGTCGACAGCACGCAGTCGATCTCATCATCGCGCATATCGATGTCACCCGCGTTCAGCGAACGGCACTCGCATGGAAGACCCGCAGCCTGGGCCTTGGCGCGTAGCTGAGCGTGCATATGGGGATTGGGCTCGAGGCCAATCCACTCGATGTCCTTTGGAAAGTAGCGAAAGTTGACTCCCGTGCCTGGCCCGATCTCGAGGACACGACCACGGATCTCCGCCAGCAATGGGCTTTTCTTGGAGGCGAGCCAGCCTTCATGCCGCATGGTCACGCGATCGTAGATCTTTGCAAACATGCGACGACGCAGATCACGACTCAGGAGCGGGAGAACGAGCAGGATGAAAACGACCGAGAGGATGATGAGGGTAGTCTGCATGGAGCCGCTGGGAAGAGTTCAAACCACGCCAGGAGAGGGACATCATGCTACAGCGCCTCCCGGCACCGACTCACATGGAACTCGTCCCAGGGCGAGATACGAGTTGAGCCTGGCCCGGATGAATCATGAGATCGTTGCGAGCCTCGAGGTCATGATCCGTTCGGGCTGGCTCGCCAGGCAATCGTAAGGATTGCCTGGTGAGCCAGCCCGGCTATCCTTCCATGAGTTCGTTGCCCCAGAGAACCGGGAGAGAGACCCGGGTCACTCACCAGAATCAAAGGCCGAAAGGATCCCGATGATGAAAGCTACACGACTCCTTCCCCTCCTCCTGATCGCATGCCTTCCCTTCGCACAGTCCTGTGGCGAAGTCGCCGCCGCAGGACCGTCCCAGGGTAAGCCCAAGAAGGCCAAGCCCGACGCCACCTGGACCGGCAAGATCGAAGAATGGGGCGTTGTGGACAACGGTTCCATCTACCTCAAGCTCACTGGCAAGAACATGAAGGGCAAGGAGGGGTCGGTCTGGTTCAAGGCCATGCCAGCCAAGACCACGACGACGGGTCTCGCATTCAAGGTGCTCCACATCCTCCTTCACTACGACGGTGAGATCACGGTCGAGGGGAACAAGAAGTCCAGCATGAACGGATCGACTTCGTTGAAGGCCATGGACCTGGTCAAGATCGGCAAGTTCAGTCCTGGCAAGAAGGACTGAAGGCGACGCACAGGTCACGCCTCCGCTATCTTCCCAAGCCTGCCTCCTGCGAAGATGGCGACCCATGGAACCGCTGAGGGAAGAGCTGTGGAAGGAGCTTACGTTCCGCAGCGGTGAGTTCAGGAACGGGGAGGGATTCGACGACTCTGCGTAGCTTCTCGGGATCTGTCCACCACCACAAGACCCTGCCATCGTTCCCTGCACTGACCAAACGACCCGAATCGGTGTAGGCCAGATCGTTGACGTGCACCTTGTGCCCGGTGAGGTCAAGGCGCAGTTCGCCGCTGTTTCGATCCCAGACACGGGTCCGGCCTGATTTCGTGGCTGCCGCAATCCGACTCTCATCCGGCGAGAAGATCGCAACGTTCACGCCACTGAAGTGGGATCCGACGCGCTTCCCCACTCCGGTCTGGCGATCCCAGAGATGGGCAAAACCGTCTTCACTCGCCACGAGGACATACCGGCCATCCTTGGAGAGGCGAACAGATCGCACCATTCCGACTCTCGGGCTCTTCCATACCTGCTTGCCATCACGATCCAGAACCCGGACATAGCCCTCCCAGTAACCCACAGCGATCAGCTTGCCGTCTCTCGAGACATCGGCGCAAATGGGGACTCGTTGCACATAGGGTTCGCCTTCCTTCTGTCGTTCCAGATATTCGGCTTTTCCCGAGTCTGGCTTCCAAACGACCAGGCGCTGCCCCTGTGGTATGCGGTACAAGACACTCTCATCGTCCAAGAACCGCGTAACCGCAGCGACGCTCACGAAGATGTTGGCATAGGAGATCTTCTCCTTGGCCTCGAGATCCAAGAACTGGATGGCCCGGTTCTCTCCTACCAGAAGCAACCGCCTTCCATCGGGGGAGAACTGGATCCGGGACGCGCCACGGCAGAAACCCTTGGAGGCGCCATCTTGACTGGAGAGCAGTTCTCCATCGCCGTCAACGAAGAGCTGATGGGACCAGCTGTCCACGATGACGACTGTCTTTCCACTCGGAGAGACGGCGATCTGGGGTCCCGATAGTCCCATGAAGTTCTTGATCTCGGAGAATCCCGACAGACCCCACAGGCGTACCTGGCTGCCCCAACTGCCACTCGCGAGAGTCTTGCCATCTGGAGAGAAAGCCAAGCTCGAAATACTGTTGACGTCGGCAGAGAACTCATCGGCACCGCGTCCCTACCGATCGAAGACCTTGACCTTGCCTCCCCAATCACCAACCGCGAAGCGCTCGCCATCCAGAGAGAATGCGGTCGCCATGACGGTGCGACGCGGATGCGGATCCAGATCGCATGCGATCATTGTCCGCGTGGGAACATCGAGCAGGCGGACGTAACCGGAGAGAAAGCTCAGAAGAATTCGCTTCCCTTCTGGATCGAAGCTGACACTTCCGACAGTACCCAGGCCTCCGAGATCCCGTGCCCAGTGCAGCTTTCCATCGAGACCATAGACTCTCAACTCGCCGTCATAGCTCAGAGTCAAGAAGTAGTCCTTGCCGACGGCGTGTGCCTTGATGTACCTGGTTGTCGAAGCAGAACCGACCTCCCCGCCCTGTCTCTCCAAGACTCGTATCTGCTTTCCATCCGCCTCCCAGAGAGCACCGCCCATGACGATGCGCCCATCGGGCAACCAGCCGCCGGTGGATGACTGAGCAAGACTTGACCGACGGAAGTCCACGACCTCACCACCAGCCAGTCTCCACACAGTGGCGCGGTTGTCTGCGATCGCGACCCCATTGGAATCGAATCGCCGTGATGCATCGACACCGCTCGAGCAGACCAAGAGCCGCAGTCCATCGTCGAACAGGCGGTACTTCACGGTCCCTATCTTGGCATACACCATCATGTCGGACTTCCAGATCTCCTCGGGAGGTGTCTTGGTCAGATCGTACCGATGGATCCTCCCCTCGAAGTCAGCGATCGCCAGCTCCGTCTCGTCAGGGGAGAAATCAGCTGGGAGATCCTGGGTATAACTCTGAGGCAAGACCAGATCGATAGGCTCACCCTTACCTGTGCAGAGCTTGGCGGGTTGGAACATCCCTGTCATGAGAAGGAACCTACCCTGGCTCGAGTAGAGGATCCTGTTGAAGGAGGCGGTCCCATGAGCCACCGTTCGATTGGGCCGAAGGCGGAACATGAGCTCCTGGATGCGACTCATCACGCGCATGTCAGGAGTCTTCGGGTGAAGGCGGAAGGCCTCACGAGCCAGTTTGAAGGCCAAGGTGGGATCATCGTCCGAGAGATTGATGGCATCACCCAGATAGACGAGTGCCTGCATGCGGCTCGCAGCGGTCTTTCTCTGCTGCAGTAGCTCCAGGTTGCGTTCCTCGGCTAGCTGGCTTCTTCGCAGCAACATGACGGAGACAAAGAGCCCTGCCGCCAAGGTCAAAAGGACCGTGGTCACAGCAGGATTGCGCTGTGTCCATCGCCTCACTCGAACCGATGGGCTCGGTCGCACCGACCGGATCGGCTCATGATCAAGAATACGCCGAAGCTCCTCCCCAAACTCCAAGGCCGTATCGAATCGATGGCCCGGATCCTTCTCGAGAGCCTTGGAGAGCACGATCCAGAGATCCTTGCTGATCGCGCGGTTCTCCTTGCGAGGATTGGGAGGCAGATCCGCAAGAACCTGACTGTAGATCGCTTGACGGTTCTTGCCGTCGAAGGGTGGAGCGAGCGTCAAGCACTCGTAGAGCGTCACCGCCAACGAGTAGACATCACAGCGACGATCCACGACCTTGCCTTCGACCTGCTCAGGCGCCATGTAAGGTGCAGTGCCCACGAGATCCCCGCTGGCAGTGAGGTCTTGGGTATCTGTATCGGCATCCTGCACGAGACCGAAGTCCAGGAGAACCGGGGTACCTTCGGTGTCGATCATGATGTTCGCGGGCTTGACATCACGGTGGACGAGACCGACTTCGTGGGCGCAGTGCAAAGCCAGAGCCGCCTTCTCTGCCCAAGCAAGCAACTGTCGCACCTCATGCTGCGCACTCGTACTCGTCGTCTTTCCGTCGGTCCTTTCGCTGCGCCTACGGAGAAGGATCTCCGCAAGGCTCTCGCCTTCGATGTGACGCATGGCCAGATAGGGAAGACCGTCGGCTTCGCCTGCTTCGTAGACGGTGCAGACTCCAGGATGATCGATCGCAGAGATGGCTTCGATCTCTCTCTTGAAACGCTTCTTGCTTTTGCCTCGCAATGCGAACCCTGATCGCATGACCTTGAGAGCTACCTCTCGCCCCAGGCTTTCCTGAACAGCCAGGTAGACCACGCCCATTCCCCCTCCACCCAGCCGGCGAAGGATTCTGTAGGAACCCACCCGTTTCAGATCCTCCTCCTTCGGATTCTCCATGATCCCCAACAGCTGTAACTGCTTGACCATGCCCCGAATATCGTTGGCATGCTCCCGGTGCTCTTCGCAGATCTCGTCGAGGACCTGTTGCCCTTCATTCTGCATGCGTTGAAGACAGAGAGACGCCAGCTCCTGGACGAACAGATCGGACATGGAGAGATACGGTATAACCGAGCGAGAAAAGGGAACGGGGATAGAACCTGGGGTCGTGTGGAGAACCCGCTTCAAAACGAATGGGGCAGAGGGGCATGACATCCTTTCTCTGAATTCGGTATCCTGCCATCCTGCTCGTTCGGGTCCCCCAACCTCGTAACCCCGATCAACCCTACCCCCATGACAGCCAACGATCTCAACACCTACGTGGACTCGTCACCTCCCCTTGACAGGAGTGCGATCGACAGAGTCCTTTCCGATTATCTTCCTCCACTCCTCGGATACATCCAGCACCACATCGATCCTGTCACTCGTGCCCATGAATCCAGCGAGGACATCCTGCAATCTGTCTGTCGCGAAGTCATCGAACACCAAGATGAATTCGAGTTTCGAGGGCAGGCCGCCTTGAGATCCTGGCTCTACAAGACGGCTACCAACAAGCTCATCGATCGCCGACGATACTACACAGCCGATAAGCGCCACCCACGAAGGGAGACCTACATCTCCAACGTCAGCCAGTGTTCCAGGGTCGACAATCGAGGTCGTTCCCCCCTCTCACCAAGCCAGGCTGCAAGCACGAGAGAAGAAATAGAAAGACTGGAGTGGGCCTTCTCGATGCTCTCCGAAGACCATCAGGAGGTCATCCGCCTTTCACGCTTCGACGGAAGGTGCCAGGCCGAGATCGCAGAGAAGATGGACCGGACCGTGCCAGCTGTTCGCACGCTTCTGCACCGAGCGCTCGGCCGCCTGGGTCTGCTCATGCACCGAGCGGAGAACGGCCTCCTGGGTGAGCAACCTGTCGGGGACGAGGCCCCCAAGACATTCCACGAGCCTCTTGAAGAATAGAAGCGAGGCGTCTGAATTCTCTTTCAGCCCTTCGGTCGCAGGAACCCTGCAGGATAGAATCCAGCAACGACGACCACCGGCCACCGAGGATCCTCCTTGCCCCTACGACTCTCTGCCCTTCTGCTGCTGGCGCTTTCGCTCTTCGCATGCCATGCGGCGGAACCAGCCCGATCTGGCTCCGCTACGCTCGACCTGTCGATCGCACCCGAAACACGGGCCAGAGCAGCCGAGATCCTCGAGGTCGCCAGAGCGCGTGAACCTGGGTTGACCCAAGAGCTGCAGGCCCTGGCCATCAGGGAACAAGTAAGGCTCCACGGCCTGCAACACCGTCTCAAGACGCAGAAGTCCCTGGCTCGCAAGATCCAGACGTATCTTGTCCAGGGCAAGGCCGCCAGCCTCAGCGAGGTCGTCATCAACGATTCGCTGCGCTACACCTTCCTCATCGAGGAGGAGCCACCTGGGCACTACAACCAGGTGGCCAGGACGATCCTGTCTACACTCGAATCCTCCGGCTACCGCGTCATCCAGGTCAAGAACTACTGGCCACGCGGAGACAGCTACGCAGGGCTCAACTGCGTGCTGTTGTTTTCCGATGGTTTTCCCTGGGAGCTGCAGTTCCACACAATGGGATCCCTCGTAGCCAAGCAAGAAGGGCATGAGCTCTACAAGACCATGCGCCTACCAACCACCGGACGCCGGGAGCGACGAAGGATCTTTGATCGGCTGACCGAGCGATGGAACTGGGTGCTCATTCCCGAAGGAATCCTCGTTCCTCTTTCGGTCCACTCAACCGAGGTTCTCAAGAAGTACTCGCGGCCGTGACTCCCCGACCAAAGCCCAAGCTCGGCACCCAAGTCCTGATCGGCGTCCTGATCGGGATCCTGGTAGGAGTCTTCCTGGGAGACTGGGCAGCGCCCTTGGACTACGTCGGCAGGGCATACATCTCTCTCCTGCAGATGACTGTCCTGCCCTACATCACCGTCAGCCTGATCAGCAAGATCGGAGGCCTCGCACCCAACAAACTCAAGGTCCTGGCCGGCCAGGCAGGGTTGGTCATGCTTGGCCTTTGGGGCATCTCCCTGGTCACCGTCTTCCTCATGCCGCTCTCTCTTCCCGATTGGGGGGCGGGGCATTTCTTCAGCTCATCACTCGTAGAACGACCGGAGCCGGTGGACTTCCTCTCTCTCTATCTCCCAAAGAACCCATTCCACGCCCTCGCCAACAACGTTGTGCCCGCCGTTGTCGTGTTCAGCATCTTCATCGGTGTGGCACTCATTTTCACACCCCGGAAGACGGCACTCCTGGATCTCAGCCAGACGGTCTCGGATACCCTGGGGCTCGTCTCCAACTTCATCATCAGACTCTCGCCTTGGGGGACCTTCGCCCTCACGGCCGCCTCAGCGGGCACGCTCTCGCCCAGTGAGCTGCTACGCCTTTCGGGATATGTGAGCACGTTCACGATCGCTGTCCTCTTTCTGGCCCTCGTGGTTCTTCCGAGCATGGCGGCAGCATTGACGCCCTATCGCTATCGGGACATCCTCTCCGCCCTCCGCAACTCCATCCTGACCGCGTTCGCCACAGGCAAGCTCTTTGCCGTCCTGCCCCTCGTCATGCAGGACGTCAAGAACATGCTCATGAGCCAGGGTCTCAGCGCAGAGGATGCCGAGGAGGACGCCAACCTGTATGTCCCGATCGCCTACCCCTTCCCCAATGCGGGCAAGATTCTGGGCCTGCTCTTCATCCCATTCGCTGCGTGGTTCATCGGCGCAGGTCTGGAGCCCGGGCAGTATGTGATGCTCCTGCCGGCGGGCCTCTTTGCCTTCTTCGGAAGCCCGGTCGCAGCCATTCCCTTCTTGTTGGATATGATGCGCCTGCCCTCGGACCTGCTCCCTCTCTTCCTGGTAGCAGGGATATGGTGCGCGAGAATGGGGGATACGCTCGGCGCGGTCCACTTGGGCGTGTTCTCCTTGATCTGCTCCGCCTGGAGCCGAGGAGGCTTCTCCGCGAAGCCATCCCGCCTCTTGACACCCATCTTTGTCGTGAGCCTCTTCGGAGTTGGGGCAATCGGCGCCAATTACTTCATCGTCCGGGCCAGCCTCCCCGCGGACTCTTCCTCGTCGGACATCGTCGCGGATATGCAGTTCACCAGGAAGCTCGTCGACATCCAGACTCTCAGAGCCTCATCGGTCAACCCCGCGACCCTCAGAGATGGTGAGACCCGCTGGGAACGCATCCTGCGAACCAAGAAACTGCGCGTGGCCTACGTTCCGAAGAGCGCGCCCTATAGCTACAAGAACCGGCAGGGCGATGTCGTGGGATTCGACATCGACTTCATCCAACACCTGGCAGCCGATTGCGGTGCAACTCTCGTCTTGATGCCCGTGACCCGAAGAGAGCTGGCGCGAGGTTTTCGTGAAGACCATTACGATCTGGCAGTCGGCGAGATTGCATCCAAGATTTCGCATCATGGCCAACTACTGGAAGCAGGCCCCTATCTGCAGACCCACGCAGCATTCGTCGTCCCCGATCACCGCGTGTCCCGATACCGAAGCCTCGCGGTCATTCGTTCCAACAAGACGAACCGCGTCGCACACGAAGCCTCGGGGCTGATCCTTCGCACGCATCGCTTCATCGTCCCTGGCGTCGAGCGCATCGAGATCCAGCACGCCGAGGACTTCCTCGAAGGAAGGGAACCGGAAGTGGACGTCTTGATCACGACTGCCGAACGCGGGTCCGTCATGACGATGCTCTACCCTCGCTTCTCGGTCGTGATCCCCGAGGGAGTCAAGGTCCAGATTCCACTGGTCATCGCTGTGGCACAGTCCAAGGATCTGCAGGAGACCGTCAACACATGGATCCGCCTCAAGAAGTCCGACGGCACGATCAACGACCTCTACAACCATTGGATCCTTGGCAAGCACACCGAAAGGAAGAAGAAGAAGCGCTGGTCCGTGATCCGCGACCTCCTCGGCTGGGTGGACTGACGCCCGTTGCGTACGCCCATCCTGGAATCCCGCCCTGCGGACCGGGCTACCCCAGGTGCCGACTCACGAGGAAGATGCCATCGGCAACTGCGATCAGCAGCGCCAAGGCGGCCAGCGGGCGCTGGTGACCGAGACGGAGGCAGAGTCCCGCATATACCACGGCTACGATCGGCAGGATGTAGCTGGCGATCGAACTGATCGCCGTGAGAGGGCTACTGCTTCAAGCCGTGCAGCCGTAGTAGTAGGCCACTGGCGCGGCCAGCGCCAGGAGCAGTGCGTTCTTCGCGGTCAGGGTCGGCAT
>JAJRTL010000214.1 GCA_024278315.1 Planctomycetota bacterium | reverse complement strand
GCCGCCCTCCTCCCCCAACTCTTCGACCGAGGCGAAGTCGCCCTCGTCGTCGACAAGGAAAACCACGTCGAAGGCATCCTCACCAAACTCGACCTCCTCGAGTACCTCACCAAGCGCACCCACCAAAACCAGGTCTAACCCCCACCCGAGTACATGGGGTCAGGCCCTTTTTCTCCGGGCAAAACACCCGGAGAAAAAGGGCCTGACCCCATGTACTCGGCAATTGAAAGAACCCCACGCACACGAAGCACGCAGGGTTCTTTCTATATGGAGCGGGTGATCGGATTTGAACCGACGACAATCACGTTGGCAACGTGATGCTCTACCAGCTGAGCTACACCCGCAAGAGGGGCGGATACCATAGTCAGGGCCCAGACGGAGTCAAGAGCCAAGGCTTGACCCGAGGGGCAAGAGTGAGATCCTGGCTAGGTCCCACAGGAGCAATCACATGAGCCAACTACCTGCCACTCTCGGCCGTGGACCCGTCCTCTGCCTCTCAGGCCTGGACCCCTCCGGCGCAGCAGGCCTCTTGCGTGACGTCTGGGCCCTCCAGCGCGGTGGGCACCGCAGCACGGCGCTCACCACCTGCCTCACCGTGCAGAATCGCGGCCGATTCGAGTCCCTCTCCGGCATGCCGCGAGGCTACCTCTCCGACGCCCTGGCCTGCCTCGTCGAAGAAGGATGGCCGGCCGCCATCAAGATCGGACTCATGGCCAGCGAAGCCGAGTGGGAGGAGATCCTCCCCTGGCTCCGCGAGGCCCGGTCGCAGGACATCCCCGTCGTCGTCGACCCGATCCAGGCCCCCACCACCGGCGGCTGGAAGGCCCCCCCCGAGATCCGCGCGGTGCTGTTGGAAGAAGTCCTCCCGCTCAGCGCCTTCTGGACACCCAACATCCCAGAGCTCCACTGGCTCACTGGCGAGGACAACGCCCTCGCTGCGAGCGAGCAGCTCCTCTCCCTCGGCGCACAGGGTCTGCTCGTCAAGGGCGGCCATGACGAAGCCCACACGGTCTGGGTCGAAGACGCCTGGATCGAAAAAAGCGGCGAGCAACGCTTCCGCCGCGCACGGCTCGGCGGACCCCCACGACGTGGCACCGGCTGCGTCCTCTCGACGCTCTTCGCGCAGGGACTGGCCGAGGGTCGCGCGCCCCGCGACGCGGCTCGCGATGCCGGAGATCGGCTATCCCGACTCTGGACGGAACTCGACCCGGAGGTCCAGAGGACCTAGCCCGAACGATTCATGGCCTCGATGCGTCTGACGGCGTCTTTCGGTCCAGGACCGCGAATGACCCACATCAGCGAACAACCCACATCAGCGAGCTGACTTCAGGCCAGGCTGACCGGCGTCGTCTGGCTCTCCCCGAGAGCATCCAGCAGATTGCGCACGAGCTTGCGCTCGAGCCGGCGCACCCCGCGCGGACTCGGGTCCTTGATCGGCACCGAACCGCCACCCACCGTGCCGTGCCCACCGAAGGAGCCTTCGCCCTTGAGCACCGAGTCCAGCAAGGCCCAGGCATCGCGGTCATAGTCCCGCGCGCGCACGGAGATGAAGTAGATGTCGTCATACAGCCCACCCGTCACGACCCACTCGCAACCGTGCAGCCGCAGCAGCAGGTCCGCCATCTCGGCGACGATCTGCGGATTGCTGGTCTGCCCCAGCGAACAGACAATGACCTTGCCATAGATGCGCGTGGCATTCATGGCCGTGCGGAAAGCCGAGAAGTAGTCCTTGGGCAAAGTTGGACTCGAGATCCGAGCCAGCGCCGAGCGGTCGCAGCGCGCCATCAGCCACAGGTAGGCATCCTCATCGAGTTTGCTCGTGTTACGGCTCAGATCGGCAGTATCCGTGCGGATGCCATAGAACAAGGCCGTCGCCACGCGAGAGGGGATCTCCATCCCGAGCTCCATCATGTAGCCGGCGATGATCGAGCAGGTGGCCCCCACATTCGTGCGCACATCCACGAAGCCATCCGGCTTCACCGTCTTCGGCGGAGGCACGTGGTGATCGATGACCCCGTCCACGACCATGCCCTCGGGCAGCTTGGTATGCCCGAAGCCCGGCTGCGTATCCACGACCACCAGTCCATCGAAGCGCCCCACGTTGAGCTCCCCTTCGGGAACCAGGCCCAGGCCCAGGGTGTTGACCATCTCCACGTTCTCGGCCCGGAAGATGTTGCCCCGATATCCGAAGGTCGTCGGAATCTCCAGACGCTGCTCGATCAGGTATCGCATACCAAAGCCACCCCCCATCGAATCCGGGTCCGGATTCGTGTGGCTCATGATCAAGACGCGCTTCTTGCCACGCAGTCGCTCCAGCAGCGGATCGACCCTGCTCTTGGCTTGCACTATTCCTTGCATCTGCTCTCCTCGGACAACGAGGCCCCATCGATTCCCACCGGGCATTCCACCCGGTCCCCAGGGCCGACCCAATAGATCGACCAGCCAGCACCCGCAGCCTTAGAGACCGAAGCGCTCGAGGTAACCTCGAGCCTGCCTCACCTCATCCGATGTGGTCGCTGACCCCAGCTCCAGGACCCCCGGTCGCTGGATCTGAAGTCCCCTCATATAGGGGGCCAGGAGACCAAAGTCCACCTTCCCTGTCCCCGGCGGCAACAGGAGCTGCCCGGGCGCCGAATCCGAGTAATCCGCTCCAACCATATACGCTTCAAGGGCTTCCAGCTGATCGCCAAGATTTTCCCCTCCCAGCTCGCAACGGCGCTGGATGACGGCAGGGCGGGCCCAATATCCGATCTGTTGACGGCTCAAATCCGAGAGCATGGCCTCCAGGGAATCGAGCCCTGAAAGTGAGGCGGCATCCGAGGACTCGGAGAGACAAAGCCGAAACTCGGAGAATTCTCCCGCCAGGGCGTACAGCTGGCGACAAGCCACTTCGAGGAAGCGGTCGCGCAGGACGGAGAGCCGGACCTGGAGGGATTGGAACTTCTCCGGAGTCCAATCGACAGCAGGGTCCCCGAGCTCTCCGAGACCCTCCTCGAAGCTCTCGACGGGAAGGCGCGGCGCCTCCAGGATCAGTGTCTGCGTCCCAAGTGCCCTTGCCAAGGCAGCGGCACGTCCCACTCGGCTCTTCACCGCTTGGACGTCCTCGAGTTTTTTGGAGGCAAAGGAACTTTCCGGAGCCTCCAGCAGGCTCTCGACACGCACCGCCGAGGCCCGGATGGGCAGGTCCTCCCAGACTCGAGCCAGATCCGCCCAGGGATAGGGCCTGGCCCCAGGAGCCGGCACCAGGGCGTCAAAGCCCATGTCCAGGCAAGCCACGAGTAGATCCCTAGCCTCCAGGCGTTTCCAGGCCGTGAGCCAGGTTCCTCCCAATGCCGTGCTCATACGCAATCTCCCATATCTGCCCCTTTTGGCCGCCTTTGTAACTGGCCTGCCATGCAAATGTCCAGGCTTTGCAATCTCGCAGTTTCCGGGGAAATCCCTCTCACGTTTCCCGTCCCCGGGGCCGTTGAATACACAAGCAAGAGAGGACAGATCCGCTGTCCCTCTCAACGGGGGGCTTCGCCCACCGTGAACCCCCCTTACCCCGAAGGTCAATGATGAACAAGCGACTCAGTTTCCTCACCCCCGCCATCCTCGCGGCTGGCATCCTGTCCGCCAGTGCCCTCCCCGCACAAGCCAGACACCACGATTCGGGCTCGAAGACGAGCCATCAGGACCAGGCCAAGAAGCTCGAGGCCCAGATCCGCGACATGAAGCGAAAGATCGCGGAGCTGAAGCGCCAGGAAGCTCGACGTTCCCGAGGCAACAGCGCGCGCCGGAGACCTGCCAGTCGGCCTGGCAGAAGTAGCTCCGAAGGCAGGCGTTCGGGCATGGGCAGCATGCGCATGGGCATGGGCGGCGGAATGGGCCGCAACATGTCCGAAGAGGACATGCGCAAGATGCGCGATGGCATGCAGCGCTGGATGCAGAGCGGCAAGATGGACGAGAATATGAAGAAGCGCATCGAGGAGATGCGCAAGCGCTTCGGCGCGGGCCGGGGCCCGGCTCCCCAGGCCAAGGGACAGAGCAAGCGTCCGAGCAGGGCCAAGCCCAAGAAGACGGACCGACGCCGTTCCACCGACCGCAAGGTCGAAAAGCACGAGAAGCAACTGCGCACTTCTCGCCCCCGGGCAGCTGGCGGTGCCGGTGGAATGTCCATGCGCCGTCCGCAGTCCAAGAGTGACCGCAGGGGTGGCTCTCGAGGATTCGACCGAAGCGACATGCGCGAGCAGATCCAGAAGCGGATCCAGCAATACATGCAGAAGCGTATGCAGGGCGGCGGCAATCGCAGCTGGGGTCGCCAAGGGCGCGGTCAAGGTGGCGAGTGGATCGGCCAGCTCATCCAGCGATTCGCGCAAGGCATGCGCAATCACTCCTCCAATCGTGGCTACGGCAGATCCAATCAACGGGCCCGTCGCTCGCGCGGAGGCAGATCCTGGGGCAGGCAGAGCCGCCAAGGGTCCAGTTGCCCAAGCTCACGCGGACATGGTCGCAGCGCGCGGGGCCACATGGGCAGATCCCAGGCCAAGGGACACCACGGCATGCGCGGGCAGATGAAGCGCGGCCACAAGGGTATGCGCGGCATGAGCATGCGCGGCCACAAGGGTATGCGCGGCATGAGCATGCGCGGCCACAAGGGCATGCGCGGCATGAGCATGCGTCGCCAAGGCGGCAACAGCTGCCCGACCTGCGGCAACAGCGTCCCAGGAGGCAAGATGGGCTTCAGGAACACCATGACGCAGAACCGCCGCAGCTCCACCATCCGTCGCGGTCGTCCCGGCGGCTCGGTCATGACCT
>JAJRTL010000213.1 GCA_024278315.1 Planctomycetota bacterium | reverse complement strand
ATCGAGACAGCCATCCTGCGCATGTCTCCCCTCTCCCGCCAGGAGCACGAGCTCTATCCGCTCAAGGGCGCCGAGCCCGTCACGCACTGGAAGGCCCTCGAAGCTCTCGCCAAGGACCACGCGGCCGACGAAGCCAAGGCCCGCAAAAAGCTCCTCTTCCTCACGGCCAAGGGAGCCCTCAAGCGCTTCGGCACCCCCGACGAGATCCGCGTCGGTAAGTATCTCCACTGGGTCTACAAGAAGGGCAACGAAGAAGACGACGACTACAAGGAATACATCCTCAACTTCCGCTTCGGAGTAGTCCTCGACTTCGAGATCGAATAATCGAGTACATGGGGTCAGACCCCATGTACTCGATTGTTCGATCAGCGTGACTTCGGGCAAGCTTGCGTGGAATCGCTCAGGACGATGATTTGCAGTAGGATGCCCGGGTGATCGGAGTTCCCCCTTCCGACAGGCGCATCCACTCTCAGGGTTTCGATCCATGAAACGCGTTGGCCTCCTTGTGACGGTATTGGTGTTGGTCCTGGGTGGACTGTGGTACTGGCAGCAGGGCGCGGGGGGGGCTGGGATTGGGGATGAAGATGGGGGTGTCCGCGAGGCTGGACCTGTCGATGGTCAGCAGGCGGATCCCGAGCAGCCAGTGGCCAGTGCCACTGACAGCCGTACGGGCAGCGCCGAGCAGGCAGGGGTTGCGGATCGGGTGCCTGTGGGGACAGGAGCCTTGGGGCAGGTGGATGGCGTTGTCGTGGATCCCTTGGCTGTGGGAGTGAAGGGAGCCCGCGTCACGCTGTTGCGCAGGAAGGATGTGGATCAGATGGGTGCAGGCGCGCCGGTGATCCAGCACACGCGGACGGGCGAGCGTGGTGTCTTTGGTTTTCGCGATGTGGAGATGGGTGCTTACCTCGTCCTCGTGCGCGCAGAGGGCTTTGCCGTGTGCCGAGGGGAGGTGCACCTCAGCACCGCCTCACCTCGTCATGCCGGGATGCGATTGGTGCTGACCGATGGAGAGGCGCTGGAGGGTCAGGTCGTGGACGCGTCGGGCCAGGGCGTGGCGGGTGCCTGGATCGTCATCACCGGACTGCTCGGCGTGGGGCCGGAGACCGAGGTGCGCAGTGACGTCGAGGGGCGGTTCGTCTTTCCTGCCCTGCCTCGCGGCAGTGGTCGGGTGCTGGCCTGGGCACAGGGACACGGCCTGGGCATTGCTGAAGGTGTTGTCGGTGCCCCTGAACCTCTCCGCGTGGAGTTGCCCGAGGCTGGGCCCTACAAGATAGTGTTGAGTCTTGCTGAACCCCAGGATGCGCAGGTAGCCAGGCCCGCAGATGTCACCGTCCAGGTCCGTTACACCTATGGCGATGCCTTGATCTGGCTGCCCAGTCCGATCCGCCAATTCGAGGTCTCAAGTGAGGGGAAGACCGAATCGCCCTCTCTACGCGCAGGCAAATTCTCGGTCTACAGCCGGTCCAGGACAGCCGCGATGATGCGACCCTGGTACAAGGCTGTCCTCACCCAGAAAAAGCCCGAGGCCCAGGTCAAGATCCTGTGGGAACCAGGCCTACCCATCCAGGGCAGGCTCGTCTTCGCGGATCGCAGGCCTGCCTCGGAGGTCCTGGTCCAGGTCCGGAGCCTGGACTACAAGGATGTGTACACAGCCAAGAGCGACGCGCAGGGACGCTTCGCCTTCCCCGAGATGCTCTGGGCCAATCGCGATGTCACCCTCAGGCTGGCCTCGAAGGGCTACCTCTTTGCCATGGGCAACAAGAACCGTCGCTCGACCCAGATCACGCCAGGCAAGGAAGAGAATCTCTGCACGGTCCTGACGACCTCTGTGTGGCGAGGGCGCGTGCTCGACGAGAAGGGCGAGGTCGTTGCTGCCGCCGAGGTCTGGTTGGAGGCCACCGAACCAGGGACCTGGAGGATCGGCAACACCCAGACGGATGAGCAAGGGCGGTTCGAGATATCCTTGGACAAGGACTTCGACCATCCCTTGATCCTCGGTGCCAGGACTGCGAGTTCCTACTGTTCACGACCACTGATGGTCAACAAGGACGGGCAAGAAACCAGGGAGGGCTTGGAGCTGCGACTGTCTCCGGCTGCCTCGATCGAGGGCCGCGTCGTTGACGACAAGGGAGTCGGTCTCCCAGGCGTCGCTATCAAGGCTCGCCACGAACCGTCGGATCTCCGCGACGGCAAGCCCGCACAGGTGCAGAGCCGGTGGGAAGCACGTAGGGTGCAGACGGACCGGGAGGGACGCTTCCGTATCGTGGGCCTGCCGCCGGGGTCCTGGCGGATCGAAGCCAGAGAGCAGGGGCGCATGAACGTCGTCGACCATCCTGTGGTTTCCCTTTCGCGAGGCGAGCAGCGAAGAGGGCTTGAGCTGGTCTTGAGCTCAGGATTGTCGATCGAGGGCCAGATCGTGAACGAGGCGGGAAGACCCATCCCCAGGGTCGCGGTGCATGCCAGGTTCGAGGGCAAGCCGCCTCCCGGCACAGCCATGGGGCGATCGTTTGCGTGGAGCGGAATGGACGGCCGTTTTGTGTTGTCGGGGCTTCACGCCGGCCCCTACCTGCTCAGTGCGCGCCCGTCTTCCTCGGTGCAGAAGGAGCTGGGCTTCTACATGCCTGGGCCGACTGGGCATGCGTCGATGCGATACGACAAGCCCTTCACGATGCGAGCTGTCGCTGGCACCAAGAACCTGCTCTGGAAGTTCGAACGCCTGCGCCTCGGCGAGATTCGCGCACGGCTCGTCCATCGGGGTGCCCCGCTCGAACGCATTCGTGTGGAGCTACGCAGCAGAAAGCCTATAGGCATCTGGGAATACGACCTTCCAGTGGTGAAGGGGGTACTCTCGATTCCGCGTGTCGTCGCCGGCTCCTACCTGCTCAAGATCGGTGGGACCCGCTTCGCGGTCCTGTCCACGAGAGTCCAGGTCAAGCCGGAAGAGATCACGGACCTCGGCCTGCTGACCCTCACCGAACTCCGCCAGGTCGAGGGCCAGGTGCAGGATGGAGTGGGCCGACCCGTCGCGGGAGTCTGGCTCGGACTGGACCCGATGCTCACCAGCCTTTGGCCCAAATACGACCTCGCCAAGGGCAAGGAGCAGTTCGCGGGACGTGTGATCACGGAGAGTGATGCACAGGGGCGCTTCCGGCTGCCGATCCAGGGAAACAAGAGGATCTTTGCGTTCAAGCCGGGCTTCAGCGCCGTTCAGCAGGCTTGGTCGATGCCCAAGGCTGCGAAGTCTGAAAGCGAGTCGGCACCCGGCAAGCCTGCGCCACTCGTCCTCCGACTGCGACGCGCGGCAGAACTCGGAGTCCAGGCCCCCGCAGCGGTGATCGGCATGCCCGCGATCTGGGGTGCACGGCTCGTGCCCATCGGGCCTGGTGCCAAGCCTGCGCGGGAAGCAGAGAGGCCCGCAGGCGCGCAGCAGGTCTGGCTCGAAGCAGGCAAGGTACACAGGTTTCTCGGGCTCAAGCCGGGCCGCTACCGCCTCGAAGCGCTCAACTTCAAGAGGAGTACGAGGTTTCGCCCAGAGACCGTCCCAGGGGTGAGCTATCACGAGGAGGTCAACCTCCAGGTCGGCACCAAACACGTGATCCGGATACGCTGAGGATCGAGGGCAGCTGTAGGACGCAGGCCGGGGGCCCAAGCTCGTCCGCCGTCAACAGCTTGGACCATCAGCATGGATCCAGCGGCCCTTTGGGGAGGCTTGGCTCAGCGCGGGATGGGGAGCCGCAGCTCGAGCCCTTTGCCGGGCACGACGTCGCGCTCCAGCGTCACGCGCAGGCCACCCGGCAGCAGCACGCGAAGCAGCAGGCGTCCCTTGCGGATGTGCTCCAGCCGTGACTTGCCGAGCTGGATGCGCGCGCTGGGGGGAGCGGGGATGGGGTCGGTGGCGAAGTCTCGCGTGCTTCCGCCTTGGAGGACCTTGTTCCAGGAGTCGAACATGGGATCGCGCACCTCGAGGTAGCCGAAAGGGATGGGCTTCCCGGTCTTGTCGGTGACCTGGATGTCCAACGAACCCAAGCCCTTGTTGCTGAGCTCGCCGAGATCCGTCGCACCTGTGGGCGCGAGGTCTGCGGGCTGGCCTCCCCAGATGTGGAAGGCCTGGTTGTAGGCACTCTTCTTGCCCTCCGAATCGGTGTATTCCGTGTCCTTGCCGGCTAGGTGATGGAACAGGGTGAACTCGCCCGCAGGCAGACCCTCGACACGGAAACTGCCATCGTCTGCGAGGTCCGGCAGGCCGATGAAGATGCCCCAACCCCGGGCCTTGCGCCCGGAACGATGCGGCCAGAGCAGGAATCGTGGACCTGCCGTCCCATGGTGGGAGAAACCAGAAGGATGGTAGTTGGCAGTCCTGGCGTCGAGTATCGCGGGTCTCTTGGGGAACTCCGCAACGAGCTGGTCTCCCATGTCGAGATCGAGGCGTAGAAAGAACCGGCCCGGCAACTGTCCTTGCCCACAATAGAGGAAGTACGGTCCGGAGGTCGGGAATCGCAGTTCGTATTCGTTCGCCTTCTTCTTCGTCACGATGACCGACTCTTCGCCGGAGCGTAGCGGTCGGCCTCCGCTGCTGGCCGCCCAGTCCGAGACCATGCCGCCGATGGCTTCGCGCCGGGCGGCAACATGCCATGCATTGTCCTGAGCCTCCTTGGCATCTGACTTCTCTTTCGTGACCCTTCCTTTCGGGAGCAGAAGCCTCACTCTCGGGCGCTCGTCCTGCTCGAGATCGATATCTGTGACCGACGGTTCGTTGCCCACGCTCATGCTGCGCGCGGCGATCAGCCGACCCTCGGCATCGTAGAGAGTCGTCTCGTACTTGCCGGGTGCTAGAAGGCAGCGGCCTTCGCCCTTGCCATCCAAGGCCAGGACGGCGATAGGCCGGAAGCTGCCTGGCAACTTGATGCGCAGACTCCGCCCTTTACCAGCAGAACGAAAGGCCACCTGCTGGGTCCGCTTGGTGAATCGCAGCTGCAGCGGCTCGCCTCCGCGCCACCAGGCCAGGATCGGATCATGTCCCTTGAGGTAGGCGTGGACCTCATAGACGGCATCCGCCATGCCCATGAGTCCAAGATCTCCCTTGGCATCCAGGTCGAATCGCCCGAGCGAGACACTCGACTCCCGGTGATCGCCTCGTAGCAGGCTGATATCCAGTTTCACGTGTCCGATCTCCTGCTTGCTGAGACCCATGAACTGCATATTGAAGCTAGCGTTCTTGCCAAAGTAGGGTGTCTTGAACTTGGGTTTCCCGACCTTGTTCAGTGAAAATGTATGTGGGCGCGGCAGATGCCCATCGCGCGAGACGATGACTTCGAGGGAGCTACCGTATTGGGAACGTGCCAGGAACACCCGCTTGGCTGACCAAGGATGGAGTTGGCCGCCGAAGCGCGAGAAGTAGCTCAGGCGAGGCCTCCCGACCCGACCAGGCAGGGGGATGGCTTGTAGCTCCGTCAGCTTGAGTTCGATCTCCTCTCCGGTGAGTGCCATGGAGAGTGCCGTTCCCCAGCCATCGGCAGCACTGCCCATCTCCTTCTTGCTTGCATCATGCTTGATGCGAAAGCGCCTGCCTCCGGCAAAGATGGACATCCACTCCACTGTCGAGGCTCGACTCTCGATGCGGAACCTGCCGCTCTCATCCGTGTAGGCATAGGCGCCCGGATCGTAGGCCTTCCCCTCGCCCTCCAAACGTACGAAGGCCTGGGGGACCGGCTGTGCCTTGTTGTCGAGGATGACGCCACGAATCGTGATCGGCTTGGATCCGTCGGTGGTAGGTTCCAACCTTGCGAAGGGTGTCCAGTCCCCGAGATCGACCTCCTCCCCATCGATCAGCAGCGCTCTGTGAGCTTCGAATGCGTAGCGCATGCGCTTGGGCGATTGCACCCAGAGCTGCGGATTGCCCGTGCCTTCGATGCCCGTGATCCGGAAGCGACCCCGCTCGTCGGTCATGGATTCACCCAGCGGCAGGGCCCAGTAGAAGGTTTGGTATCCCATGAGGATCGCACGGGCGCCGACCAAGGGCTTGCCCTCCGGATCGAGGAGCCTGCCGGTGAGGCTGGCGTAGTGATGGCCTCCTCGCTCCACCGCCGAGATGCGCGTGACCCGGTCCAGATCCTCCTGTTGCTGCGCCATCAGGGAGTGCACCAGGAGGCCAGAGACGAAGAAGGTCAGGGATCGCAGGGCCGTCATGGATGCTCGGCTTTGTTGTTGCCAGGCTGGGGCAGAACGTGGAGCAGGGGCGCGGAGCAGCGGTGACAGAAGTGACCGATGCCTTCAAGCTAGGATCCGGGCAACAGGATTCCAGTCTTTGGTCAGGCCTGGGTCAATTGCCTCGACATGATTCAGACGGGAATACGGTCCAACAAGTGTGAGTTGCGCAAAGTTGAAGAGCTGGCGTACCAGAGGCCGGAGGGAAGGGAGTGCTTTCATGTCTTGTAGATTTGCCGTATTCAGGAAGCCCATGTCATCAACGGGGCCATACGATCCGGGTTCAGATTCGTCCGCCGGAGGGGGCGAGCCGACCTCGATCGCGTCGCGTCGTATTGCGGTCGTGGGGACGAGTGGGGCGGGGAAGACGACCTTGGCGCAATCGATTGCCGATGCACTGGAGATCCCGTGGATCGAGCTGGATGGGTTGCATTGGGGGCTGGACTGGACGGAGAGGCCGGAGAGTCAGCTGCGTGAAGCGCTAGACCAGGCCACGCGACAGGACGCCTGGGTCTGCGATGGCAACTACGGGATCGTGCGGGATCTGATCTGGACACGCGCCGAGACGCTGGTCTGGCTCGACTACTCCTTCGCCCGGGTCTTCGCGCAAGTGTTTCGCAGGACCGTGCGACGGGCCTGGAGTCGGGAGGAGCTCTTCTCGGGAAACCGCGAGACCTGGCGACAGTCCTTCGCGAGCAAGGACTCGATCCTCTGGTGGGTGATCACGACTTGGCGTCGCCGCCGACGCGAGTATCCGGCGCTCCTGGCCCGACCCGAGTATGCGCACCTGCGTGTCCATCGCTTCCGCCATCCCCGCGAGGCGCAGCGCTGGCTGGCTTCCCTCCCGCCGATCGACTAACCACCCGAGTACATGGGGTCAGGGCCTTTTTCTCCGGGCAAAACACCCGGAGAAAAAGGCCCTGACCCCATGTACTCGGGTTATCCGAATAGGGGTGTACGCACTTGGCCGGGCGAGGAGAGGAGCGGAGATGGGTACAATGGGGAATTCCCTCGAATGACTGCGTCATAGATGGAGGAGAACCATGACCAGGGTCGCGAAGCTTGTGCTCTTGGGCGGGTTGCTCCCGCTCCTCGTCACTGCCCTGCCTGGGCAGACAGTGAAACAGGGTCGGATCGTCGGGTGGACCCGCGGGACGACCACCAAGGCCGGCGAAGTCCACATGCAGGACATCGACGGCAACTGCCAGAAGGCCACGGCGCTGTTCAAGGCGCTCGGCGCGCCGACCAGCATCTGGGCCGGCGGCACGGCCTATGACCCGCGCCGCGAGTCCCTGTGGATCAGTGATGGCATCACCATCCTCGAAGTGCGGCTCAGCGACGGCAAGGTGCTGTGCAAGCTGGGTGCAATGATCATGAACAAGAGCGGCGTGCTGAGCGGGCTGGCCGTGGACCGCAAGGGACGCCGGTTGATCCAGCTCGAGACGGCCGCGGGCTATGCCGGTATGCGCTCCTACAGCCTCAAGACCTGCCCGCCCACGCCGCTGCGTGACGGCTGCACGATGACGCTACCGAAGGGCCACTACTCGGCCGGCCTCGCCTTCGACGACGTCGAGGATCTCGTCTACTTCGCGGTGACCAAGCCTGGCTTCCAGGTGCCCTTCAACCAGGTCTGGGTCGCGGACAACAAGAGCCGCTGCAAGGTGATCTGCAAGTCCACGGTGGGCGGCTGTCTTCACTTCTATGGAACAGACGCCAAGGGGCTCGCCTACGACGCCTCCAAGAAGATGCTCTACATGAGCTTCGGCGCAGGAACCGTGCCGATCCAGGTCATCGATCCGCGCAAGTGCAGCTTCAAGACCGGCAATTGCTGCACCAAGCAGAGCGCGGGCAACTGGCAGGGCCTGGCCTGGCTGCCCGGCTGGTCGAGTTTCAAGAAGGGCAGCAGCTGCCTCACCAAGGGCTGTCCTTTCTGCAATAAGCTGGCGCTCGACCTCGTGGGCACGCCCGCTCTCGGCAACGTCGAGTTCGGCCTGCGCATTCACGGGGGACCTACGGGAGCGGCCTCGATCATCGCCATCGGTCCCATGGCCTGCGGCAAGGGCACGCACTTCCTCTGTGGCGCACTCTGGTTGCCAGGCGGTAGCTTTCCGATCTTCTCGGGTGTCCTCAAAGGCTTGCAGTGCCAGGCCTCCACGACTCTTCCCCTGCCGGTGCCCGTGGATCGCAATCTGGCCGGCGCACCGCTCTGTGTCCAGGCGGTGATCGCCTGCGGCACCTCGGGCTTCGGCGTTACCGAGGCCATCCAGTTCACCATCGCCAGGTAACCCCACCCCCCGAGTACATAGGGTCAGGCCCTTTTTCTCCGGGTGAAACACCCGGAGAAAAAGGGCCTGACCCTATGTACTCGGGCTTGACAGGGGGGGAGCTTCGATTAGGGTTCCCCGCGACCCGGGTCGGATGTGATCCGGGACTCATCAAGACCGGTGGAGGGATGGGCCCTTTGAAACCGGGGCAACCACCAAGGCAAACGGATGGCCTTGGAGAGGTGCCAAATCCCACGGAGAGTGACCCTTTTGCGAGGGCGCGCTTCGAGAGATGGGTTCGTTCCGCAAGCGCTGGTTTCTGCGGCGCTGGCACGGCCCCCGCTTTCGAAGTGTGAAGATGGTCGGCACCTGTGTGGCACACATGGGTTTGGCCTTATCTTGCCGCTCTCCACTCGTCCATCCGAGAGTGAGAACAAGATGAACCATCAAGATCCCCATGGACTGGATGCCTTTTGCTGCTCCGGTTCTTCTCCGACACTGTCTCTCCTGGGCCTGGGCAAAGTGGGCCGGGCCTTTGTCGCACTGCCCGATCTGCAGGACTGGCGGCTCTGCAGCGTCAGCGATCGTTCGGGCACCCTCTGCGACCAGAAGGGTCTCGACGGTCCACACATCTCTGCGGCCAAGATCGTGGGACGCTCGGTAGCCGCACAGGGTGGAGGTGGCCCGCGCGAGCCGGACCTTGCCCTCTCGCTGATCGAGGCCGAGTACGTCGTCGACTGCACCGACACACACCTCGACAGCTGCGATGAGAGTCTCGCGCGCAGCCTTGCCATCCTCGACCGTGGCCAGTGCTTGGTCTCGGCTGCGAAATCCGCGCTGCTAGCCGATCCACAGGCCTTCCTCGTGGGCGATCGCCTGGCGCGCTACGGATTCAATGCCGTGCTCGGCGGAACCGGCCTCGACCTCAAGCGCGAACTCACAGTGATCCAGCAAGGCTGCACCGAGATCGTGGCCGTGCCCAACGCCTGCACGGGCAGTCTGATCCAGAGCATCGAAGAGGGCTTGGATCGCGATGCGGCCTTCGCGCTGGCGCGGGAGCGCGAACTGCTCGAAGCCGATCCCGAACAGGACATCGATGCGCGCGACGCAGCCATCAAGATCACGATGGTGGCCAACCTCGTCTACGGAACCCGCGTGGATTGGCGAGAGCTCGAGCGACCGCATTTCAACGAGCTGGATCTGGACCTACTGACCTGGCGCCGCGAGCAGGGCAAGACCACGCGCCTCGTCTGTCGCGCGGATCGCGAGGGTGTGCGGCTCGCCTATGAGGAGTTGGATCTCGGCTCCACGCTGGCCATCCCCTGGACGCGTGTGCTCTATGGATATCACGAATGCGGCAGCTCGCGTCGCATCATGGTTGGCAAAGGAGTGGGGGCCGAAGGCACGGCTCGCGCCTTGTTCGCCGATCTCAACGACATTCGTCAGGGGAGGGAAAAAGCATGAGCCTCCTCCTGACAGCAAAGAAAGAACTGTTCGTCTCCTCGGAGCCCTTTCGGCTCGAGAGCGGACAGTGCCTGCCCGGGCTCGACATCGTCTACGAGATCCACGGGCCCGAGGGCGCTCCGTTGGTCGTGGTGCTGGGCGGGATCTCGGCGGGATCGAGCCCGGGCCGCCATCCCGGCGATCCGGAGTCGGGTTGGTGGAGGGGCATCGTCGGGCCGGGTCTCGCGTTGGACAGTGATCGGTACCGCGTGCTCGGCATCGAGTTTCTCGCCGGTCCGTCCTGTCCCCTCCGCCTGGGTGGAGACATAGCCCTCACGCAAGTCACACCCCGGGACCAGGCGCGGGCCTTGGCTCGCCTCCTGCGAGGCTTGGACCTGGGTTCGCTCGCTGCCTTCGTGGGTGCATCCTACGGCGGCATGGTGGGGCTCTGCCTCGCCGAGGAGGAGCCCGACCTCTGCGATCGGCTCTGTGTGATCTCGGCGGCTCACCGGCCCGATGCCTGGGCGCAAGGTCTGCGCACGCAGCAACGGCGTGTCCTGCGCTTGGGGCGCGGCTCGGACCTGGCGCAGGAGTGCACGGCCATTGCGCGCGCCTTGGCCATGCTCTCCTATCGGAGCCAGAAGGAGTTCGAGGAGCGATTCGATACGCGCGTGAAGGATGAAGGTAGTGGAGGTCCGCGATTCGAGTGCGAGGAGTATCTCGAGGCGCGAGGTCGCGTCTTTGCCGAGAGCTTCGATGCTGGTGCCTACCTGACTCTCTCGCAGGCCATCGATCTGCAGGACGTGGACCCCGCGCGTGTGGCCGTGCCGACCCTGTTGATCTCGGTCGCGAGTGATCTCATCGTGCCAAGGCAGCTGGTGACGGAACTCCACGCAGCACTCCCGCATCCCTTGGGCCATCACTGCATGGACTCGATCTATGGGCACGATGCCTTCCTGAAGGAAGTGGCCGTCCTGGCTCCCCTGCTCCAGGACTTCCTGGCAGGAGGTGCGTCATGAGCAGGTTCCCTTACAGCAGCACCGCCACGGTGCGCGCCGGGCTCGAGTGCGATACGCATCACGGTGCAGTGATCCCGCCCTTGCACCTCTCCTCCAACTTCAGCTTTGCTGGATTCGATCGCAAGCGCCGCTACGACTACACGCGCTCGGGCAATCCCACGCGCGATCTCCTCGTCGAGGCCTTGGCCGAGCTCGAGGGCGCCGCTGGTGGTGTGGTCACGAGCAGCGGCATGTCCGCGGCCAGTCTCGTCCTGCAGTCGCTGGATCAGGGCGCGCGCGTCCTGGCGCCTCATGACTGCTATGGCGGAACCTGGCGACTGCTCCGTGCTCTCGAGGCCAAGGGGGCCATCCAGGTCGATTGTATCGAGCAGGGTGACCCTCAGCAGTTGCGCGAGGCCCTCGCGAGGGAGCCCAACCTGATCTGGATCGAAACGCCGAGCAATCCCCTGCTCCGACTCGTGGATATCCAGGCCCTGGCGGACGCGCGGAACGAGTTGGCGCCCACCGCACGGATCTTGGTCGACAACACCTTCCTGAGTCCGGTGCTCCAACAGCCGCTCTCGCTGGGGGCCGATCTGGTCCTCCACTCCACGACCAAATACCTCAATGGTCACAGCGACGTCGTGGGAGGCTGTGTTCTGGCCAGGACCGAGGCGGATGCAGAGCAGCTGAGCTGGTGGGCCAACTGCCTGGGGCTCACCGGGGCGCCCTTCGACTCCTACCTGACGCTGCGTGGTCTGCGTACGCTGCATGCTCGACTGCGTTGTCACGAGGAGAACGCTCGCGCCCTGGCCGAGCACCTGCATACGCATCCCGGTGTCGCCCAGGTCCACTATCCGGGTCTCGCCACGCATCCTGATCACGAGTTGGCGCTCCGCCAACAGAGCGGTTTCGGCGGCATGCTCTCCTTCGAGTTGGCTGGCGATGCGTCGGATCTACCTGCCTTCCTCGCTGGGCTTCGGCATTTCTCCCTCGCCGAGTCCCTCGGTGGTGTGGAGAGCCTCGTCGCGCATCCTGCGACGATGACGCATGCGGCCATGGATGCTGAGGCACGCGAGCGGGCCGGCATCGCGCCGACCCTCCTGCGTCTCTCGGTGGGGATCGAGTGTCTCGATGACCTGCGCTCCGATCTGGACCACGCCCTGGCGCAGTGCCGAGTGGCCCAAACCGTCTGATCCCCGCACCCACCCAGCCGAGTACATGGGGTCAGGCCCTTTTTCTCCGGGCAAAATGCCCGGAGAAAAAGGGCCTGACCCCATGTACTCGGGTAGGGGGTTAGCGGTAGTCGGTTTGGGCTCGGTTGGTGGGCAGGAACTGCGAGATCTTGCGTGGGTCGATGAGGACCGTCTGGAAGTAGATGCGCTTGCCTGCGAGGGCGGCCGGGATCGGGAAGTTCCAGTCGACCGTGTTGGAGAGTGGATTGACCACGACTGCGGAGAGGATCACGATCTGGCGGAAGCTGTCCCCGAGATCCAGCTTGATGAGCTTGGGAATCACGGAAGACTTGGGGGAGCCACTCAATGTCAGGATGGCCACGCTACCCGAGAGCATGTTGCCCTTGGTCGTCCAGACACCCTGCATCCGGCCAGCGGTCAGCACAGGCGTCGTCATCAGGGCGAGCTTCGTCATGCGGGTCAGCGAGACGTTGACCGTATTGGTCGAGCAGAGCGGGAAACGCACGCGCAAGGCGTACCTGCCCGGGATCAACCCCTGTGGGGGATGAACGCGCACGAGCTTGCCGCCGCTAAGCAGTTCGTAGTAGCCCTTGGACCAGTCGTTGGCATCCATGCTTCGGATGACTTTGCTCCCGAGCGTCACCGAGTCGAGGCGCTTCACGGCCAGGTTGAGCTGCACATCGTAGTACCCCATCGTGAGGTTGGGCAGCGTTGTTGGAGAGACACGGATGATGCTCCGGCAGCTTCCGACCATCTGCATCGTGTCCTTGCTCGATCCTCCGCGCGCACCGAGCACGCTGGCGACCACCGTCTGGGGGAAGCCCGTTGGCGTAATGTCGACGGCCAGGATCTTGCGCTCATAGGGCTTGATCGAGAAGGTCTGCTTCGTCCAGGAGAGCCTGGCTGCGGAGCTCAGCGTGACGGTCATCGTGTCGCTGCTGAGATCGGTGTTGACCACACGAAGGTAGGTCCGGAACTTCCCGCCCTGGCCTATGTCCTGGCGTCGCGACTGCCACTGCACAAGTGCACCCGGGCCCGGAACGTCGACGAAGAATCGCATATCCCTCGTGCCCCAGACCCGTTCGATGGCCCAGAGCCCCATGCCGCTGCGTGTCTTGTCGTGCCAGCGCGTATTGGTGTGGAGCGAATCGTCCCAGACATCCTTGCTGGCTGCGAAGCCCAGATCCGAGCCTCGGAACAGATAGGTGTTGTAGCGGAACTTGTTGGCCAGGCCTCCGGCAGGCTCGATCTCGACGGCGGTGCGCCAGTTGGGCAGGCGCTTCTGGTCGCAGTGCCACAGCGCCAGGCCGGACGAGGGCAGCGCTGCGTCGTAGCTGACGCTTCCCCGATTCTCGACCAGGAAGTACTCGCCGTTGTGACTCTTGGCATTGCGCAGCATCAAGAATCGTGGATCCTGCGCCATGGGACGAAGAGTGACGTAGCCATCCTTGGTGGGGATCTCCGGATCGTAGAACTTGCCGGCCTTCCACTTGTGCAGCGGATCGAGGTGCCCGTTCCAGGTGTGCTGATCCATGATGCTGTAGGGACCCGGCGCCGTGGGATCGTTGGTCTCGTACATGTCCCCCGTCTTGAGGATCAGGTGCGAGAGTTCGTGATTGATGACGCCCATCTCCCAACGTTTCTTGAAGTCCGGGATGTAGACCGTGGCGAGGCCGCCCGAGAAGTCGAGCGTGACGCCGTCGGCAGTCGCCACGTTGGTGATGTTGGCGCGGACTTCACCAAAAGTGAAGTCCTGGTAGAGGACAACGAGCGCAAAAAGCTCATCCGTCGTGATCTTCCGGTCTCCATTGCGATCGTAGTAGGAGTAGTCGAAGGTGGCATCCGCCTTCTGCAGGGCCTCGGTCTTCATCATCGTGAAGGCGCCCGCCAAGCCCCTGTAGGTCTTCTCGTCGTATTTCTTGAGCTTGGGCCCGGAGATGCCTGCCTCGACGATGTAGCACCCGCCGGCTGCATTCTCCTGGAACCAGTCGGCGATTCCCGGCGACGAACGCCAGAACCTGTCGCCCACGTAGCTGCGGAAGACGCGCTGCTTGTTCTTGATCTCGACGACGGAGTTGGCGAACGTTCCTCCGTACTTGTAGCCCGAGGGTCGCGTTGATTCGAGGGCGGTCACCAGCAGCGGGTTCTGCCCCTGGAGATGCGTGACGACCAGAGATCGATCGCCGAGGTAGACCGTTCCGGCTGCGGCTGCCCAGTCGACGCGGACAGCATGGAAACCCGGATCGAGGTTACGGACGACCCAGGTCGCCGTGCTGGAATTCCATTCCCGGTAGGGATCGCTCTTCCACTCGGTGAGGTCGATGGTCTTGCCTATGGTCTTGCCATCGACGACACAGCGCAAGACCATGCGGCTGCTCAAACGTACCGCCGCCTCGAAACTCAGTCTTACTTCGAGATCACCCTTGGTCTTCGTCCGAACCACCGCGTAGCCAATCGCGGGGATGGGGGTGAAGTTGGACGACGTGTTCTTGAGATAGGTCGTCTGAACTCCCTTCGCGGAGATTGCCACACTCTTCCCGCCGCCCTTGGGGTAGGCCTCGACGATCGTCATCGGTCGGTAGATCGTTCCGCCCTTGGACATGTACCATTGCATCTGGATCGTGTGCGAACCCTTGGGCACGGCATTCTTGACGAAGACGAAGGCTTGTGAGCCACCTGCACTCGCTCTTGTCATGACTGAATCTGCGAGGATTTTTCCGTCCACGATGGCGCGAACGAAGACATAGCCTCCGTTGATGCGCGTGAAGGCATCGCCGCAATAGCGGATGATGATGTCGCTGTCCCAGGGGAGGTTCATCGTCGTCTTGAGAGTCTGGAAGTTCACCCAGCCCGTTGGCGTTGGCTTGGTGGATCCCACCGAGACGTTCTGCATAGCCGCGAGTCTCATCTCGGGTGCGTCCTTCGTGGCGAAGCGTAGCGCGAGCGTCCGGTTGCGGGCGATCGTGTAGGCCTTCGCGGGACGCGAAATCCACTGGAAGCGCACACGGTGCTGGCCTGGGCTCAGGGAGCCTGCCGTGTAGTCCCCGCCAATCGTCCGATACGAACTGACACCTGTGCAGAAGCGGATGTCCGAGCCCGGAACCGGCTTGTCGTCCACGACCATGCGAACGATCAGGTCGGGAAGGCCAGGCCCCAGATAGAGTGTCGCCACCTCCATGGTCAGGTT
>JAJRTL010000212.1 GCA_024278315.1 Planctomycetota bacterium | reverse complement strand
GGCGTGCAGATCGACACACGCAAGGCCAGGGTGGGCATAGGAGAGGCGACGCTCTTCGAGGACGACAGACCCTGTCTCGATGCCGAGCCCACTGCCGCGGCCCACCTCGCAGGCCAAGAGGTGCTGCTCTGGATCGACCTGGGCGCAGGCGTGCTCGAAGCAGAGGCCTGGACCTGCGATCTCAGCGCGGATTACGTCCGCATCAACGCCGACTACCGGACCTGATCCCCGATGACGCGCCTGCGCCAGAGCCTCCTGAGCCTCCTGCCCAAGGCCCTGTTGTCAAAGACGACGGGAGCCCTCACGGCCATCCCGGTCCCAGGTTTCCTGCGACGTCCGCTCTACTCCTGGTTCTGTAGTCGATACGGAGTGGTGCGCGAGGACATGGCCAAGGACCTCACGGAGTATCGGTCCTTCGCGGAGTTCTTCGGTCGCGGCCTTCGACCGGGCGCACGCCCTCTGGCCGCATCCGACCTGGTCTCGCCCGTGGACGGCAAGATCGTCTGTGCCGGCCCCATCTGCGAGGGCCGCTTGTTGCAGGTCAAGGACAGGGACTACTCGCTCAGGGACCTCTTGGCCGGGCTCCCGGGTTCGGAGGGACTCTTCGACAACGGGCAGCAGGTCACGATCTACCTGGCACCAGGAGACTACCACCGCATCCACTCCCCCTGCTCCGGAAGACAGGCCTCCTGGAGCTATCGCCCAGGTACGTTCTTCCCCGTCAATCCGCCAGCCGTGCGTGCCATCCCCGATCTCTTCCTGCGTAACGAGAGGCTCTGCCTCCTCCTGGAGGACACGCCTTGGGGCAAAGTCGCTTTCCTGCCAGTCGCTGCACTCAACGTCGGCCACATCGTCTGGAATGCCCTGCCCAACCTTCGCACGAACGCAGGTCGACCTCAGGCCACGGGCCTGTTCGAATCGAAGCCTGGGTTTGCAAAAGGTGAAGAACTCGGCCGATTCGGCTTCGGCTCGACGGTCATCCTCCTCTTCGAGAAGGACCGCATCGATCTGAGCCACCTCGAAGCCGAGCGCAAACTCAGCATGGGCGAAGACCTGCTACAGGCCTGACCCGCGCCAACGCGAGCCATCCATCCCTGACCCGGGTCAGACGATGACGCGCTCGAGATGCGCACAGAGCAGGTGCATGATCACCAGATGGCTCTCCTGGATACGCGGTGTCTCAGTCGAGGGAACGGGAACCCAGAGATCGGCGAGCTCGCCGCAGGCCCCCTGTTTCGAACCCGTCACTGCGACGGAATAGAGCCCTATCTCCTTGGCGACACCGATGGCCTTGAACACGTTCTTGGAACCTCCAGAGGTGGAGATCCCGATGAGCAGGTCCTCGGGCTTGCCCAATGCCTCGAGCTGACGCGCGAAGACGTCCTCATAGCCACTGTCATTGGCGATCGCCGTGAGTGCCGGAATCTCATGCCCCAGGGCGATGGCGGGAAGGGGTCCCCGCTTCTTGGCCAGGAACCAACCGATGAGCTCGCCAGCCGCGTGGGCCGCATCACAGCTCGAACCTCCGTTTCCGCAGAGGAGCAGCTTGCCGCCCCGCTTCAGACAGGCGGTCGCCTCTTCGAGGAGCCGCCCTACGGGTTCGAGGCCTTCGTCGATCAGACCTTGCTTGGTGGCGATGCTCTCCAGGATCTCTTGTTCGAGGGCTGCGGTGTTCATGTCAGGATGTAAGCCTCCTGCACTCCCCCCCGCAAGGAATTCCGCTGGATGACACGACTCTTTGCCCTTCTGGCCGCCCTCCCCTTCTGCCTCGCCTCCCTCGGAGCCCACCCGCAGGAGCCTGACGACGGCAGCCGTTCACTGCAGAAGGGGCTCCGCGAGACGCAGATCGAGATCTGGCTCCGGGAGATCGTGGAGCGCGTGCAATGGCCGCTCCGGCCCGAAGCGGACCTGGTAGCCCTCACTCGTCCCAGCGATGTGGACGCCCAGGGCCGGAAGCTCGTCCTGGGACCATGGCTCTGGCACCGGACCTGGGAGTTTCCCCTGCCCATGCAGCTGCCCCGAAGGCTCCGGAGTCCTTTCCGCGGAGCGCGGATTGCTGAAGATGGCCAGGGCCATCTCAAGCTTCAAGGCGCCACAAGCCAAGAGCAGCTGCGCTGGCAGTTCCGCCTCCTTCGTCGTGAGGATGCCACACCGCTCTGGCCGGGCCGGCCCAAGCCTGCGGCCCAGCTCGTTCTCCAGATGGACACGCTCCCCCTGCTCCTGCCCGATCCCGTGAAGCGCCGACGATTCCTCCGCGAGGTCCTCCTGCCCGCCTTCCGCCAGGCCTCTGCGGCACGAGCCCCCGATCCTGGCGCGGGACGGCGCGGCAGGAAGGCACTGACCTCAGGAAGCACCAAGGCTCCGGCAGCGCGCCGGCCCTTCCACAGCCGAGACCTGAAGGGCCTACCCCTTCTGGGCTTCCTGAAGGAAGACGCGGAGGGAAGAGTCGCAGCAAGCCGGCTCCAAGCTGCGGGCTTTCCGGTACGAGGCATTGAAGACGAGCAAACCATCCGCCGGGTGCTTCTAGGGAGATTCCTCACAGACCTCCGCTGGCCCCTGCCAGACCCCCCCGAAGGCCCCGCCGCGCGACGCCTCTTTCCGGATGATGACTGGAACCGGGGTGGACTCGAAGATCACAGAGCCCTGGATCTTGGAAGCCTGTCTCCGATCGACGGACATCCCAGGATCTGGCCCGTAGGCACAGCCGTGGCCGCCCCGGCACTCCAGGCACATCCCTATCCGATCGCACGAAAAGACGGACGAGCCTGGATCTACGAGATCCGGCAGGGTCGCTATCGCCTGCGGCTCCTGCTGGCGCTCTACCATCTTGTCGAACGCGAAGGCTCGCCCGTCCTCGCGCCGCCACCAGAAGGCGGTTTCCAGCGTTCCGATCCCTGGGCCGTCCTGCAAGGCAGGCCCAAGGGACCCCACACGCACTGCGAGATCCTGGGACTGGCGGGGGAGAACACCCGCCAGGAGGCCTTCTTCGTCCGCCACTTGCTCAGCCAGGCATTGCTGCGGGCCCCTTCGGCCATTGCGGCGCTCGGTCAGCCCCAGAGCCTGCTCCCATCCCAACCCGACCCGCTCTCAGGGGCCTTGGCTGACCTGGCCGCGAGCCTGCCGATCCTGCCGGGCCTCGACAGCTTCGAGCTGCTGGGGAAGGTGAGAATGGACCGTGCTCGCTGGCAGTTCCGTGCGTCGCGAGCCCTCTCACTCTCGAGGGGGTGGAGGCTCGCCCCGGGCCGTGCCACCTGGCCAATCCGCCCCGCAGGACGACACCTGGCTTCGCTCCGGATCACAGGCAGGTTTGCCCCTGGGCGCACGCTGGCTCGGGGACGACTCCACGTCGATTTCGCTTTCGAAGGTCCGATGGGGTCCAGCTTCGTGGGAACCCTCCAAGCCCCGCTGCGCGAGGAACTTCTGTCCGGACTCCTCCCCTGGCTGCTCCTCCGCCGCTCGGGGATCGGCGCAAAGTGACCCCGGTTTCGCGCAAGTTCCGCAGAAAAACATCACAAAATCGTGCCAAGTCGCCGCC
>JAJRTL010000211.1 GCA_024278315.1 Planctomycetota bacterium | reverse complement strand
TCTGGGAGCAGGCACGACTCCTCCTCACCGGAGAGAAGATCGCGCGTCCCTGGACCTCGGCTTCGCCTGAGTAGGCACAAGAACGTGCGGACTCGATTCCACGGCCCGAATGCCGCATCGAGCAGGTTGAACCGGGACCGGCCAAGGTTGAATCTGTGGTTTGGGCCTCTGGAACAAATCGCGGCCTTCTGGCTCCTGACAGGGAATTGACTATGGCTTGGCATTCCTGCCCTGACTTCTTACGCCTGGCAGCGTGATGAAGAAGACCTTCTATCCTCCACTACTGCTTGGTCTCCTGGTCTGCATCGGTGTCTGGTGGATGATGCCAGATCGAGAATCTCAGGTCTCCGTCTCCTCACACCTGGATTCCGGAGCGAGAGCCTCACGACAGTCTCCAGACCGTCGTCATACGGCTGCTGTTTCGCCCGAGGCTGGGGGCCGCGAAGAGCGCAGAGCCGCAAGCCAACGGAACGACCGATCTGTTGCGATCCGAGGTGTGGTCCTGGGAGATGGTGTTCTCCTGGTCGGGGCGCTCGTCTATGTCCTGCCAGCATCAGCGACCGCCTCCTTCCTGCCATCCAGACATCAGGTGAGTGCCTCGTCCCCTGTACCCATGAGCCCGGCAGTCGCAGAAACCGTCTCTGGGCCCGGGGGCGCGTTCGTCCTCTCCATCCCGGAGGATTGGAGACTTCGGCGAGTCGATGTCCTGAGTCGTCGGCGGGGGTACACGAGAGGCGGGATTCAAGCCGTCGTTCCCGCCTCCTCGCAAGGGCCTCTGGAAATCCACCTCTCACGAGGCTTGTCCATCCGTGGGCGTGCGGTATCCGAGACTGGCGAGAACACGAGCGGGATCGTCATCATGGCGACGACGGATTCCATAGCTGCGGGACGTTCGCTACGCATGATCGCCTGGCGTGGCAGACAGCAACAGGCCAGGCCATTCCTTGGCGACGACTATGCCTACTCGGAAACGAGGACGGGGGAGGATGGGAGATTCGAGATTCGAGGGCTCTTTCGGGGCAAGTACCATCTCAATGTCTTCTCCGAAGATTGGCTCATGCAGCCACACGAAGCTGTTCGCGCTGGCGATTCGGATATCGTCCTGAGAGTCGGCAGGGGGTATCGATTCGAGATCGAAGTCAAGGACCGCGACAGCCGGGCCCCCATTGACCGGTTCTTGCTTTCGGGGAGTATCCTTGGAGGTGGTCCAGGGTTGGGGCTAACAGGCAAGAATGGTCGATTGGGATTCGTGTGCCGCCTGGCACGACGGAGTCCCAAGGAGAGATCCAGCGCTCTGGAGATGAAGGGCGAGATCACAGCACGCGGGTTCTTGCCGCAGGAAGTCCATCTCCATTCAGAACCAGGCAAGAGAGCTGCGATTCTCGTCTTGTTGGAAAAGCCCACGACCGTGCGTTTCCCTGTCCGGATCACGGATTCTGAGAACAAGATCGTTGAGGGGGCCAGGGTGAGATACACGGCGCTGGACAAGAACGCGTTCCTGGACTGTCCTGTGCAGAAGGATGATGCGGGGAAGCAGTTCCTTCGCTTACCAAAGGGTCGGTGGCAGCTCTATGTTCGCCATCCCCGGTTGTTCCCTGCTGGGAGCCCGTGGCAGAGGACCGTCGATGTTCCTGAGCCCACAGCTTCTCTCTTTCGGCGTGCGTTGCCCATCCAGCTGGATACGAGAGCCAGGCTCACGCTCGACTTGAGTGGTGTGCTCCGTCAAGAGACGATCAGCTATATTTCCTTCAGCTCAACTCGGTACAACGCAGTGTTGGAGCGCCCTCTGGGTACTGCAGACGGTCGTATCCATTGGTTCGGCCTCCCCAAGGGAAGATGGACGATCCAGGTGCAGACCAAGGGTGGAGTTCCCATGCGCAAGGAAATCCTGATCGACGGCACGAAGGCTTGGGTGGTCTTCTGAATCTGCGGTGAGAGTCGGCGAAGAGCCCGCCGAGGAGGCGCAGGGCGGCAGGCTTGGCCCGGGTCATGCTCGGCGTGAGCCAATGTTGGCTCACGCCGATGACACTGACGGTTGTCTTCCCATTCCTACTTTCCCGCGCTGGGGCTCTTGGCTGGTTGGGTGTCCTGCTTCTTGCCTGGGGCGGTGCCCTGGTCGGCCTTCTTGGTCGGGGCCTCAGGGAGGATCTCGATGGCGCTGCCATTGTCCAGGATGATGAGGATGGAGGTGGAGAAGGCCAGGTAGGGAGCCAGTTCCTTATGTTCCTTCAACAGCGTGAAATACGCGGCGCTGAAGGCGATGACCTTCCGGATCTTCTTCTCGTGGGCCTTGGTGAATTTGTGGTCGATCCAGATTCCTGAGACATAGTGGAAGGTCTTGTTCTTGACGCGCTGGCTGGTCCAGCTCGATGGCTTCGAGACTTCGAGTTTGTCCAGGTAGTAGAGGCGCGCGACTTTGCGGCTACGTTCGACGGCCTTCTTGCCGCTGGCAGGGCTGCTGGGCGTTGCGGGTCCCCCATATGTGACAGGAGTTGCGCTCTTGGGTGTGCCCGGTGTTGGTGTGCTCGGCGTGCTGCGGTTGCCCCAGCCGATGCCGAAGTTGTCGGAGCCCGACGAGACGCCGCCGTCGAACGAAGTGATGCCTCCGGCACGATCGACATCCCCGCGGGCGCTTTTCTCTGCTGGAGCGTCCTTGCCGGCCAACCCAAGCCGGAAGACTCCCGCGCCTCCACCGCGAACGCGGTGTCTACCTAGGCCGTTGGCGATGCGATCGCGTTCCTCGACGATCAAGGCGCTCGTGAAGGGGCTCACGATGCCATGCTTTTGGCCGATGCGCCGGATTTCGCTGACGAGTTCGTCCTTGCGGCCGTTCAGCCGGATCGAATCCAGCAGCAGGCCGATGCGACGCTGGGCCCAGATGGCCGCGACGAAATCGTTCTGAGTGGATGCCTCGGGGAACTCCGTCTCGTAGACGAACTCCTTTCTCTCACCGCTGACCATGCCGGTCAGGCGGATGGCCTTGTGGCCCGTGCCGCTGTAGCGACCCGCGACGACGAGGACCGAGCCCTTGAAGAGAGGCGGCATCTGGCTCGGCACGCGGCGATCCCACTGGATGCCGTCGGCGCGCAACTCCACGCCGGTCATGACCGGGTGGGCCAGCTTTGCGAAGAGGGCCGAGGTCTTGACCTCGATCTTCTCGCCAGCGATCACGTAGTCACGCGTGCCCCCGCTCGTCTTGGAGAGCTTGTCGAGCAGATGCGTGTTGACGTCGTTCCCCACACCGAAGCAGAAGATGCGGCTCTTGTGCGTGTTGGCCTTGTGGCTGTCTCGCAGGATGTCGGCGATGTTGGAGTTGCCGACGGTAGGTTGGCCATCGGTCAGGAAGACGACCATGGAGACCATCCCCTCGGGTGCGCTGGCTTCGAGCGCCTTCAACATGGCTTCGTGGATGTTGGTGCCGCCGCGCGCGACGAGACCCTCGGCAAAGGTCTTGGCCTTCGCGATCTGCTCCTTGCTGGCCTCGACCGGCGCGGGTGCGAAAGGACGTGCCTCGGTCGAGAAGGGGATGAGGTTGAAGCGGTCGCCTTCGCTCAAGCTCTGCAGGAAGAAGATCAAGGCCTTGCGCGCCTGCTGCATCTTCTCGCCTTGCATGGAGCCCGAGGTGTCGATGACGAAGGTGATGGACTTCTTGAGTTCCTTCTCGGCGACCCAGTCGCGCTTGGGTGCCAGCATGCAGAGGAAGTAGCCTTCCTTTTCACCCTTCTTCTTGTAGGTGAGCATGTTGAGCCCGAAGTCCTTGTTGCTGAGTCCGTAGAAGATCACCGGGTCGCGTTTGGGCCGCGCCTTGCTTTCGTAGCTCCCGCGCGCGCCGTGGTCGCCCTTCTGCACGATGTCGAAACCCTGCATGGGCGAGTAGACGTTCTTGATGCTCTTCTGGCTCTCGATGGTCACGTCGAGCGCGAAGGTGCCGCCCTCGACCGCGCGCGTCGGGAACTCGTAGCGATAGAACCCGCCGCTCTGCGGCAGCAGCAGACGATAGCGTACCTCGACTTCCTGCTTGCCATGGGCAGGGATAGGGAAGACGCGTAGGCGCAGGAGGTCACGGCCGACGTACTCCAGGAGGGCAGGGTCTCGGCGACGCCGGACGATGCCCTCATAGATGTCCCGGGCCTTACGTTCCGTGATCACGTCGCCCTCTTGGACCACGCCATTGACCTTCATCTTGATACCGTCGGCGCTGGCGCCCTGGGGCAGGGGGAAGAGCAGGACCTTCTCGCCCTGCTGGCCGCCATCATTGCGGATGACCATCGTGACCTTGGTCTCGGCGACGCCGTCCACGATCCTGGCCGAAACCCGGGTGGCTTCCATGAAGACCCGGGGACTGCTGATCGGGGGCCTCGGTGTTCTGGGAGACCGAACCCTGTCCCCCTGGGCGCTGAGTGTCGAGGAGCCCAGTAGGGCCGAGAAGCTCAAAAGGAGGGTGGAGAGTAAGAGTCCGAGTGTCTTCATGGTGATCGCCTTGTTGTTCCTGGACCGGGTGGGGTCCGTGATTCGCCGAGCGTCAGGGCTCTGACGCAGGAGAATCTCGCGTGTTCCGATCTTGTGGAGATTGCATCCTGCCACGGTTTCCCTGCCGTGACGAGACTGGGAGGGCCCGGAAACCCCCAGACCCTGTGATCGCCTTGCGAACGGGCTGCGGGACTCAGGGGCCGCGCAAAAAGAACTTCACCTTCTGGACGGCCCTCGCCGCAAGTTCCGGTCCGGTTCATGCCTGCGCGGGGGGCTGGCGTCTATCCTGGGGCGCATGGAGACGAAACCCAGGGAGACGAATCCCATACAGACCGAGCCCCAGACCGAAGGAGACCATACCGCCAGCCAACCCTCTGCCCGTTCCCGCTGGCGTCGATTGCGGCGGGCCCTCCTGCTGGTCGCCTTCACCTATGCCCTGCTGAGCGTCCTGATGTCCTCGCAGCTCCTGGCTCCTCCACCTCGGCCCCCGGGCGTGAGGGATGGAAGCCCTCCCCCGGTCTCCCGGTTCGAACGCGTGGACGTGGAGCTCAAGGAGGGGCTCCGGATCCCTGTCTGGCTCTCGGCTCCCCGGGAGCAACCTCAAGGCTGTGTGCTCCTCTTCCATTCTCGGGGAGGTTCTCACCCCGAGGGCCGCATGCAGTTCGTCGTGGACTGTGGATATGCCGTGCTCGCGCCCGATTTCAGGGCACATGGCGAGGCACCCGGCGAACTCTCGGGCTTTGGCTACCTGGAGCAAGCCGAGGTCCGAGCTACGCTCGAGTTGGCGAAGAAGCGTTGGCCTGGTCTACGAATCGCAGCCTGGGGCTGGTCTATGGGGGCGGCGGCCATCCTGTTCGCTGCCGAAGAAACGGCTGAGTTGGAGGGCGTGATCCTCGAGTCGACCTACAGCAGTTTGGACCGCGCCTTCCGGAACCGCTTCCAGCACAGGTTCCCTGCCTGGCTCTATCCGCTCACCTATGGACCTGTCCTGGTGGCCGAGATGCGTTCGGGATTGTGGCTGGACGAGATCCAACCGATCCTCGAGCTACCGCGTTTCCAGGCAGGCCGCGTTCTGCTGGTCCAGGGGGCAGCGGACTGGCGTGTCGCCATGAGTGAGCACAAGGCCATGTTGGCTGCCTTGCCAGGCGCCAAGGGCTTGATTCTCGACGGTCTTGGGCACGAGGACTTCTTCTGGTCGGGAGGTGAGATCTATCGGAAGAAGATCCGTGATCAGCTCGCGAGGTGGTTGCTTCGGTAAATCCCGACGGGAAGGACCCTCCGCATGGTCGCTTGCACGAGTTGGTCAGGAGGGGGAAAGTCGCGAGGGCATGAGTGTCGAAAGAATCGACAGATTCCTGGGCGGGGCCAGGAACAAGACGCCTCAGAGATTGCGAGAGCCAGATGACTGCCGCCAAGAAAACGGTCACCAAGACGAAGAGCGCGAAGAAGAGCTCGACGAGCAAGCCCAAGAAGGGGTCTGCTCGGAAGTCGAGCTGCAAGACGGCCTCGTCCTCGAAAAAGAAGGTCCAGAAAAAGACGGCCAAGAAAGCATCCGCCAAGAAACCGTTGGCGACAAAGGGTGCCGCCAAGAAGAAGTCTGCGTCGAAGAAAAAGGCGACCAAAAAGCGGACGACCAAGAAGGCGTCGAAGAAGGCTGCATCCAAGAAGAAGGCATCTGTCAGGAAGAGCACGACCAAGAAGAAGGCCGCAACCAAGAAGGCCGCAACCAAGAAGGCCGCAACCAAGAAGGCCGCAACCAAGAAGAAGGCGGCAACCAAGAGGCCGTCCAACAAGAAGAAGACCGTTCGAAAGACGGCTACCAAGAAGTCGACGCCTC
>JAJRTL010000210.1 GCA_024278315.1 Planctomycetota bacterium | reverse complement strand
TCCTGCCGGGACCAGCCTGCCTTGCCATCGGGGCTTGGCGGATGGCCCGGGGGCAGGCAGGATGAGGGCCACGCGCCTGAGCCCTGGTTCCCCGTCTGCACATCCAGCGCAGCCCCATCTGGATGCACGAGCCCCGGCCGCTCCAAGAGAGCGCGATCCCAGGAGGCCCGTCGTGACACCCTCTCCCTCGGCGCAGTGATCCTCGGCTTATCCTCGCTGCCAGCCCAGAAACCGGTCTTGGTGAAGGACATCAACACGACGCCAGTTCCCACTCCCTCCCTCCCAAGGCCGGGAGCTCTGCAGACCTACATGAGTCCTCCGAGGTTTCTTCAGATCGGAAACCTGGTTCTGAGTGTGGCTACCACGGAGGCGCTCGGACGCGAGGTTTTCGTGACGGATGGACTGACACTGAAAACCACAGTGCTTCGCGACATCCGGTCCGGCAAGAGTTCCTCCAATCCTGCCTCGCTGATTCTGACTCGAGATCAGAAGCGGATCTTCTTTTCTGCCGAGGATGGAATCAATGGAAGAGAGTTGTGGGTCTCGAATGGCACGTCCCAGGGTACGCGATTGGTCAAGGATCTCGTGTCGGGTTCGGGGTCGTCTTCACCCGAGAAGATCGTGGGCCTCGGTAGCCGACACGTGCTGTTTGTTGCAACGACTGCTGCGACGGGAAGGGAGCTCTTTGTCTCGGATGGAACTGCAGCCGGGACGGGCCTCGTGCGGGACATACATCAGGGAGCATCGGGAACCATCTTTGGTCTTCCCAGGACAGCCAGGGATGGCAAACGAGTCTTTTTCTCGGCTACATCGTCGGGAGCGGGAGACGAACTCTGGGTGAGCGACGGTACAAAGAAAGGGACTCGAATGGTCCTCGACCTGGAGCCTGGTCTTGCGGGTTCGAGGGCCCGGAGCCTCACTCCACTGGCCGGCAACAAGATCCTCTTCCTGGCAACGACGTCCTCCAACGGCACGTCCGTGTACGTATCGGATGGGAGCAAAGCCGGTACCCAGAAGATCGCACCCGGCTTCTATGTCCCGAGAGCGCCATTCCATGCCATTGCCTTGGGGGACAAGGTCGTTTTCGCAGGAAAAACCTCTGCTACCGGCGCAGAACCGTACATTACCGACGGGACGAAGACGGGGACGAAGCTCCTCATGGATGTCTTGCAGGGCTACGGCTCGGGAGGAATGAGCTTTCCGATCGTGGATACTGCGGGAAAGAAGGTCTACTTCAACAGCAATACGGGGCTCTCGGGATCCTATCGGATCTACGTGACCGATGGGACGCCAGCTGGTACAAACCCCTTCACGAAAGGTACGCTCTTGGCACCGGCAGAGCACATGATCGAGAGTCAAGGCAAGATCTACTTCGAAGGCAAAGACGTGAGCCCTGGAACGGGCCGCGAACTTTCTGTCACCGACGGGACGATCGCCGGTACGAAGACACTGAAGGACATCTTTGCTGGCTCGAAGGACGGAGGTGCGCGTTACTTCTCTCGCTGGAATGCGGCAACCCTGTTCTTCGTGGCCGATGACGGTCGGGCTGGCGAAGAGCTCTGGCGGTTGGTGGGTGGTTCGCAGATCAAGCTCATCGATATCAATGTCCACAAGGTCCCGCCCACGCGAGGATCGACTCCGAGGCGCATGGTTCGATACAGGAATCAGGTTCTGTTCATTGCCACAGTGGATGGCTTCGAGTGGATGCCATATCTCAGCGATGGCACCGCGAAGGGCACGCTTGCGAAACCCTACCTCTGGGCTACTGCGAATCGGAGGCCGCGGATTCACGATTACGCGGTCTTGGGAGACAAGATCCTCTTCAACGGGTTCACTCCTCTCCACGGCGTCGAGCTTTTCGTTGGCGATGGAACCAAGAAGGGAACCCGTCTGCTCAAGGATTTGATGCCTGGGAGCCAGTCCTCCGATCCGCAGGATTTCTCCCGGGCGGGTCGAGGAGTCTACTTCTGGGCGCGTGAGAGCCGGAAGGGTACTTTCGTGCCATGGTTCACGGATGGCACGGCCAAGGGAACGGTTGCTCTCATGAAGCAGGGGCCTACTCGACCTCTTGGGCCGAGCTTTGCGGGCTATGGAGACCGCGTGATCTTCCACGGGTACGATTCTGCCAACGGGGCGGAACTCTGGATCACGAATGGCACTCCATCGGGGACCAGGCTCTTGAAGGACATCTATCCGGGGCAAACGGGTTCTGGGCCCAGCTATCTCACCGCCAGTGGAGGCCGCGTCTTCTTCTTCGCCCGCCATCCAGCGAGCGGTGCCGAGCTCTGGATGACGGACGGCACGCCGATGGGAACCGTGCTGGTGAGGGATTTGGTTGCGGGCAGGGGCAGCGCGTGGCCAGTGGATCTCACCGCTCGCAATGGCCGGGTCTTTTTCGCTGTGCGGTCTTCTGGCTTTCAAGTCTACGAGAGTGATGGAACCGTCAAAGGCACCAAGGTGTTCGTGGATCCTTCCTGGCTTGGCAGTTCCCGTTGGATCACGCAGGTCGGTGCGATTGGCAGTCGCCATCTGTACTTCCAGATCCAGAATGGTATCGACAAGAAGATCTACGTCAGCGATGGGACCAAGGCCGGGACCAAGGCATTCAAGCTGGAAGGCGGCAGTTGGTTCGGGCATTTCCATCTCGGCTATCCGCGCTATCGGATGGCCTTGGGCAGCCAGGTCTTCTTGTTGGGTGTGCACCCTACCTTCGGGTTCGAGCTGTATTCCATGGACAACGGCGCAACGGCGGAGCCTCTTGGCGCCTCTCATGGCAGCACCTGGCTCGAAGGCAGCGACCCGGTTCTCGGCAAGGCGGCGACGCTCCGCATCGGCACCCGGCTTGGCAATGCCGTGCACGTGCTTCTCGCAGGTCGCCTCGCCGCCACGCCACGCAAGATCGCCAGAAGCGGCTGGTCCCTCCTCGATCTCGCGGGTCCCCTCTTCGTTGCTAGCACTGCGACCGGACCTCGCACCACGACCATCGTCTCTGTTCCCTCCTCTCCGTCCCTCCTGGGCCTCCGCCTCGCCTTCCAGTCCTGGAGCTTCGACGCGCAAGACCTCACAGGTACTCTTGAGCTCAGCAACGCCCTCGAATGGACCTTGGGCAACTGAGGGCAGGAGCTTCGTGGCATCGCCACCCCCGGTCCGTAGAGCACCCCGGGGGATGGACTGTTCGGTGGGTGCCGGATTCCGATAGAGTCTCAGCGAATTGCCTGACTGTGGAGCTGTACCAGAGAGCAAAGTAGACGTCGGCCTTTATGCGTAGGGGAGATCTCCACGGTCCCCTCGGCTGGTGGGGCTTGCGGGGTGAGGGGAGCTGGCTTAGGGTCGGGGAACGAGATCGCGAGCCCATGCCCCCTGTTGAGGAGTGCCCGGTGGTACGCCTCCTTCCCAGAGCCCCATGACAACCCCTTGACCCAGCAACCCTGATCGCTCCCGGAAGCGGATTCTCGATCTCGGAATTCCATCCATCCAGAAAGGGAGAGAAACTTGAATCCCGAAATCCCAATGAGACGTCGTCTCCTCAGAGCCTCAGAGCCTCAGAGCCTCAGAGCCTCAGAGCCTCAGAGCCGTCAGCCCCAAGCGGGCTGACCACGCCGCCCTGCGGCTTGTCCTCGTCCTGCTGATCGTGGCTGGCGTTTTCGCCAGGCCTGCTTCCGCAGCACCCGCCTCGACCCTGCCGACCTTGGTCGCCTCGGTCTCCACCGCCCCGATGATGCTGGCGGTGCCCATGATGTTCCAGACCACCACCCATGCCCGTGTGATCCACACCTGGGTCGATCCCAAGTACGGTCAGGACACGACGCTCGGTGCGGTTCCTGGTGCGATCCAGCTCAATCCCCGGGTGAACGCGGCCTGCACCGTCAACGGAGGTACTCCTATCCACGTGTTCAATCCAGCGCTGGGACCGCTCTTGCATGCGTCCTGGCCGTTCAAGACCATCACGGCTGCGGTGGCTTCGATTCCCGCGCTTTCGGTCGGTGCCACACATGGCACCGCGACCTATCGCTACGAGTACGCGATCGTGCATCTCATGCCGGGTCTCTACGCCAGACTGCAAGCCTACGGCCCGGCCGGGAGTCCGAGTCCCGACAATGGTTTGATTCCCAATGGGGAGAGCTTTCCGATCGATATTCCAGACTACGTGAGCATCCAGGGCACGAGTGCCTTGGATACGATGATCGATCTGGGCCCAGCCAACACCAACAACACCATCGGTGGGGGGCCCGCCTTTCGCTATGGGAAGCTCAGCAATTCCACCGGTAAGGACAGCTTCATCAGCTCGGTGTCAATCTTTGGGGCTTATCCGTATTTCAATCCCCAGAATGTGGCCTCCAATCTGTGTTCAGCGATCCAGCTGGCCGACGGCTATGCCTCAGCGCCGACGATCATGAACAACTTCTTGTTCGGTAATGGCATCGGCGTTCTGATTCAGGGCAAGAGGGATGCTCAAGGGCAGACGATCCTGGCCCATGATGGGACCAAGATCCTAAACAACACGATCGCCATGAACCACGTAGGGCTGGCCAACACCGAGAACAAGGGGGTGACACAGCAGGCCAAGGGAGTCTCGAAGCTGATCCTGCTCAACAATATCTTCGACTCGGGGCAGGACTGGCAGTCCCCGCTTTCTTTGCCTACGAACTGGCTTCGCAATGGAATTTTCCAGGGTTTTGGATCGTGGAGCTTCGAAGGCGTGGACCAGGGGGACATCCAGACGCAGGCCGGCCAGGACTTCAATGCCTACGAGGTCAACACAAGCACGATCCCCAACCCCAACAAGTATGACTCCGGCATCGCGATTCTGGCCGTGGGGCTGCCCGCCACATCGGTTCGCACAACAATCCCTCCGCAACCAGGGATGGACATCTCGCCTTATACGGGCTGGGGGCTGACCAAGACGAACATCCGGCGAGGAACACTCTATGTAAGGGATCTCATTGCCAATGGTCAATTCCAGACGTCCAGTGGATTAGACTACTCGCCACATGATTTCCGTTTGAGTCCTGCGGTAGCGGACGCGAGCGAGAGCAACTCGGGGCGGCCAGCGGCCAACATCCCGGGGGACATCTCTGTGCCCAACGGGACAGGAGCGGGAGCGGTCAACCCTCTGGTCAACATCGGCTGGAGCACATCCAGTGCATCGTTCACCTTGACGATGGGAAATGGGCAGACCTTGACGAAGCGTCCGGGTTTCCTGGACCTGACGCGCAACGGCGCGAGCAGTCAGAACACCTGGGCTCATGATGGTTGGGATTGGGACGCCGAGGGTTTCGGCAATGCGCGGATCCAATCCCACAACACCCAGATATTTCCAGTCGGCGGCGCCAGCAACCAAGACAGTCCCATCGACATCGGTGCTGACGAACTCGGGCAAATGATCTCTGCTGGCTATCGCTTCGGCACACGGAGCTTCTTGAAGTTGAGTGCCACGAACTTGCCGCCTGTGCCGCCCGGTGCTTCTCCAATCAACGTCATGGACAACCGATATCACTGGTTTCTGGGTGTTCCGGATACACTTTCCCAGGGGACGGGTTTCCCCCAGATCTCCCAGATCAACTTCCAGCAGATCAACCACCTGGCAGGACCTCCAGCGGCCTATCAGTACGGTCAGCCATTGGTCTACGAGGGCCCTTGGTTCGACACCTGGACCCTGACGGCATCGACCTATTACAACCCCAAGATGATCGATATCAGTCCACATCTCCTGCCGGACATCCACCCCTGGTGGACCTCGACCCTCCCGGGTTGGCCCACGAATCCGATTTGGGAATGGTGTGTGCCGTCCAGTGGATACAATGCCTCCCTCTATCTGGATCCGACGGTGGGAATCATCAATCCCCCTGGTACCTACCAGGGAGGAGGCTGGCAAGGCGTGCCCAAGTGGCAGTACCTGGACATGCCTGGTCTGATGCCTCCGGTCGGCGTCTTCGGTCAGAATGTGACTTTCCGACCGACCACCAAGTCTTGGAATACGACGAACTTCGATCCGTGGTGTCGAAGCCACACCAACAAGCCGACGGAGGTCATGGACACCTTCCGCGCGACCTTCACCACTCCGGTGGGAGGCACGACGACCTATGTCGGTCTCCGGTATTCGTTGGAGCCTTGGGGCAACCCGCTCTGGACCCTGAACCTCAGCGACACCAACGTCCAGACTTTCATGGTGGTTGTGGACGACAAGTAATCTGATGGGGCGCGAGACTTCCACGAGCGAAGCCTCGCGCTCCCGCAGCAAGGAGACAAGGTCATGAAGATTTCAAGGATGATGATGTTGAGTCTGGCATGTGCTTGCCTCTCTGCTGTGGGCTTGTCGGCGCAGAAGAGGTTTGGATGGGACTGGCGGCCTGCGGAGATCGATGCAGACTACCTAGATGGGGCGTATGCGAGCGACCCGGTGCGCCGGAAGATCTACCGTTTTGGTGGGAGACGTGGTCCAAGCCTGAGCAACGAGACCTGGGAGTTCGATGGAAGGAGATGGCGCCAGCTGCATCCGAAGCACAGTCCGCCCCCGTTGGTCTTGTCGATGATGTCCTTCGATCCTGTGACGAAGACGGTTATTCTGTTTGGAGGGATTACGCAAATCGACGATCGGTATGGAGCGTCATTGCCCTTTGCGCACTCCGCTCGTACCTGGTCCTGGGACGGTCAGGACTGGAAGGAGCTCTTCCCGAAGAAGTCACCATCCGCGCGCTTTGGGGGATCCCGGTGGATCGTTTCGGATGTAAAGAATCGTAGGGTGGTGCTTCACGGAGGTGCGTACTACCCCGGGGGAATATCCTCAATCCCTCTGAATGACACGTGGGTCTGGAATGGCCTTA
>JAJRTL010000209.1 GCA_024278315.1 Planctomycetota bacterium | reverse complement strand
GTTTGTCATGTCGGGATCCTCTCGGGTGTCTCGTAGCCGTGGGCCTCTCTACTCTAGCATGGGCGTCAGGATGGGGCAGGGCTCCGCACGAGAGAAGTCGACGGTGAGGGAGTCCTCAGGGAGCCAGGCAATGCTCGAGGTTGGCGCGGGCCTTGGCTTCGAGATGGGCAAGCGCGTCACTGTGGTAGAGGCGTTCCCTGGCCAGATAGGCCTTGAAGAAGGCCGCTCTGCCTGCGCGAAAGTCCTCTTCGGGAATGATGGCGAACTCTTGGCGGATCCGCTCGGTGTTGCGGTCGAAGATCTCGGGCTCGGCAGCCAGGGAGGCCAGGTCCAGATCGATCACGAGCCGACTCGCCTCGATGGATGGCAGGTGGTGCTTCGTATCGAGGATGATCTGCTGCACCACGGATACGAACGGCTCATCAAATCCCAGCCCTTGCAATCGGAGGCCCGCGAGATCGGCACTCTTGGCCTCGTTGTCCTCGCCCGGTACCTCATAGACAGCATCGTGATACCAGATGGCCATGATCTGGCACTCGTCCAGTCCCAAACGGACACCCAACTCGAACATCTCCGCCAAATGATCCAGCGTGTGATAGAAGCGCTCGGGGCCCGAGTAGAGCCGATACAGCTCCTCGAACTCTGCATCACCCAGGGCGCCGCGCATGTCCCGCAGGACCTGTCGTTGTTGACTCATCTTTATCTTCGCTCGTCATCCGCAGTTGCGGCGGTTACCTCAGGGTGCAGTTTCGAGCAATTCAGGAAATAGACAGGAATCGGTGAAAGGTCCGGATGATCCGGACACTCAAGCATTGCGACCACAATTTACTCTGAAATAGGACACCTACCATGCGAATCCGATCCAGCCTGCTCGTCAAATCCATGCTCCCCGCCGTTGCCCTCCTGCTGGCGACAAAGGGAACCACTCAAGTCGCTCCCAGTCAGTTGTTCGAGAACAGAGAATCGAACTCGAGTGGGGGAACCTCACTGGGAACGAGCGTCGTCTTCATCGGTGACATTGACAAGGATGGTTTTGATGATTATGCAAGCAGTGCCCATGCACCGCTCTGGGGCAAGTCTAAGCCGCATCTGAGTGCCTACTCGGGCAGGACAGGGACGCGCCTCTGGCAGAGAGTGGATGGGAAACCACTGGACCGATATGGGGCCTCCCTGACGCGGATCCATGATTTCGATGGGGATGGAGTCAGGGACTTGCTCGTGGGGACTCCACTCTTCGACGTGCCCGGGGCCGTCGACGCTGGCATGGTCCAGATCCTTTCCAGCAAGACTGGGAAGGTCCTCAAGGCACTCTATGGCGTGAAGGCGAAGGATCAGTTTGGCAAGACCACGGTAGCCTTGGGTGATGTCAACAAGGATGGGACCAAGGACTTTGCCATCGCAGCTCCCCTGTCCCCGGGTGGTACTGGCTGGGGTGCCGTCTACGTGTACTCGGGCAAGTCAAAGGCGCCCCTCCTCAACACCTATACGGGCCTGGCTACGGGGGATTGGTTTGGCACTTCGATTGCGGATGCAGGCGATGTGGACAAGGATGGATACGCGGACATCCTGATTTCGGCTCCAGGTGCCGGTTGGAAAACACCGGGATATGTCCGCCTCTTCTCGAGTCGATTTCGATTGTTGAAGTACCATCTGAAGGCCTCCGCCTTCTTTTCGTTCATGCGGAACTTCGGTATGCATCTAACTCCCATCGGAGACATCACACGGGATGGACTCGCGGAAGTCATCTGTTCCACCGGATACAACGGTTCAGCTCGATTCATTGCAGCCTTCACGATCAAAACAGGCAAGGTCGTCTATTCCCATGGAGTCCAGGCAGGTCCGAAGTACTCCAAGTACGCCGGGATACCGAGAGTTGCCTTGATCGGAGACTTGGACAAGGATGGCTATCCAGAGTACGTCGTGGGAGACGCACGGACCGGGATCAGTGTCTACTCCGCCTTCACGCAGAAGCGCATCCACTCAGAGACTCGGTGGTCTCCCTACAACAACATCCCTTTCGGTGATTCTGTTGCAGGAGGGGGGGGACATCAATGGAGATGGTGTACCCGACTTTCTCGTGGGAGCCCCGTGGGCCGTAGGGAATCTACCGCTCAAGACATACAGTCGTGTGCACGCCTTCTCTGGAAAGCACCTGAGCCTGACAGCTTCGACACACGAGATTTCCATCAAGAACGGGGGGGTATCCACATACCTTGTCGATGCTGGGATCCAACATAAAGGCCTCTACTATCTCATGGTCGGAACATTGAGTGGGACCCGGCCAGGCATGAAGGTGGGTGGATTCCACCTTCCCTTGAATCCCTTCATGGGGTCGGCCATGGATCCCTGGTTGAGCTACACGCTTGGCAACCTCAACGGACCCCTCCTGGGAAGTTCCTTCGGTCAACTTGACAGCAATGGAAGGGCCTCGGTTCTCTTCAAGATCCTGCCAGCTCTGGCGCCGCAGAAGTTCGCTGGTTTCACCTTCAACCACGCCTACATGGTGCTCGATCTCAAGACCTTGGTATTCAAGATGGCGAGCAACGCCAGGCCGGTGACTTTGATCACGCCCTAGCCTCCATAAGCACCCTGGCGCTCAATCTTCTCTCAGGGCCAGGGCCAGAGCCAGTGTCTTCTTGAGGCTTGCTGCCTCGAGAAGTTGCACTTGAAGGCCTCCCGCAGGATCTATGCTTGCCTCGCTGAGGATTGCAAGACAGGCCCGATAGGCCTCGTTTGTCTGGCCCAAAGACTTGAGGAGCCTTACGAGGCGCAATCGGAAGTCGATGGCATGCGCGCTTTGTGGTCCGTTGTTCACCGCGAGCGTCGTGATCTGGTCCTTGGCGTAAGCCAAGGCTCTTGGTGCGGCTCCACTCTTGAGCAGTATCTTGACAAACAGGAGGTGCGTTCCGCTTTTGCGTCGGTTCTCTTGGACGCAGTAGGAAAGGGACTCTCGACACCAAGCTGCTGCCTGAGAGAATCGCTTCGCTCCCAACTCCAGCAGTGCCAGTCGGTAGGCAGTTTTCTCGATTTTCCGATTTTGGCCGCCAATCGATGTGGACAGGGAGCGTGCGGCTTCCAGTGACTCCATAAGGAGCGCCCTGGCTTCGTCCCACAGCTCTCGTTGTGTCAGAAACTCGGCAAGAGTATTCCTGGCGAAGCTGGCCTTGCTCCGAGAGTCGAGACATCGAGGTTCTTGGTAAAAGGCATGTCCTTGACCATGGAGTAGAGCTGTCGTAGATCCTCAGCCTCTCTTGGGTTTTCCCGACAGAGTGTCGTCAAGAGCTGATGGCGCTCGGCCGGGGTGGCCATCAAGCAGAGACCCAGGAGATGTTCTGCTGGACTCGTGCGTATGGAGTCTGGGCCTCCATGAAACGATTCGATCATGATAGGTGGAGAGACGAGAGAGAAGAGAGGCGCCTCTAGAAAGGCGTGTCTTGGGATAAAGGCTGGTAGGCTCGTGCCAAGGTCGAGCGAAGGCCTTCGGATTCTCCGCCAGGTTGCCCATATCCGCAAGGGGGGTAGGCGGGCGACCAGGGGTGCCTTGACGGGAAATGCTCCCACCCTGAGAATCTGGTGCTTGCCGTGTCACGGCCCTGTGAACATGTTCAGAGATTTCCCCCTTCTTCGCTCCCTTTCCTTTTCCCTCCCCCTCTGTGAAAGAAGCTGACGATCCCCCACCGAACGGTGACTGGTCCGCGGAACTTGAAGACTTCCTTCCAGGCTTGCGGAGTTACGTGGAGCAACGCGCTGGGAGGCTGCTCCTACGCCAGGAGTCTGTGGATGACATCGCGCAATCCGCTTGTCGCGAAGCCCTTTTGAGTGCGATGGAGCTGGAGCAGAAGGAAGGCAGCGTCGAAACGAGTCGTGCCTGGCTCCGCTGGCATGCCACGCGAAAGATCATCGAAAGAGCCCGCTACCTGCAACGGGAGAAACGAGATCCGAATCGTGTGGACACCATAGGACGTGATTCCGGGGGCAGTGTGGCTTTGGAAGAGCTCTACCGGACAACCTTGGATCCTTCGGTGCGGGCCATGCGTCAAGGAGACCTGGCCCTGCTGGATGAAGCCATCGAAAAGCTCCCTGCGCAACAGGGACTTGTGATCCGGCTTGCCTATTATGAGGGTCTCTCGCGAGAAGAAATCGCCGAGCTCATGGGACGACCCAGCGGCAATGCGGTCCAATCATTGCTGAGCCGGGCCATCGCCAAGCTGGCTGTCATCTTACGCACCCTGACCAGAGATTCCTGAAGCCAGGGGCGACCGTGGGCCCTCATGGGGTCCTTGCTCAATCGGAAGGCGCCTTGCGGGGCAGGCGGTAGAGGAACGAATACATCGCAGGCACGACGATCATGGTCAACAGTGTGCCGAAGCTCAGGCCGAACATGATGGCCACGGCCAGCGAGGACCAGAAGACATCGGGGAGGAGGGGGATCACACCGAGGACGGTCGTTGCGGCGGCCAGGACCACCGGGCGAAGCCTCGACATGGCGGCAAGCGTGATGGCTTCGTAGCGTGAGTGGCCGGCATCGACCTCGATCACTGCCTGGTCCAGGAGCACGATGGCATTCTTGATCATCATGCCCGCGAGACTCATCGTGCCGAGGAGGGCTACGAAGCCGAAGTTCTCGCCTGTGATGAGCAGGCCGCCGACGACCCCGATCAGCACGAAGGGCACGGCGAGGAGGACGATGGTCACGGGCAGGTAGGCGTTGAATAGGCCGACGAGGATCAAGGCAATGAGGATGCCCGCGGGGATCATGCCGGGCATCAGGGACTCTTGCGCGAGCTTCGAACTGCGGTACTCACCGTCCCACATGAGCTCGTATCCAGGAGGCAGGTGCAGGGCTTCGACCTTCTTCTTGACATCCTCGAGCAAAGTCGTGGCCAGTCCTGTCGGGACGGCCCCGATGGTGATGGCACGTCGACGATTCCAGCGCCAAATCAAGGGGTCCTCCCACTTGACCTCCATGGTCTGCAGGACCTGGGCCAGGGGGACGCTCTCCGAAAAGAGGGGAGAGCGGATCTGCAGGGCTTCGAAGTTTTGTGCAAGGGCTTGACGCTCGGGATCTACGTGGCGGACCTGGATGGGGAGGATCTTGTCCCTCTCGCGGAATGCCCCAACGATGAGTCCGTCATAGGCCTTCTTCGTGGCCTGGGCGACATCCTTGCGATCGATGGAGGTCCATCGTGCATTGCGCTCATCGAAATCCAGGACGAGTTTCTGCACGCGTTGGCGCCAGTCCAACCTCGTGAAGTCGGCATGGGGACTCGCAGCGATGATCTCCTTGACGCGTGTCCCCAGGGTACGCAGTATCGCTGGATCGGCGATCGCTGGTCCGGAGATGCGGGCCTCGACCGGCCAGCTCTCGAAGGGGCCCAGGCCGTACTTGCGTAGGATCAGCTTGCCGTCTGGCATCTGTTCAGAAGACTTGGATGCAATAAGGGGGATGAGTCGATCGACGTCCGCTGCACTCTCCGTGTTGACGATGAGCTGGCCGTAGGCCGCATAGGGGCTCTCGGGATCGACGGGGAGATAGAAGCGCGGAGGTCCCATGCCCACGAAGGTGGAGACTGCCGTCACGCCTTCGAGGGCCAGCACCTTGCCCTCGAGTCTGCGCAGATCCTTGGAAGTCCGTTGGATCCTCGTTCCCTCGGGGGCCCAGTAGTCGACCATGAACTGGTTGCGGGCCGAGGCGGGGAAGAAGAGCTTGCCTACGTAGCCAAAGCCGACGAAGGTCAGCGCGAGCAATCCAAAGGTGGAGAGGATGACAATTTCCCGGTTGCGCATCGCCATTCTGAGGATGACGCCATAGACCCGAAAGAAGGGCGTTGCGTAGGGATCCTTGGGCTCGCCTCCTTCTTCGTTCTTGGGTGTGGGGAGGATGGCGATGCACATCAGTGGCGTTACGGTCACCGAGAGGATCCAACTGATCATCAGGGAGATCGCGACGACATAGAACAGGCTCACGCAGTATTCGCCGGCATTCTCGGTGGATGCGGCAATGGGATAGAAGGTCAGCGAGGCGATGAGGGTAGCGCCCAGCAGCGGTATGGATGGCAGGGTGGCTGCTTCGACAGCCGCGTCGATGCGCGACATGCCCTTCTGCATCCTCACCAGTACGCCATCCGCCACGACGATCGCGTTGTCGACCATCATGCCCATGGCGATGATCAAGGCGCCCAGGGACATACGTTGCAGGTCGATGTGGAGAAGCTTCATGACCAGGAAGCTCAGGAAGATCACGAAGACGAGACCGCAGAGTCCCACGACGATCGATGTGCGTAGCCCCATCGAGAGCCACAGGACGGCCAAGACGATGACGACGGCCTCGAGCAGACTTACCATGAAGTCCCGTATGGACTGGCCGACCAAGCGGCTCTGCCAGGAGATGCGATGAATCTCGATGCCAACGGGAAGATTTGCTTCGAGTTCTGCAATCCGTTTGTCCAGGGCCGTACCGATCTCGATGATGTTGGTCGAGGGAAGGTTGGAGATGGACATGCCTATGGCATCCTGGCCGTTGTAGCGCATCATGGCGATCGCGGGCTCGACGTAGCCCCGTTTCACCTGCGCGAAATCGCGAACGCGGATCAGCTCGCCGGTATTCCCTGTGGTGGTCGAGAGCCCTCGGATCACCAGATCTCCAATGTCCTCGGGGCTCTCGAACTCACCCGTGGTCTGGATGCGTAGTCGGTAGCCCTGCAGGTCCATGCCACCCGGGTCGACGATCATATTCTGCTGGGACAGGGTGTTGGCGACGGCGGTCATGTTGAGGCCGAGCTGGGAGATGCGCGCCTGGTTCACTTCCAGATAGATGCTCTCCTTCTGCACGCCCCAGAGCTCGACGCGCGAGACATTCTCGACGACCGACAGCTCCTTCTTGATGGCGTCCACATGATGCTCCAGTTCTGCCTGTGTGAAGCCATCACCGACGATGGCCATGAGGAAGCCGTAGACATCGCCGAAGTCGTCGGAGACAACAGGCGTGCCGGCTCCTGGAGGCAGGGTCGAGCGGACGTCGCGCACCTTTTTGCGGATCTCGTCCCAGACCTGTGGGAGGGCCTTCGATGGGACATGGGGCCAGATCGTCACCGTGATGAGCGAGAAGCCTGATCGCGAGTAGGACTCGAGCTCCTTGACCTGAGGCATCTCCTGGAGGGCGATCTCGATGCGATCGGTGACTTCCAGCTCGACCTCACTCGGGGAGGCGCCGGGGTAGGTCGTCGTGACGACAGCCGTCTTGACCGAGAACTCCGGATCCTCCAGCTTCCCCAGACCGGAGAAGGACAGGATTCCGGCCAGGAGGAAGATCGCCGTAGCGAAGACCGTGATCTTCCATTTCTTGACGGATGCGGATGCCAGACTCATCGGCCAGCCTCTGCTGCCTGGGTCCCTGCTCCGAGGATGCGGACCTTCTGACCCTCACGCAGGTAGTGGACACCCGCGGTGGCGATCCACTGACCCTTGGAGAGGCCCTTGACCAGCACTCCATAGTCACCCAATCCGAGATTCTCGACTTCGAGACGCGAGACCTTCAGGGGCTTCCCATCGATGATCCAGACCGAGGTCTTCTGTCCCTCCAGAGAGAAGAGAGCCGATGGGGGCAGGTAGTATCCCCGGGGAATCAGCCCTTCGGGGATCTCGGTTTCCTTGGGTGTCACCTCTCCGGTCATCCCCGGGAGAATCTGGAAGTCCTCGGGCTGATCCATGATGACCGTGACTGGATAGGTCCGAGTCGTCTTGGAGGCTTCGGTTCCGACTTCGAAGACCTTGCCCATGACCTTCTTGCCGGGGAAAGCATCGAATCGGCTCACCACGCTCTTCACGTAGGGCACCAAGGAGATCTTGTCCTCGGGGATGTTGACCGTGAGTTTGATCCTGGAGGTGTCGAGCAGACGCATCACCGGCTGCTTCATCCGGACGTTCCAGAAGTTTTCGACGTAGGTCATGGCGATGGTGCCGGCGAAGGGAGCCACCATGCGTGAGTCGGCAAGGGCCTTCTCCTTGATGGAGAGCTCGGCCTGGGCCATCTCCAGTTGGGCATCGGCGTCCGTCAGCTCCTGCTTGGAGACGGCACCGGCCTTGGCCGCTTTGGCGATCCGCTCCTGATAGGCCTTGGCGCGCTCGAGCCGGGCTTGCGCTGATTCCTTCTCGTTCTGGAAATCGCGTGGATCGAGGCGTGCCAGGAGCTGGCCCTTCTCGACTCTGTCGCCGATCTTGACCGGTCGCTCGATGAGGCGGCCACCCACCTCGAAGGCGAGATCCACCTCCTCCTTGGCTCGGGCCTTGCCCGGAAACCAGCGCTGCTTGAAGTCGACCTCATCGCCGATCTGTATGGCCCGGACCGGCCGAATGCTTGTCGGCGCTTGGATCTCGGCTTTCTTGCAACTGGGGAGGAGGGGGAGAAGGAGGAGGAGCAGGAGGGTGCTCCAGGTGGTCTTGAATTGCATCGATCTTCGGATCCGAGGTTTCGAGGAAGCCAAGAGCATAGTGCTGGAGTCCAGCGCCTCCGCAGTCCTTGTCGTTGTGAGATCTTTTTTGCGGAATGGGCTTGGAGCCGTCGGTGGAGAGGCTTAGATGCTTCGCGAAAAAGTGAGGAGAAACGCTACAGCTCTGGCGCGGAAGTGCCGATGGAAGGGCTGTTTGGCGGCCCTCCGATGAGCCGTCTGCCACTCGCATGAGCCCAGTGGAGTGAGCTTGATTCTG
>JAJRTL010000208.1 GCA_024278315.1 Planctomycetota bacterium | reverse complement strand
TTCGAAAACCAGTGATGGGGCAACTCATCCGGGGGTTCGAATCCCCCCCTCTCCGCCAGACCCTCGACGATCGACGCTTCTTCGGATGCGAATCGTCGAGGGTTCTTTCGTATCTGGGCAAAGAGAGGGAAGAGCCCTCGTCTCCTCAGCGGCCTCCGAGCGGACCCAGGTAGGAGTCGATGTTCTTGTAACCGGCTTTGAGCAGCGGTGTGAGCAGGCCTATCGCCCTCTGGGAGGTCTGCGTGTCGCCGAACTCGTTGGCCATGCGTGCGCAGATGGCCAGCGCTGGCAAGGCCCATTCGGAGTAGTTGGTCTGATTGCTGTCCGCAAGCTGTGGGCCGAGGGCCTTGCGCGAACCGTTCCACCGGATGGCCTTGTAGATCCGCCCCTTCTTGTCGAAGGCGTGGTTCACGATGGACCGTGCCAGCAGGTATGTGGCGAGCTTCACCTCGGGATCGTTGATCATGGGCCAAAGGACATCGAGGCCTTGAATGGCGATTCCGTCCTCCCAGCAGATCCACTCCAGACCGGGGATCTTGGTGTGCGGGTCGTCCTTGTAGAGACGCATCGCCACGGGGGCCGTGGTCAGGAGATCCGCGAGTTTGACCCAATGTCCGTTTCTGGCCGCCCAGTCTCTCTTGAAGGCCGGGAGCCACCTGTCACGGACTGTCTTCGCATAACGCTTGTCTCCGGTCGCGACCCAGAAGTTGTGCGCGGCGAACATGAAGCGCCCGATGGCCCTGCCGCCCGTGGGGTAGTTCCTCTCCATGAGCCAATGGAAGCCCTTCATCTTGAGGATCAACTGGCTCATGAATCCGCCGCGAAGAAGCACGTCCTCACTCAGCGCAACGACGGAATAGTGCTGGCGATCCATGCCGGTCCAGCCCTTGTACCAGCCGTTGTGGTTGTAGTAGCGTCCGAATCGGTCCTTGCTGATGGCCTTGCTCCAGTGCCAGGTCTCGTCCCAGCTCACGAACTTGGGGTGCCACGCTGTCTTGGCAATCTCCCCGCTGGGGTCGAAGAGCCACATGGGGCGGCAGGATGCCTGGAGGACCGCGGCCCGGTCGTGTGCCAGGCGATGGATCTGCCCCGGACGCTGCGCGTCCAGATGCTTGTAGACACCAAAGCCGAACTGCTCGCCCGTGCCTCCTGGGCGCCGGTTGAGGATGACTCCCCGATGACCGAAGAGGTCGCGCGTGATCGTGCGGTCCAAATGCCTGCCAGTCGCGCGCGTGCCCCAGGGACCCCACTTGTCGAAGTGCCCGCAGGACGTGATCTCGTAGGTGGCCTCTGCCACCTTCGTGGACAGCGCCACGATGTCGTCAGCCCGGTTGGGCAGAGCGATGACCGAACCGAAGGAGCCGAAGCCCTGCCGATCCCGAAGCCCTCCCTTGTAGCCTTTCCATGTGGCCATGCCGCTGCCGAGCATCCGGTCAGCCATGTAGAGGTTTCCCCCTGGACGGGTCACGGTGATCCCGGCAGTGACCTGCTTCTCTGCAGCCCCCAAAGACTCGAGTGCCAGGATGAACTCGTACCGACACCACTCCTCACCGGCTCCCTGATAGACGATCAGGTGTCCGACCATACCTTGAGCATCCTTGCCAACGAGGTGGCGCACGATCATCTGGCTATTGGATGCGATGGGTGCCAGCTCCTTGAACGCCGCAGAGCGGACCTTGTCACTGATGGCCCAGGTCAAGGTCTTGCTGAATGAGAAGCCGAGCTTGGGCCGTGGCGTGGGCAGGGCCGGCGAGAGGACCGATATGTAGCCGTTGTGCAAGGCAGGCACGAAGACCCTGGCCGTGCAGATGTCCACGGTAGGCAGCCGCATCAGGATCTCTGCTCCCTTGGGTGCCTTGCCTTTGGGTATGCCGAACACGACGACCTGGATCCGTGGAAACGGTGTCGGGTTGTAGGCCAGGACACTGTTGTGTGCGCCTTGGGCCTTGGCGAGGCCCGTCAGGCAGGCGAGGCTACAGACGAGTCCTGTGGCGCCTTTCTTGAACGTGGCAAGTCCAGCGCTTGCGATCTGGAACCGCCTTCCCCAAAGCGATTCCGTCTTGTCTGCGGCCCAGCGGGTCGCATCTCCAACAAACCTCGATAACAGAACTCCAGCTCTGCTCGACGTATCGATCTCATCCATGTGATTCCCCTTTGTTGACTCCCCTGCTTGCCGGTCCTACCGGCCTTCGTCCTGATCCATGGTGGTCGCCCAAGGTCGAGGCTCGCACTTCGTGCACGAGCTGATTCCCCCTTGGTCGATCCCTCCATGCCCCCCGGCGTATCCGGGGATCTCGATCAGGCAAGCATCATTCTGCACCGGCTGGTCTCCGTTCTTTTTTGCTGAACGGAGACCTCTCTGCCACCCCATCGTGGCGCCGACGCAGGGGGAGATGCTAGCGACGGTTCCTGCAGGGACACGCAGGAAAATACAGTGAGAGGGAGATTTCCCTCTCACTGAGCCGGAAAGAGGACTCCTTGGCGCCTTTTTGCGAACCGAACGCGGTCGCACTGTGGCCGCCAATCCCCAGGGATTCACTGGTATGAATCGCAGCCGGTTCCCTTGGTCGCAGGTTCGTTAGTCTGGTGGGCAGAAGTCCCCAGTCAGCTCTTCGCGAGAGAATTTTTCTGAAAAAGCGAGGGGGGGTCCGATGGAAGCGGACTTGGGGATTGCAGCTTCTGGCCCACTCGTCGGTATCAATGAACTCGGTTCCATTGCATGAGTCCTACCCCCTGATCTCGCAGAGCTGAGGTCCGACGATGATGTCAAGACTCGAGACTGCCTGCTCTGACACTCGCTTGACCATGCCTGTTGGCCGGGCTCTACTCTCGGCCAAGGGCATCCTGCCTACAACCCAGACGAACCTGGTCCAGTCCACAATCGGTCAGCAAGAACGACATGAACACCATCGAAGCCATCCAGTCCCTGCGCGCCATCAAGCACTACGATCCCGAATACCGCATGAGCGACGAGGAGATCCAGCAGATCCTGGAACTCGCCATGCTCTCTCCCACGGCTTTCAACATCCAGCATTGGCGCTTCGTCGTCGTCAAGGACGCTGGGATCCGTCAGCAGATCCGGGACAATGCATGGGGGCAGGCGCAGGTCACCGACGCTTCGCTCCTGGTCGTGCTCTGTGCGGACACCAAGGCCTGGGAGAAGGATGCCACGCGCTACTGGACGGAGGCGCCTGCCGAGGTGGGGGCCATGATTGTGCCCGCCATCCAGCAGTACTAGGAGGGCAGGGAGCAGGTCCAACGTGACGAGTGCATGCGCTCCTTGGGGCTCGCTGGCCAGACCATCATGTTGGCCGCCAAGAGCATGGGCCTGGACAGCTGCCCGATGGACGGCTTCGACTACGAGGCCGTCGGCAAGATCATCCATCTGCCTGAGGACCACCTCATCGGCTACATGATCGCCGTGGGCAAGGGCACCAAGGATGCCTGGCCACGCCCCGGTCAGCTGTCTGCGAGCGAAGTCATCCTCGAGAATGGCTTCGGCGGCTGATCGACGACTCTAGACAGCCCTGACCCGGACGATTCATGAGATCGTTGCGAGCAAATGCGAGATCGGCGCAGCCGATCTCGCATTTGCTCGCAACGATCTCATGAATCATCCGGGTCAGGGATCCGAGGGACTCCCCCCTGTGGCGCAGTGGCTCCCAGGGGTATGGTCCGGGATATGCGGAGCGCAACGGATCCCCTGGTTCTTGACGGTCTGGATCGAGTGACTCCGGCTCAGATCGCATGCGCGACCTGGAAGTCGGATCCCTCGCCCGAGCCCGTGCATCCCGATGAGGAGGCTCTCGTCTGTAGCGCGGTTCGCAAGCGCCAGTCCGCATTTCGGGCGGGTCGTCATGCGGCCCACAGTGCCCTGGCTGCACTCGAACGTGATTGCGACAGCATCCTGTCCGGCGAGCGACGCGAACCGCTCTGGCCTCTGGGATGCGTGGGGAGCATCTCGCATACGACACAGGTAAGCGTCGCTGTTGCCGCCAGACGGGATGCCATTCGCGCCATCGGCGTGGATATTGAAGCGGCTCAGGGGCTCTCGGAAGAGGAATGGAATCTGGTTTTCACTCCCTCGGAGCTGGCCTGGCTCCAGCAGTGCACCTCCCAGGCAGAGCAGAGGGCCATGTGCTTGTTCTCTGCAAAGGAGACCCTCTTCAAGCTGCAGTACCCACAGACCAAGAGCTTCGTCGATTTCCGTGAAGCCTCGGTCGAACTGGTCGAAGAGGATCAGATCTTCCATGCACGACTTCCTGCATTCGTGCACGAGGCCCTCGATCATCCAGATCCGTTCACCGGCAGATACTGCCGAGTGGGCGAACTCGTGCTGTCTGCTGCGTGGGTAGTGGAAGATCGGCTAG
>JAJRTL010000207.1 GCA_024278315.1 Planctomycetota bacterium | reverse complement strand
TCATGCCGTCGCTCGAGTGCGGAGAGACTACGAAAGATCTCCGAAGCACTGATCTCGTCCGTGAAGTCGGTGAAGATCAGCACGAGTGAACGCTTGCGGTGGCGCGCCTCCAACTCGTTGACCGCGCGAAGGAAGCTCGTGGGGCGCTCACCCTTGGGCAGATTCGCCAAGGCCTTCTGGATGCGGCCGAGCTGGGCCATGCCGCTACGCGGCGGCAGATGCACGCGCGGCCTGTCGTCGAAGGCCAAGAGACCGACCTTCTCGCCGCGACGCAAGGCGATGGCCGCCAGATCCAGAAGCGGAGTCATGGCGAGATCCAGCTTGCGGATACCGTCCACCACCGTGCCCATGAGACGTCCGCAGTCCAAGGCGAGCAGGATCTCCGAGTTGCGCTCTTCGCGAAACTGACGCGTCATGGGGCGCTGGCGCCGCGCACTGGCCTTCCAATCGATGCGCCGCAGATCATCGCCCGGCACATACTCCCGCATGCAATCGAACTCCCAATCCGTGCCCGACCGTGGAATGTGCCGGTCCCCTACTTCCATCAAGCTCTGGAAGTGGGAGAGCAGGACCTTGAGTTCGCCAGCCGGGCGGCCCGGCTGCACCGCGATGTGATCTCCGATGCAGGATTCGATGCGCCACGCCAGGATCCCACTCATGCGGGAGACCGCCAGACCTGTCGGTGGCAGATCGACCCTGCCCCGCTCGAGCGGCAGGAATGCGATTTCCATGGACCAGGTCTCGCCGGCGGGCAGCACACGCGAGAGCGCCAGGGACTCTCCCTCGAAGCTCGCCGGCAACACTTCGCGCAAGCGCAAGCGGAGCGGCCTCGCGCTGTGGTTGTGGACCCGTAGGAGATAGCTGTTCTTGCGCCCGAGAGTCACCGAGGCGGGCAGTTCGCGCTGCATCTCGATCTGTCCGAAGGGCGGGCGCAGGAACCAGGCCGGAATCAGGATGGCCACCAACGCGATGGGCAGCCAATACCAGGTCGCCCCCAGGAAGGGGAAGATCGGTACGAGCAGCGAGTAGCAAAGCCCCAGCAGAGCCAGGGTCCAGATGCCAGGGCCTGGCAGGGGCCAGTGCCTGGCGAGACGATCCTTGTCGCTATCGCGGGACGGGGATGCCATCGGCAACCTCACGGAGGACATCATCCAGATCCGCCCCCTCGACCTCGGCCGTCGCAGTGAGGAAGATGCGGTGGCGCAGCAGCGGCAGAAGCAAGCCCTTGATGTCGTCGGGGATCACGTAGTCACGCCCCTCGAGCCTCGCCGCAATGCGTGACGCCAACTGCAGCAACAGGGCCGCGCGTGGACTGGCACCGTGGAGGATGCTTTCGTGATCCCGGGTCGCACGGATCAAATCGATGAGATAGCGACGCAGGCTGCTTTCCATCCTCGTGGCGAAGGCTTCCTCCCGCGCACGCAGCAGATCCTCCGCGCTCGTGACCGCTTGGATCTGGCGCAGGCTCTGGCGCATCCCTTCGGCATCTCCCCGGTGCATCTCGAGGATGCGAATCTCATCCTCGATGTCCGGGTAGTCGAGGACGACCTTGAACAGGAAGCGATCCAACTGGGCTTCGGGCAGAGGGTAGGTGCCCTCGTGTTCGATGGGGTTCTGCGTCGCCAGGACCAGGAAGGGGCGGGGCAGATCGCGTGGCTTGCCATCCAGGCTGATCGTGCCCTCCTGCATGGCCTCGAGCAGGGCCGCCTGTGTCTTGGCTGGTGCGCGGTTGATCTCATCCGCGAGCAGGATCTGCGTGAACACCGGCCCTTCGACGAGGTGGAAGTTGCCCTTCTGGAAGTCGAAGACCTGCGTGCCCAGGATATCGGAGGGCATCAGGTCGGGCGTGAACTGCACTCGGCCGAAGTCGAGCGCCAGAGACTCGGCCAGACTCCGGGCGAGTGTCGTCTTGGCCAGGCCGGGCACACCTTCGATCAACACATGGCCACCGGCGACCAGGGAGATGAAGAGCAGGCGCACGGCCTCTCTCTGTCCCACGATGCAGCGCTCCACTTCGGTCGCCACGGCGCTGTGAAGGTCGCGCAGCAGGCTCGCCCGCAATGGCTGCGGGTCGCTGGCTTGCAGTGGATCGGTTTCGCTCATGACCTCATCTCTTCCTTGTCTCGCACCAAACGATCCAGATTCCCGGCCATCTGGCTCAGGTCCTGATAGGAGACCCTCTGCAGGGACTCCATCGCCTCATCCAATTCTCTCAATCTCACGATCCGCCGCCTTCTTTCGGAAAAGCTGAATCCTGGAGCCGTCTCCAGTCGATGGCGACTCTCTTCGACCAGGGATCGAGCCACGAATCGTCTTCGCCCCTGGGAATGCAGCATGCTGGCGAGCCCTACCACGAACTCCTCCTTGGCCCTTCGAGGCAAGAGGCGGATGCCCGCAGGTGCTCCGATCCGGACCCAGCCCTTCCATGCGGCCAGGAGGAAGAGGATTCCCAAAGCCAGGATCGGATACAAGGCTCCACTCTCTGTCAGCCATCCGAACATACCGCGGGTGTCGGTGTCTCCATGGGCGAACTCGTCAAAGAGGATCTGCCGACGAAAGCCCGTGCTGGCCTCGGCCATGAGTAGATAGACGAACCAGGACGTTCCACCCTCGGCCAAGGCGAGATTGCTGAGCGGCCAGCCCGAGGAGAGTACCCAGACGGCACCATCGCCAACGGCACGCCGGATCAACAGGGGTTCTCCGGCCAACTGGCCCCGCACCGAATACTCCTCCGGTATGGGCCGCATGAAGAGCTGCATCCAGGGCTCGTCTCGGCCCTGGTCATCGTCCCCTTCCCACCGGGGCCGAGGACTCCAATACGGGGCAAAGAGCCTGTGGTCACGTTGCCACTCCTCGCTCGGAGTAGGCCAGGTTCCCAGATCCTCGTCGAAGGCGTAGAGCATGGGGTCGTCACCCAACCGGAACCAGGAGCGATGCAACCAGCTGCCGTCGTCGACATCGGGAATATCGACCTCCCAATCGCCAGGCGGAGGATCCTCCAGTACGCCTCGAGCCGCGCTGGGCCGCAGGCGTGCCAGCGAGGGGTTGGTATCCACCGAATCGGTGGCCTCCCAGGTCGGCAGGACGACCACCGCGTGGCCACCCGCGCGCACCCAGTTGTGGAGATCGGTCCACTGTTCGTGATCGAAGCGCGCCCGACCATGTCCACGTAGCGTCTTGCTGTCGAAGGGGTCGAGGACCATGAGCAGGGATTCATCGGCTCGCGGAAGTTCGCGGTAGGGCCGACGATGGCGCAACACCTCCTGGCCGAGTCCCCCCAACAAGTCGTGCAATCCCCGGAAGCCCATGCTCGCCGTACTCTTGCTCGTGCGATGATGGAAGTCGACGTCACGAACCAGCGGCACGAGCCAGAAGAAGAGCGCCAGGGCGACGGAGCCCCCCACCAGCATGAGCGTCGCCTTCCGGCGGCGTTGCAGGTCCTCCAGTCCCTGATCGAGGCGACCCTCCTCGGATCCACCGGCAAGGTCTCTCATGAGGTCCGTCCCGCCTTGAGAAGTTCGTGATGAATGCCCCGTCCCAGGATGCCGTCCAGATCCTCGAACTCGTTCTCCCCGACATCACGCCCGCCATAGCTGGCCTCTTCGAAGACATGGAAGAAGTGGGCGAGATACTGCTCCTCGGACTCCTGATCCTTGGGAAGGCGTGCGTAGATCTCGCGAGTCGTCAGGTTGCGGGCCATGGCCAGGAGTTTGCGCTCCGAGATCAGGGTCAGGAGGGAGAGCAGCAACAAGCGGATGGCCTCCCGATGCTCCCCACTGCGAGCCAGGTGCTGAGCCTTCTGTCTCAGGGAAGCCGAACCCGTGACCCGCTCCGGAACTGGCAATCGCTCCTCACGGCTCCCGCCCTCCTTTCCCAGCCACGAGCCCTTCATGATGCGCGCATAGAGCAGGAGGCCCGCGAGGAGCAGGATACAGAGGAGCAACAAGCTCAGGGGGGAAAGGAGCGCCCAGTCCGAGTCCCCTTCACGGCCACGCCTGCGACGACCGGCACTCGGATCCACGAGACTGCCATGTCGATCGGCAAGCCGACGCAGACCCGTCGACAGAGGTGCCTCCGAGAAGAGAGCGTCCACTCTCTTCTGCAGGCTCTCGGCGGTTTCGCCATGTCGTGTGCTCTGCAGCATCATCTTCAAGCTAGGAGCCCCCGGAATGTGAGCGGCCTTCGGTCCGCCTCACCCGGATACGATCCACGAGTTCGGCGAGCGAGGCTATCAATCTTGTGGATCCGAGCCCATGCGTCGCTGCTCGATGCGATCCACCAACTCTGCCACACTCGTGAGTTGGAAGCTCTCTCGCCTGGCTCGGGTCTGGAAATAGATGACGACAGGGGCGATTACGTTGAGCAGGCCTACAATGCTGTTGACCACCCAGCCCAGGATCAAGGGTAGGAATCCCGGACTGCCACCGTCTCCCCCCATGGCGCTTTCGATGCCGTTGATGACCATGACAGGCATCATGAAGACCATGGCGATACCCACGACCAACATCCACATGAGGATGAGGAAGACGAGAATGTGCCCTCGGCTCCCCTTGGTGAGCCAGGCACTCCGTCGCAGGGCGGCGATCGGACCGATGTTCTCGGCAACGATGGAAGGGGAACCCACATAGAACATCGTCACGAAAAAGCCTGCGAGGAAGATGGCCAGAGGAACCCCGAGAATCATGAAAAAGGGGACCACCGCTCCGACGAGCAGGACGGCAAACATAGCCGCGAAGAAAATCAGGTTGCTGACGAAGCTGAAGATCGCCAGAGGAAAGAACCGCCTCAACGCCAGCCCGAAGCTCTTCCCGATCGTGATGTTCTCTCCTGTGTAGCACCCCGTGACGATCCCAATCAGGGAACCGATGAAGAGGGGGTAGATGAGGAATGCCAGAAGACCGCCAAAGAGAGCTGCCGTCTCGAGAGGAATCGGCTCATCCAAACCCCAGAGAGCGCCCAGATCGATGATCCAAGGATCCGGATTCAAGACTGCCAGAATCTGCGGCACCAAGGCTGGCAAGCCGAACATCAGGGAGAGGAGGGCCAGCTTGGGGAAGTTCTTCGCGATGATGGAGAAGGTGAGGGCGATGTTCTCGCCCAGACCGCGCTCTCGAATGACAATGGACATGGGGGATCTCTGGAGGCCAAGGAGGATCAGGGGGTCCCTAGAGGAAAGCAAATCCTCGCCCGATTGCAATCCACGAGCCTCGAGGCAGGGCCCCATCCCCCTCGAGGCAGGCCCCATCCCCCTTGAATCGGCACCCCATGGCCCCGGTTGGGGCTCATTGTCCGCCCCTTGCCCCCCCGGTTGACCCCCTTGTCGCCTCAGCCCTGCGGCTTCTTGGACGTCATGCCGGCAAAGAGATCATCCAGATCCTGTCGACTGGCAGCAGCACTGCCCGCTGCCCTCGTCGGGCGGTCAGACGTCTCGCCCGGCTGGGCCGAGGGCCGGAACCTGGGCCTCGCGGGTGCCTCCGTCGAGGGACTGCCTGGTGCAGCCACCGAGGGTCGCGCGGGACTGGCCTCTGCAGCAGCGGGTGCCGGAGCGGGACTGGCTGCAGCCTGTGGTGCGGGCCTGGCAGCGGGCTTCGGTGCGGGCCGAGCTGCCGGTGCCGCCTGCGGCGCAGGCGTCGAGCCGGGCCGGGCGTGCTTCTCGACCTCGAGCGGGCGGTTGGATTTGCCCAAGGCGTCTTCGAGCGAGATCAGCCCCTGGTTCACGAGCTCGATGAGTTTCGATTCGAGCGTGCACATGCCTTTCTGGCTTCCGGTCTGGAGCAAGCTCAGCATCTGCGCAGTCTTGCCCTCGCGGATCTGGGCACGCGCTGCATCGGTGGCCACGAGGATTTCGTGAGCAGCCACACGCCCTCCACCAATCTTGCGTACGAGACACTGCGAGATGACTCCCTGCAGGGTTCCTGAAAGCTGAACACGTACCTGGGCCTGTTGCTCGGGCGGGAACACATCCAGGATCCGATCTACAGTGGAGATCGCCGACGTGGTATGCAGTGTGCCGAAGACGAGGTGTCCGGTCTCCGCAGCCGAGATCGCCAGCGCGATCGTCTCCAGGTCGCGCATCTCACCGATCAGGATGACGTCGGGATCCTGGCGGAGGGCTCGACGCAAGGCCTCGGCGAAGCTCTTCGTGTCACGCCCGACCTGTCTCTGCGTGACGAAACACTTCTGGTCGGGATGGATGAACTCGATCGGATCCTCCATCGTGAGGATGTGCCCCTCCACGTTGCGATTGACGTGATCGACCATCGCAGCGAGCGTGGTCGACTTGCCGCTACCTGTCGCGCCAGTCACGAGGACCAACCCTCTGGGCTTGAGGGCCAGATCGAGGCAGATCTCGGGGAGGGAGAGATCGGCCGCCGACGGGATCTTGTCGGGAATCGTCCGCACGACGACACCGGTGGAGCCCCTCTGCGTCAGGACGTTGACGCGAAAGCGCGCGCAGTCCTTGATGGCATAGGAGAAATCGAGATCCTTCTCCTCCCGGAAGCGCGCCAGCTGTGCCTCTTCGAGGATCTGGTGCACCAGGTGATCGGTGATCTCCGGAGTGATCCGACCGTAGGATTCCTGCGGTTTGAGTTTGCCGTCGATGCGGAAGCCCGGGAAGTTCCCCGGCCGCAGATGCAAATCGGAAGCCCCCTTGGACACCATGTCCTTGAGGAGCTCGGTCATGCTCCATTCCATACTGATCCCCCAATCCCAAAATCCGTTGTCTCAGTGGGCCTTCTATCGGCCCATCTCCCCCATCGCTTGACCCGCCCGCATGGGCTCCCATCCCATGGCTCCATCGCAACCGTAGAGGTCAGACCGATCCGGGAAACATGGATTGGAAACCGTCCTCAGTCATCGTGGCGCCCTCTGATCTGGTCCACGAAATACGCCAGGCCGGATCCCAGCTTCGCTGC
>JAJRTL010000206.1 GCA_024278315.1 Planctomycetota bacterium | reverse complement strand
GCGCATCCTGAAGGCAGACTGGTCCAAGATCACCGAGTCAGGATTCTGATCACAGGCTCCTGGACGCCCTGACTCCTGACCACGCTGGCTCCTGGCAACCCTGGAGGGTCGTCAAATCGAAGCAATGCCGAGCGAACCTATAGGTTCGCGGTCCTGGACCGAAAGACGCCGTCAGACGCATCGAGGTCATGAATCGTTCGGGTGAATCGTTCGGGTTAACGGCGGGAGGCCCTTGCGACCAGGGACGCGTGCCCCTGCCACAAGGGCCTCACCCAAAAGAGCCGGGCCTGCCTACTTCTTGGCGCCTTCCTTCTTGTGCTCTTTCTCGTGCCCTTTCTCGTCGCAGTCCTCCTTGCCCTCCTCGCAGTCCTCCATCTCTTCCTCGTCGCAGGAATCGTTGGAGGGGCAGTCATCGCAGGCGGACTTGGCCTTCTTCTCGGGAACCTTGCTCGTAGCCTTCATGGCCGCAATCAACTCTTCACTGCCAACCAGCCTGGCCAGATCGGGATCGGACCTGGCTTGCTTCTTCTGCTTCGCGAGCTGGGAGGGAGGCGTCAGCTCGAAGGACTTCGCCAGGAGCTTGCCTGCTTCGGGCAGCTTGCCCATGAGCGCATAGGCGCAGGCGAGGTTGTAGGCGATCGAAGGGTTCTTCTGCCCCTCAGGCAGTTGACCGAGATGCTCCATGGCCTTCTCTGCCATGCCTTCTCTCGCATAGAGGACCGCCGTCATGACGCGGATGTCCGAGTCCGGGTGCTTGACGAGCAATCCTTCGTAGACGCCAACGGCCTTCTTGCCTTGATTGGCATCCGCCAAGGCCAGGGCATAGCGATTGCCCCACTTCTTGTCGGCGGGGAAGCGCGTGAAGGCACGCTTGGCCAGCGCCAGCTTCTTGGTGGGAACCTTGTTCGCCGTGTAGAAGGTGTTCAACCAATCTGCGGCCGTCATCCACTTGGCGTGCTTGTCCATCGCCACGATCTTTTCGAGCTGCACCGCCTGGGTAAGGGGACGAATGGCCTTCTTGGCCCATTTGTTCTCAGGCTCTTCGGCGCGGATCTTCTTGAAGGTATCGAGCGCATCGACGATCTTGCCCGCGTGGATCAGGTCATAGGCCTGCTTCACGTTGTCGGGAATCTTGGCCTTCTCGACCTTCTTCGCCTCATTTGCACTCTTGTCCTGTGCCGTGAGGGGAAGTCCCGAGACACAGCAAGCCATCACCATCAACGAAAGCGTCAGTTTCAATTTCATCGGGGAAACCCTCTATCTGGAATCTAAGAGGCAACCAACATAGGCACTTGCCCCCAAGCACACCCTCCGCCAACTGCGAGATCAACCCGGCAAAGGGGCGTAGGCTTTCCGCACTTGCGCCGCGCTCGCATTCGCCCACCTGCTCGACGAGGTCCAGGACCGCAGATACGCCACTGGCATATCTGCTCGCAACGATCTCATGAATCATCCGCGTGAGCGGGAGGCCTGATCGAGCATGACGGGGCAGGCGACCTCGTGGCCGGGGGTCACCTCGACGAGGGGAGGAATGGATTCTGCGCAGCTGGCGATGGCGTGTGGGCAACGCGTGCGGAAGGGGCAGCCCGATGGCTTGTTGAGGGGGCTGGGCGGCTCACCCTGGAGGCGGATGCGCTCGGGGCGGCCGGGGCGCGGATCGGGCAGGGGCACCGCAGAGAGCAGCGCACGCGTGTAGGGATGGATGGGTGCATCGTTGATCGTCTCGACTGGCCCGACCTCGACGATGTTGCCGAGATACATCACGGCCACGCGATGGCTGATGTGCTCCACGACCGAGAGGTCATGAGCAATGAACAGATAGGAGAGACCAAACTCCTCCTGCAGATCCTGCATGAGGTTGATGACCTGTGCCTGGATGGACACGTCGAGCGCCGAGACCGGCTCGTCGGCGATTACGAGGCGTGGCCGGGTGGCCAGAGCACGCGCAATGCCGACGCGCTGGCGCTGGCCGCCGCTGAACTCATGGGGATAGCGATGCGCCTGCTCACCCGTGAGCCCCACCTTCTCCAGGAGCCATGCCACCCGATCATCACGCTCGGCATGACTCAGACCAGGCTCATGGACCGTGAGCGGTTCGGCGATGATGTCCCCGACCGACCAGCGCGGATTGAGCGAGGAATAGGGATCCTGGAAGATCATCTGGATCTCCGCGCGATACGGCCTCATCCCGGCACGATCCAGGGAGACCAGATCCACGGGATTGCCTTCACGCGGATGGAAGACGATCTTGCCCTGCGTAGGTGGCGCAAGACGTACGACTGCCTTGCCGGTCGTGGTCTTGCCACAACCCGATTCACCTACGAGCCCCAGCGTCTCGCCATCCATGACCTTGAGCGAGACTCCGTCCACGGCCTTCACATCTCCCACATGCCGCAGGAAGACACCGGCATGGATGGGAAAGTGAACGTGCAGGTCCTGGAATTCGAGGATGGGCTTGTTGCTGATCATGAGCGCCCCTCCTCGTCGTGCAGGTGACATCGACAGAATCGGCCGGGCTCGATCTCGCGCAACTCGGGTTCCTCACGATCGCAGCGCTCGAAACGCTCGGGACAACGGTCGGCGAACTTGCAGCCCGGAGGCATGTGGAGGATGCTCGGCACGATTCCTGGGATGGTCGGTAGGCGACGGACCTTGCCCTGGTCCGGTCGCGGAAGCGATTTCAGAAGTCCCTGCGTATAGGGATGCTTGGGGTCCTCGAACAGGGGAATGACCTCGGAGATCTCCTGGATCTTGCCGCCATACATGACGGCCACGCGCTGGCAGGTCTCTGCCACGACCGCCAGGTCGTGCGTGATCAACAAGATCGAAGCCCCATCGGTCTTCGTCCGCATCTCCAGCATGAGCTCGAGGATCTGGGACTGGATCGTCACATCCAGCGCCGTCGTCGGCTCGTCAGCGATGAGGAGGTTGGGCGTCAGCGAGAGCGCCATCGCGATCATGGCGCGCTGCCGCATGCCACCGGAGAACTGATGCGGATAGTCGCTCAATCGACGCAGCCCGTCAGGGATGCCCACGAGATCGAGCATCTCCGCGGCCTTGACCTCGGCCTCGTCCTTGCTGCATCCGGTATGCAGCCGGATCCCCTCGATCAACTGGAAGCCAATCGTGAAGACAGGATTCAAGGCCGTCATGGGCTCCTGGAAGATCATGGAGATCCGGTTGCCGCGGATCTTGCGCATCTCGGCCCAGGGAAGGTCCAGCAGGCTCTCACCACGGAAGTGGATGGCCCCCCCCACGATGTCCCCGGGCGGGTTCGGGATGAGGCGAAGCACGGACAAAGCCGTCACCGACTTGCCAGATCCCGACTCGCCTACAAGACCAAAGACCTCGTTCTCACGAATATCAAAACTGACGCCGTCCACGGCCTTGGCTGTCTGACCCTCGACATTGAAGTAGGTCCGCAGGTCTCGCACCTGCAGGAGCGGTTTCTGTTTCTCTGTCATCCCGCTCACCTCAACCTCGAGAAGACTTTGGGATCGAAGGCCTCTCGCACGGCTTCACCGATCATCACGACAGCAAAAAGGGTCGCCGCGAGAGCGACCACCGGTGTGATGATCAGATAAGGGTGGTGCTGGACGTTCTCCAGGCCCTGCTTGAGCAGATCCCCCCAGCTCGGCGTTCCTGGTGGCAATCCGAATCCAAGATAATCGAGACTCACGAGAGAGGAGATGTAGGCGACGATCCCGAAAGGCGCGAAGGTCACGACCGGCACGATGGAGTTGGGGAGGATGTGCTTGGTGATGATCTTCCAGTCCGAAACCCCGGATGCGATGGCTGCCTGGACGTAGTCCTTGGACTTCTCGCGGTAGAACTCACCACGGACATAGAAGGTGATGCCCAACCAGCTTCGCAGCACCACGAGCAAGATGACGAGCATCCAGAAACCCGGCTGGATCATCGCAGCGAGGATCATGATCGTGAACAGGAAGGGAATGCTGCCCCAAATCTCCACAATCCTCTGTGAGGCAATGTCGATCCATCCGCCATAGTAACCCTGCATGCCGCCCACGAGCACTCCGATGAAGTACCCCACGGCAGCAACCAGCAAGGCAAAGGCAATCGAGATGCGGAAGCCATAGACGAGTTGCACGAGCACGTCGCGCCCCCCTGTCGTCGTACCCAGAAAGCACTTCTCCTCCAGGGTGGGAGAGTTGGGAGGATTGGCCTTCAGATCCTCCCGATGGGACTTGGCGGACCAGGGGTAGAGTGTCGGCAGGATCCAGGCCCTACCCGCCCCGAACACGGCCTCGGCATCCTGCAGCCCCGCGTATTGGGCCTTGCTCCTCTCATACATGGCCTTGCGGGTCGCAAAGCGCTTCTTCTTGCGCTCCGTCGCGTCTGGGGCTGGCTCCTTGAGCTTCTTGAAGCTGCGCTCAGCCCGATCCATCTTCTTCTTGGCCGCCTGGAGCTCCGTCGAAATCAGCCCGGGATTCTCGACGATCTCCTGGAACAAGTGGTAATCCACTTCGCTGCCGCCTGGCTGCCCAAAGTCTTCCTTCTTCTCGAAAGAGGAGATCCCAAGAAAGGGGATCTTGGAAGCCCAGTCATTCAATGCCGGGACGGCCACCCGCCCATCGTAGGAGATGATCAGAGGCTTTTCGTTGACGATCAGCTCCAGAAACATCGAGATCACGAAGAGCGTGCTGATCCCAACGAAGGACCAGTAACCTCTCTTGATGCTCCTGAAACGCGCCAGTCGCCGCGCCGTGATCGGAGTCGGACGCATCCGGAATCCAAGGAGTCGTCCGATTCGAACGATCATCCAGGGGAGGATAAACTTGGTGAGCAACCAGCCCAGGACAAACACCAAGACGAGATAGATGATTTTCCAGATCATGGATCGAAAACCCCTGGCCTATTGGAAGCGGACCCGGGGGTCAACCAGGGCAAGGACGATATCGGACAAGATGTTGCCAAGGAGACGAAGAACGATGCCGAAGGTCAGGATGCCAAGGAGCACCGGATAGTCGCGCTTGAGGAGTGACGTGTAGCCAAGGAGACCCATTCCATCGATGGTGCAGGTCTTCTCGATCAGGAAGGAGCCGGCGAAGAGGAGACCGATAGCACCCCCGATACCGACACAGATAGGGATCAGGGAGTTCCTGAGGGCGTGTATGAAGATCACCCGACGCTCGGGTAGACCCTTGGCGAACGCCGTGCGCACATAGTCAGCCCCGAGGTTGTCCAGCAGGCTGTTCTTCATGAGAATCGTCATCGTGGCGAAACTGGCCATCATGTAGGCAATCAGTGGAATGAACGTGTGGTGGACCTGATCCTTGATGCACCACCAGAACTCTCCCTGGTCCCACATGACGTTCCAATTCTCGGACCGGAAACCACCGAGAGGGAACCAGTCCATCCCGAAGTTGTTCGTGCCGAAAGTGAGCATCAAGACCAATGCCGCAACGAAGCCCGGCACGGAGTAACCGAGAAACACGACGATGGAGGTCAGCGTATCGAAGTGCGTGCGATGTTTGAGCGCCTTGAAGATCCCAAGCGGAATACAGACGAGCCAAGAGGCGATGTAGCCAATCAAGCCGAAGTAGATGGACACCGGAAACTTGGAGATGATGGTGTCGAGCACAGGTGCCGAATGTTCATTGGAGTAGCCAAAATCTCCCCAAAACACACCGCTCAGCTTGCCTCCTTTGTGGGAGTTGGGCCAGAAGCCCAGCCACACGAGGTATCCGATCGGGATGGGCTTGTCGAGTTGGTAGTACTCTTCGAGGCTCTTCCTCTCCTCCTCGGTCATCCCAGTCCCACCGGACTCACCGCCACCACCACCAGCCTCTCCGGCCGCGGCCTTGAGCATCTGCACACGCGCCTGCTCGATAGGACCGCCTGGAGCCATGCGAAAAACCGCATAGATCATGAAGGTGATGATGATGAAGGTCACCGGCACCAACATCAGGCGCCGAATGAAGTAGCTGGTCATCCCATGCACGGATGCTTCTCCTGGTCGAGGTAGGCGGTCAGCCGTCCCGGTTACTTCTTGGGCTGATCCCAGGGCTTCACGTCGGTGGGACCGACAGGCAGACTCTCCCCCGACTTCATAGCCGCTTCCAACTTTGCATCCGCCTCGTCATCCCACCACCAAAGGAGCATGACCTGTTCGATGGGGTCGCTTCCGATCTTGGTGAAATACTTCTCGGGATGTCCAAATCGACTCCAGTACAGGAGCCGTTCGTAACTCGCGTACCAGCTCAGGGCATAGGGATGTTCATTGAAGACGATCTCGTCGATACGGCGGATGATCTTCTTCTGTTCAGCCCGATCCAGGGTGATGTCGTACTTCTCGAGGAGGTCATCGACTTCCTTGTTCTTGAAGCCCGGTAGATTGTTGTTGTAGTTCTGGTCGGCCAGCTCCGAGGCCCAACTCGTTCGCGGATTGGGGAAGAGTAGGGCACCCCAGGTCTGGTAGTACAACTCGAACTGCCGTTCGTCGACCTTCTTGATGAGGCTGGCCGCATCCACAAGCTTGAGATTGAACTTGATCCCGGCCTTCTCGTAGTCCTCTTTGACCACAAGCCAGATTCTCTGGAAGCCCGGAACCCCATACTCGAGAGTGACCTCCAGCTGCTTGCCATCCTGGTCCACGAGATAGCCTTGCTTGTTCCGCTCCTCGTAGCCCGCCTCGAAGAGGAGCGCTTCGGCCTCATCCGGGTCGTAGTCGATCCTCTCGTTCTTGTCTTCATTGCCCCAATCACGGCCGGGGAAGTAGGAACGGACCTTCTCGTATTGATGGTAGAAGAGCCTCTCGTTGAGCTTCTTGATATTGAAGAGGTGCGCGAAAGCCAGGCGGACGTTGCGGTTGTTGAAGGGCTTCTTCCGCATATTGAAGGCGAAGCCGGTGAATCCGCGAGGTGCCTTGTTGAAAATCTTGCGGCGCTGGACCCAACCCTTCTTGACGACCTCTTCCTCGGGGATCTCGACAACCCAGCGTTGGGATCGACTCACACGCAACAGGTCGTATTCCCCCTTCTTGAACTTCTCGAAATAGATCTCCGTATCCATCTCGACCGCGAACTTGATGAGATCAAAGTTGTAGGTGTTCTTGCCCCATGGCTTTTGATCACCCCACCAGTCCTGTCGACGTCTCAGCGTGATCGATTCGCGTCCTTGGATATCCTCGGCGGCGAGGGAGTAGGGACCAGACCCTGTCAGCATCTTCCAGTTGTAGTCCTTCAGATACTTCTCACCGCTGATGTGGACTTCCTTGGCGGGGTAGATCATGAAGCTGGTGCCGAAGTAGAGGAACAACCTCCAGTTGAGCTTCTTCGTCGTGACCTTGATCGTTCTTTCGTCGACGATCACGGGCATCTCGAACTGCTTGCCGTAGACGATCATGTTGGAGGGATCCTTGCGATCCTTCTGGACCTTGTGCCAGAAGCTCCAATAGACGTCCTCGGTCGTCACCTTGCTTCCGTCCGAAAAACGCGCGTCTGGATCCAGACGGAACCAGAATGTCTGGACGCCCTTTTCTATGTCCGTGTCGACTCTCCACTCGTTGGCCAATCCCGGAATGAACTCCTCGGTGTCAGGATGCACGCCGATGAGGCCCTCATACATCAACACGTGAATGTTCCGGGTCTGCACCAGGTTGCTGTTGGGTCCGTCCACGCGGAGCGTCGGCGGGAATCCCTGCCAACGGATCTTCAAGGGCCGGGCCTGCATCACGCGCTTGGCATGAGGTGAGCCGATCGCCGCGTAGGTGCCTCCGTTCTCCCACTTGCCCTCCTGGGCGTGGGCGGGTGTCGCCAGGAAGAACGAGAGAGCGAGGCCGGCCAGAAGGCCGCCCCGCTTGAGGCTCAGGGTCTGGAAGCGGTGGAACAACATCTGCGACTCCATCAAGGGTTCAGGGAGCTGGCTGGAAGTGGCCTAAGGCTGGGGAGGATGCGGGAATCCGATCTCACCGGACAGATCGCCACGTGGCGGTTCTCTCCATCTGGCTCAAATGAGCCGGAAGAGTGTACCGAAGAGCCCGCCGGAATTGCATACGCTGCACTGCGAAGTCGGTCATCTTCCATGCCCCCCGTCCATGCAATCCCTATTCCCGTGAGCTCAGCCCGGACGGAAGGGCCTCGCGGCCGGAGTGCCAGCAGACCCCAAGAATCCGATTCCAGCGTAACATCCTTGGTGACAGCAGCTTGCGCCCGAGAGCTTTCGGAACCAACCCAGCTCCCCCCTCCAGGGCGCCCTCAGAAGCTGACCCGGAGGGAGGACGCCCCCCTCTCGAGAGTGACGACCTTGGACTTACCGCCGGATTCGACACGGTGCTTGCCGAAGAAGGCGGGAACGCGGACGACACCATGGGCGTTGGCCTTGCCCTCGAAACGGGTCCACCACTCCCGGTAGACGAGGTCGCGGTAGACATTGGCGGCCGCTGTCGGCTGGCCCTCCTTGCCCCAGAGGGCGCGCTTGGGCTTCCAGTGGGCGCCGCTCCAGAAGCCCCACTGATAAATGCCGTGGACCGCGGGATGCGCGAAGCAGATCCGGAAGAAGGCCTCCAACACCCGTGCCTTCTCCTGCTCGTCGCCGCGACCGAAGTCATACTCGGTGATCGTGATCGGTAGCCCGAAGCCCGCGAGGTAGTCGAGCACACGCTGGACCTGGTTGGGATCGGGTGGTGTCGAGAAGTGCGCCTGGCAACCGATACCGCCGAGTGGCGCCTTACGATCCATGAGATCCTGGATCTGCTGACCGTAGGCAAAAGCCTGATTGCCCTGGGTCAAGATGCCGTAGTCATTGAGGTAGAGGCGGTCGCGCGGACTGCCGCTCTTCGCCATCTCGAACATGCGAGCCACGATGCCCGGTCCCAGCTCGTCGCGATACCAGCGGTGACGCAGCATCTCGTTGTTGACATCGAATTCCTCGATGCGCCCGATGAAGCGCGCCGTCGTCCGCCATGCCCGCTCGTCCACGACGCGCAGCATGGCGTCCTTGTTGAGATTCCGCACCCAACGCGGTACCTGACCCTGGAGTGCCCAGAAGAGACAGTGCCCACGAACCCGCATGCCCTTGCCGATGCAAACGCGCAGCATCCGATCCAACCCCTTCCACCGCTCACGACCCTTGAGTGGTTCTGAGCGCGGCCACTTCATGGCATTCTCGGGAACGACGGCATTGAAGTTCTCGGTCAAGAGCCGCAGGTAGGCCCGGGACTCGACCGTCGATGGTTCATCGAAGAAGCGCGTAGCCACCGCCGTCCCGAACGCGAAGGTATGCTGCACCTGTGTGACCTTGACCACAGCGCCTGGCTGCGTCTGGATCAGCAGATGGCCCATGCGATGCCGAGCAATGGCAGTTTTCGTCTCGGCGCGCAGCCTCTTGGCAACCACACCCGCAAGTGCACCCGCGGGTGCTCGCTCCACCCTGCCGAACGGATACCACCAGGCTGGGGCGACACCCATCCCTTTGACCCCGCTGAGCCCGATCTCCTTGACGAAGAGGTTTCGATCCTCCCCCGTCGCCTTGTTCCGGGCATCGTTCAGAAATCGCAAACGCACGAGGGCGACGCCGGGATCCAACTCCATGGGGAACCGATAGTCCTCATGCTTCGGCTTGCCAACCGTGAAGACCTTCCGGAAGGCGGGCTGCATGCGCCCCTTCTTGGACACGACCACGACCAACTCCGCGCGGGGCCAGACACCTTCGAGGGCCGAGCCTGCAGCCCGAACACGGACCTCGACCTTGCGACGCTCACCGATCTCCACCCATTGCCCCAGGTCGCCAAAGGTCCAGAGGTTCCATCCGCCATCCGAGAGCGCAGCGCCGGAGGTACGCATCGCAAGCTCTCGCGCAGGGATGACGCGCTCCTGCAACGCGACTGCGCCAAGCGTTGCCAACAGACAAACCGAACCAATCATGAACACCAGTGCCACTCCATGCGCCTCAGCATAACCCCTGCGATTCACGAATGCGCCTGGTTCGCATTTGCGAATACGAACCACATCAAGTGTCACGAAAGGCAAGCGATCGTTACCAGCGAGAAACGCTGCACACTACGCTTCGACGTGAAGATCATGGCCAGCAGACACTGTCGCTCCTCGCCCCATCCACAGAGTGTCTCGTTCTTGCCACGCAAACGATACAGGTCATGGGCTTGATTGCGTAGACGTCACGGATTGGTACCAGCTTTGCTCTCGCGTCGTGGCGAACACAAACGCATGACTTCACAACACAGCATGAACAACAGGATCGCCATCACTCTCTCGGGCTTGCTCTCACTTGGCTCGGCTCTTAGCGCACAAGACACCCAGGACCCCGCCACGATCAAGACGGCCCCTACAGATCCAACCAAGGCTCGAGGCAGCGCGGACAAGGATCCGGGGAAAGACAAAGGCAAGACGGATGACCAGAAGCCCAAGAAGGCTCAGCGAATGGCTCCGGTCATCGTCACGGCGCTCAAGCTCCCGGACGACCCTTTCGACATGCCCCGCTCGGTCAACTCCTTCGATCGCGAGTTCCTGATCCAGCGCAATCAGAACAGCGTGCTGGACGCACTCAATCGAACCATCGGGATCTGGGTAGAAAAGCGAACGGCAACGACGTCCGACCCTGTCATCCGAGGACTGTCGGGAGCCAATATCCTCGCTCTCATGGACGGCAACAACGTCAGCACCTTCTGGGGCGAAGGCGGCTTCGCCGGCGACGACCTCTACGGAAAGATCGAGTCCGAGAGCATCGAGCGGATCGAGCTGATCCGCGGGCCGGCTTCGGTCCAATATGGAGCCAATGCGCTGGGTGGCGTGCTCAACTTCATCACACGCGGCCCGAGCCTCGAGCGTCCGGAGAGCGGCGCCAGGTTCGGTGGATTCGCGAAACTCGGATACGACACGATCAACGACGGCAAGACGGCACGATTCGACTTCGAGACGGCCCTGCCGAAACTGAGGTTCCGGATCGGCGGCACCTGGCGCGATCTCGGTGACGGCAAGGCTGGTGGGGATGGCAAAGATCTGGTTCCATCGGGAGGCGAAGACCTCAACTTCGACCTCAACGCCGACTACATGCTGGGCCGTCCGGACCAGGTCCTCTTTGCTCAATGGCAGCAAGTCAACCGCCGCGACCTGGCTCGCTACTACCGCCCCACGCAGCACAACGAGAACGACCGGACGGGAATTGCCCTCGGCTTCCGTGATGGCTACGAGCAGGCCGACAACATGTTCGAAGCTCGGGTCTACTACCAGTGGAAGGAGGATCGACGCTATTGGGACACGGGCGAATGGGGCTACGCCAACTGGCAGACCTTCAGCACGGACTGGATCCTGCGCCGAGCGGATTTGATCCTGCCCGGACGCACGGTCATGGGCATCACACTTCGATACGAACAGGGCGAGAGCCCGGACGACGAGCAGTTCACGATGGTCGACCCGGTCACTGGCGTCAAATCCAAGGCCGCGCCCGATCAGGATTGGTACAACGCCGGCGTTTTCATCGAACAGGAGTGGGATGTCAACGACTGGTTGACTCTCACGGCTGGCCTCCGCTACGACTACTTCCTCTACGAGAGCAACCCGGATTCGGAGTACACCCCCCCCGTCGGCAACCCGGAAGACGACAGGCTGCGCGAGAACCAGGGCGCCTGGACGGGCGGCATCGGCGCCATGGTCCAACTCAACAAGGAGTGGAACCTGGGGGCCTCCTGGACGCGGGGCTTCCGCACCTTCCCGGCGCGCTTCGGCATCTCCAAGACGGGCTTTGGCGTCATTGTTCCTTCTGGCCTGCTCAGCCCCGTGACCGCCGACAACTACGAGATCACCATCAAGCACCGGAGTGAGACCTTCGAGACGAACCTCGCTGGCTACTACGTGGACTTCAACGGATTCCAGGAGAGCAAGCCAGGCAGCTGGCAGGGTCAGGACTACTACGATTACAATGGCAACGGAAGCTTCGAGCCGGATGAGCGCGTCTACGTCATCACGGGCGATGCCGAGGCCTACGTCTATGGTATCGAATGGGATGCCATCGTCCGTCCGGGCTTCGTCCCACAGGGCAGCTATGTCTCGGGCGGCGTCATGTGGAACTACGGACAGGACACCACGGCCGACGAACCTCTTCGTCACACACATCCCTTGCGTGGCTTGCTCAGCATCGGTTACGAAGAGCCCTTCGAGCAAAAGTGGTACATCGCCCTGGACGCGGAGTTCGTCGGCAAGTTCGATCGCATCCCCCCCGCACGACTGCAAGGTGATGTCGGCTATCGCCAGGAACCCCAAGATCCCAACTCGCCCCTCATCCGCAACTATGGGCTTCCCGGCTATTCGACTCTCAACTTTCGCTTCGGCTACAGACTCAGCGACCACGTCCGTTTCGGCATGTCCATCGACAACGTGACCAACAAGCACTACAGAGCGGCACACAGCAGAATGGACGCATTCGGAACGACTGCGCGTTTCCACTTCATCATCGATGCTTAGAGATCTTGTCACGACTCGATGGAAGGGCGCGACTGCAGCACTGCAGTCGCGTTCACTGCTGGTATCGCTGGGCCTCCATGTCGGCCTGGCAGGGGCGCTCTATGGCTTCGGGTGGGGAACGTGGCATCCTAGCGATTCGAGGCGGCTCGCGATCAGCTTCGAGCAACCCGAGCCCACGCCCTACGTCGAGGAATTGCCCGAGCCGGTCGAGGAGGAGAAGGAGCCAGAAGAGAAGGTCGAGATCGAACTGGACAAGCCGATCATCGAAGAGCCCATCGATGAGCCCCTGCCCGAACCCGAGTTCTTGATCGAGGACACGCCACCCGACAGGCCCGTACATGACGAGGTCTGGCTCTCGAAGATCCTCATCCGCAAACAGCCCACACCGCCCAAGGCCACGCAAGAGAAGAAGACGGCCGAACCCGTGCAGAAGCCGCTCCTGCATACGATCGAACCCAAGCCGCTGGTCGGCAAAAACCCTCCGCCGGACTACCCGAAGTTCGCGATCCGGAATCGCCTCGAAGGCACGACCCTGCTGGAAGTCAAAGTCGATGACGAGGGGATCGTCGGCGACATCCGCATCCTCCACTCCTCGGGCTACAAGATTCTCGACGAAGCCGCGGTCCGCGCGGTCAAGCACTGGCGCTTCGACTCCGGTCCAGGCACAGCGGAGATCCCCATCGTCTTCACACTCCAAGCCCGCAAGTAGCGGCACCCATCACGAAAGAGACTCACGAGGCTGCGCCTCAGACCAACGAGGCGTGGAACCGGGATCCGGAGCTGTCTCTCACAGAGACGTAGAGAACACAGAGAAACAACCAGACGATCTCGGTGCTCCTCTGTGCTCTCCGTGAGGTCCCTCTTGATCAACCGGGCCTCCTCAGTCTCCCTGCGTCTTGCGGAGGGGAGCCCCCCTTCGGGACTCATCTGTCCACTTCTTGTCGGTTCGGGTGTGCTAGCTCGCTGCTGGCGGCGGCATGGCGCTCGGTGGGCTTCAGAAGGTCCGAGATCTCCTGGGGCTTCAGGAAGCGCCACTTGCCGACGCTGACGCCTCGCACCGTGAGGTTGCCCATACGGATGCGGGTCAGCCGCAGGACAGGGTGTCCGATCCGCGCGAAGACACGACGAATCTCGCGATTGCGACCCTCGCGGATCGTCACCTCGAGAATGCTCCGCTCCTTGCCACGCTTCTTGATGCGGATCTGAAAACCCTCGACCCGGCCCTCGCTCAGCCACACTCCTCCGCGCACCTTGTCGAGCTTGACCTTCTCGACACGCCCGCGCACGACCACACTGTAGGTCTTGGCGACCTCGTAGCGGGGATGCGTCATACGATCGGCAAAGGAGCCATCGTTGGTCAGGATCAGAAGCCCCTCGGAGTCTGCATCCAGTCGTCCCACCGTGAAGAGACGGCCCTTGACGCCGGTCAGCAAGTCGATCGCTCTCAGCTTCTGCTCATGGATGGAGTTGGTGCAGACGACGTTCTTGGGTTTGTTCAGAAGCACATAGGTGGGACGCTCGGGGCGGAGGATTTCGCTGTCCACCTTGACGATCTGCCGCAGCGGATCGACCTTGTGGCCCATGTTGCGCACGACCTTGCCGTCCACCTGGATGCGCCCGGCAGCAATCAGCTCATCGCTCTTGCGTCTGGAGGCCACACCGCACTGGGCGAGATAGGCATTGAGCCGCACAAGGCCTTGGTCAGAGGACACCTCCTCCATGCGAGCCTGTTCGAGGACCTTGCCCCAGAGGCTGCCTGGATCCCCTTGGCTTTCCTGGACCTGGCCCTGGGAGGCATTGCCGGGGAGACGGCCCTTGGGATCCGGCTTCTGGAGATCGGTCCGGCTCGGTGCACCTTGCTGGCTGGTCGCGTCACCTGAGGCCTGTCTCCGTGCCACGGGCTTGCGCCCGAAACTTCCTCGACTCGTGCTGCTCCGTCGAGCCTGGCCCGAGTCGCTACCAGAACGACTGGCTGGGCGACGCCCAGAGCCAGTGCCAGACCCACCGCCGCTCTGGCTCTTGCGGTTCTTCGCTGTATTCGATCCGGGTCCACGACGGACCCTGCCGCCTGCGCGCTTCTTCTTGACTGCCATGTTTCCTCCAGGGGCCTCACGGCCGGCCGGTTGGTTCAGGATGTTGGGAGAAAGGGATCAAACCCCTTCGCGGTTCTTGGGACTTGCAAGCAGCAACTCGCAGACAGCCCCTTCGGTTGCTCCGTCAGGAAACCTCTCGCGAGACCTCTCGGGAGACACTGTGTAGCTCGAGACCCCTCCTCGGATGAGGCAGGTCTCGCCCTCTTCCAGGAGACTCTGCTCCTCACCACATCGGATCATCGCCGAGCCGCGCACCGCCGTCAGAATCTGGGGCAGATGCTGGGTCTCGTGTGCCTGCGTGTCCTCGGGGAGGAGCCGTTCCAGGAAAAAGGCGGAGCAGTCTACCAAGGTGCCGGCCTTCTGCGAAGCCTCAACACCTGCGTCTTCAGATGCGCCCTCATCCCGCAACGCCCCCTGGCCTCCTGCCGAACGGGACTCCTCGGCGACAAGGGCCTCGAGAGCCCACCTGCCCTCGACCAGATGGAGGTCCCTTGGGCGGCCATCCAGTCCGAGCCGCCCCCAGTCCGAGAGCCGATAGGTGAGATCGCTGTTCTTCTGGATCTAATAGAGGAGGTTCCCAGGCCCGATGAAATGCACGGTTCCGGCCGGGATTTCCACGACCCCACCTTCCCGGGAATCGATGCGTTGGAGGAAGGGTTCGGGATCCCCACCCTGTTCAAGCACATCAAACAGCTCAGCCACGCTGACTCCGGCGACGAGGCCACGCATGAGCCAGGATCCCGGGTCCGCACGAAGCACGACCCAGGCCTCGTCCTTGCCTGAGTCACCGGTCCCGAGCGCCTCCGCCAGGGCATCGTCGGGATGCACCTGTAGCGAGAGTCGAGCCTTGGCATCCAGGTACTTGAGCATGAGCGGAAAGCGTCCCCTCAGATCCGCACGAGCCTGGCCCAACAGGGCCTCGGAGTGCTTCTCCATGAGATCCCTCAGATCCCGGCAGCCTGCCGCCGGCTCCCGAAGCCGCGAGGACTCGCCCGGTCCACGGTCGTAGATCATCCAGACCTCACCGATGGGCGCATCCGCGGCAAGCAGCCCCAGCCATTTGCCCAGACCTGTCCCGCCCCAGACCCTCTCCATGGCGAGGCGCTGGAAACGGAGGATGGAGGGAAGTGCGGTCATGGGCGAAGCCTGCCGGATCGGTAGGCTCAGGGCAGTGGATGTCTGGAGGGAGCTTCAGAGCGGGAGCACGAGGAGTCGCTTGGGCCCATGCGCACCGATGACGAGGCAGAGCTCGATGTCGGCCGTCTTGCTGGGACCCGTCACCAGGGTACCACATGCTGGCAGCTCCCCGAGCTCCTCATAGTGTTGCGGCAGGTCGAAGTGGAGCTTCTCACGCGGCACCAGGAGGATGAGGGTCTCAGCCAGGAGGAGCTGCGCACGGCTCTCGAGATCGGCGAAATCGACCCAGAGGCTGCCGGTCCGCGCAATGCGCCAGCGCGCCGTGGCGATCAGGACTTCCTGGCCAGCGATTTCGCGCGCGGCCAGCGGGGCTGCAGGCCAGGACGCCGCCCCGGGCAGAGGGCCCGAGAGCAGGTTCCGCGCCTGCGCCGTGAGGAGGGGTTTGGTCCCTGCCGCGAGCTCTTCCAGTCCTGCAAGTCCCAGCAGCTCACCCTTGCCCTCCACGAGGGCCTCCGTGAAGAGAGCCTCCAGATCGGCAGGAGCCTCGGCGGGGCCGTCCGGCGCCGCACCCGCCGGAGACGCTTCGAGAGCCACGGCCTTCGCGAGGCCTGTCAGATCGACCGGCCCCGTCCCTCCGCCACTCCCCTTCTGGCCCTTCTCGCGTCGCCGGAACCAGGTCCGGAAGTCCTCCGACGGCAGTTCGGGCAGATCCCGCGCTCCCTCGGCCTGCCAGGCGCGGAGCATCGGATCGCGGCGCAGCGCGGCGCCGGCGAGCTTGCCGCTCCACTTCATCAGCGAGAGGCCAGCGCGCCAGAGCTTGGGGTGGGCCATGGCCACGCCAAGCCCCATGGGCAGCGAGCTCTTGGCCCGACCTTGCGAGACGAGCGCCCCGCGCCAGTCGTGGATGCGCCGTGCCAGATCGATCTTGACCGGACAGACCTCGGTGCAGAGCCCGCAGAGCGACGAGGCCTTGGGCAGGTCGTCCTGCTGCGCCAGGCCCGGCCCCAGCACCTCACCGATCGGCCCGGGGATGACCCAGCCGTAGGCATGTCCGCCGACACGCCGAAATACAGGACAGGCCGTCAGGCAGGCGCCGCAGCGGATGCAGGAGAGCGCGTCTTCGCCCGGCGTCCCGCGCAGACCCCGACGCCCGTTGTCGAGCAGGATGATGTGCAGCTGGCGCGCGGCCAGCCCTGCGGCCTGCTCGGCCTCGCTGCGCGGCGCGGGGCCGCGATAGTGCGTCGTGTAGCTCGTGATGCGCTGGCCGGTGGCCGAGCGCGCCAAGAGGGAGAGCAGCGTGCCCAGGTCGCGATCTCGCGTCAGGAGCTTGTCGATGCCGGCGACGACGATGTGGACATCGGGAAGACTCGTACCCAGCAGGCTGTTGGCCTCGTTCTCGACGACGATGGCCGTGCCGCTCTCGGCCACCAGGAAGTTGGCCCCTGTGATGCCGGCATCCGCGTCGAGGAAGAGTTCGCGCAGCGCAGCGCGCGCCGCCCAGGTCAGCCGGGTAGGGTCGGTCTCACCCTCCTCACAGAGCCCCAGCTCATGGAAGAGCACGCCGATCTCCTCGCGACTGCGGTGCACCGCCGGTGTGACGATGTGGCTCGGCGCTTCGCCGAACAGCTGCACGATGCGCTCCCCCAGGTCCGTATCCGTGACCTGGATCCCCTCTTTCTCGAGGCAGGGGTTGAGCCCGCACTCCTCCGTGGTCATGGACTTGGACTTGACGACGCGGCGCGCTCCGTGGGCCTTCAGGATGCCGAGCACCCGCTCGTTGCAGGCCGCAGCATCGGTGACTTCATGGACGATGGCACCCGCAGCCTCGGCCTTCTCGCGGAAGAGACGCAGATTCTCCTCCATACGATCCCGGCCCACAGCCTTGATGCGCGCCGCCTGCTCCCGCAGCCACTGCCATTCGGGGACACGGGCGATGGCCACGGCCCGCCCCTCGCGCTTGAACTGCAGCGCCCTGTCATGCCGCGCCGAGAATCCCTCCCGCCCCAGGACCCGGGCCACGGCCAGACTCAGATCGGAGCGACTCATCGGGAAGCCTCCAGGAGCAGCTCGGCCACGTGCTGGAAGCCCATGCCCTTGCGGTCCACGGCTCGCAGGTGCAAGAGGCAGGAACAGTCCGCCGAGACGATGCTCTCCACAGCCCCCCCCTCCTGGAGCTCCGCCAGTCTGTCCTGGCCCATGCGCACCGAGAGTTCGGGGAATCCGACCGAGAAGCTCCCGCCGAAGCCGCAGCATTCGTCGGGCCGCCTGGCCTCCTGGACCTCGAGATCCGGAATGCGCCGCAGAAGCTCCGCCAGCGCACGCGCACTACGAGTCTCCCGGATCGACGAGCAGGAGTGATGCACGGCGACCCGCCGGGCCAAGGACCTGGGGAATCGGGCCGGCCCCTCGCGCAGCATCCACTCGCAGAAGTCCTCGATGCCGTCCCGCTCCGACCGTGCGCGGATGTAACCCGTGCAGGAGGCACCGAGCAGGAGGACCCTGTCGAACCTCTCATGGGCCCCAAGCCACCGCTCACACAGATCACGGGCCCTCGGCTCCTCACCCGAGTTCCCGAAGACCTGCCCACAGCAGACGGACTCCGCCAGTTGGACCTGGTGCCCCAGGGCTTCGATGAGCTCGACGGCCGCGCGGGCTGCCTGGGGCCAGAGCTGGTCCACGAAGCAGGGTGCGAAGAGAGCGAGATGGGCCATACCAGGTTCCGGCGAGGACGCGAGATTAGGGGAGAATGTAAACCTGACAGCGCTTCGGCCTGCCGCCAGCCCCGCAGTCTAGGGTATGCTCGGAGTCATGGAGCGTCGCATCGTTTTTTGCGCAGATGAGCTCGGGTTGTCGTCCGAGACCAACGAAGGGATCCGCAGGGTCGTCCATGCGGGTCTGGTTCGCGAGGCATCCTTGTGCGTCACGGGAGAGGCCGCCGAAGAAGGCGCCGCCCTGGCGCGCGAACTGCGCGACAGTCTAGGTGTGGGTTTGGAGCTCTGCTTCACGGCAGGCCGCGCACTCACGGGCTACATCAAGGGCCTCACCGACGAGCACGGGCGTTTTCTGCCGGCCTCCCAGGTCTTTGCCTCCTGTCTCTTCGGTCGACCCGACCCCGATGAGGTCGCACGCGAAGTCGAGGCCCAGCTCGTCCGCCTCCGCGACTATGGCCTCGACATCAGTCACATCGGCGGCCTTCAAGGTGTGCATCTCTTCCCGCGCATCCGCGACGCCGTGCTCGACGCCGCGCCGCGCCACGGTATTCGCTGGACGCGCGCGCCCGGCACACGCGACTACACGGACTACGCCGTGGATCTGCTCACCGGCCGCATGCTCATCGAGTGGATGGTCAAGGGCTTCAAGGCGCTCGCCACCAGCAAGGGTGTGCGCTCGCTTCCTTACCTCGTCGTCTGGCGCAAGGAACGGAGCGACTACCGCGACCGGTTTGCCAACCTCGCGAGCCGACTCCCGCGCGGGCGGTTCGAGTGGTCAGTGCACCCGCGCCTTGGCAGCGACGAGCTCTCTGCCCTGGCCGATCCCGATTTCGTCCAGAGAGTACGCGATCTGGGCATCGAACCCGCGCGATTCGAAGAACTCAAGAACGACCTGCCTCATCTCGGCTGAGCTTCATGCAGCGACGCATCGTCTTCTGCGCCGATGACCTCGGCATCTCCCCGGGCACCAACGCAGGTATCCGCGCGGCTGCCCTGCAAGGTCTGGTCAAGGAGACATCGCTCTGCGTGACCGGCATCGCCCTGGACGAAGGTGTGGAGATCGCCCACGAACTCGCCGACTCGCTCTCGGTCGGCCTGCATCTCTCCTTCACGCTCGGTAGCGCGCTGACGGGGCCACTGCGTGGGCTCACGGACGATGACGGTGTATTCCTGCCGCTCGCCGACGCACTCCGCGCCTGCCTGTTCAAGAAACCCGAACCCACCGAGGTGCAACGCGAGGTCGAAGCCCAGCTGGCCCGGCTCACCGACCTCGGCATCCATGCCAGCCACCTCAATGGCCACCACCATGTGCATTGCTTTCCGGTCATTCGCGACGCAGTGGTCACCGCCCTCGCGAGCTCGAAGCTCCGCTGGACGCGGCTCCCGCGCGAACGAAGCGGCCCGCTCGGCCGCTTCTCTCCGCGCCGCCTGCTGCTCGCGAGCTTCTCTCGCGCGCTAGGCCGGCAAACGGCGAGCCTCCCCACCCGCCATCTACCCTTCCTGGGGCTGAGTCTCCAGGACCGAGCGGACTACCGGGAGATCTTCGTCCAGACGCTCACAGGCCTGCCCGCCGGTGACTACGAGTGGATGGTGCACCCACGCGAGCCGGACGACAGCTTCGCGCGGCTCGACCACCTCCAGGGCCAACGCGGCTCCGAGGCACAGATCGAACTCACGACGCTCACCGACCCAGCGTTCGTCACCGAGCTCCTGGATCTCGGCGTCCAACCGGTCCGCTTCGCCGACCTCACTTGACGGCCGACTTCACTTGACCGCTGCCCCACGGTCCGCGCAAGCGGGATGCGCCAGCACGGCCTCAGGCGAAACGGGTCTCTGATAGCGGCCTCGCATGCCGCGCAGGCGCACGCGCAGCATATCGATCACCATCAAGATCGTGTCCTTCAGGAAGTTCACGGTCGAGGGCTCCTTGCGGTAGATGAACCGCACCGGGCACTGCGCCATGGGCAGATCGAGCTGACGCGCGATGTAGAGCAGCTCGACGTCGAAGGAGAAGCCCTTGCGATCCCCCCGCGGAAAGATCTCCTCCGTCGCTTTCGCCGTGAAGGCCTTGAGGCCAGCCTGCGTATCCAGGATTCCCGGGAGCAGCAACACGCGCACGAGCAGGTTGAAGATGCGCCCGATCGTGTGACGCGTATAGACGTAGCGGAGGAAGTCCGGGGCGACGATGTAGCGACTGTCCGCGTGCATGCGGCTCGCGAGCGCGAGTGCAGCGCCCTGCTCCAGCTCCGCGATCAGGGCATCGGCATTGCCGATGGGGTAGGTCAGATCCGCATCCGTGAAGACGCGCAGATCCCCGCTGGCCTCCAACATCCCGCGCCGCACGGCAAAACCCTTGCCCATGTTGGGTTCGTTGCGCAGGAGCCTGATGCGGGGCCCAGCCGCGTCTGCCGCAGCCTCCGACATCTCCCTCGCGAAAGCCGCGAGGATCCCAGGTGTCGTATCACTGCTTCCATCGTCGACGAGAATGAGCTCGGTCTCCCGATCCATGTGAGAGAGCCAGTCCCAGCAAGAGATCAGACTCTCTTCGAGGAAGGTAGCCGAGTTGTAGATCGGCAGGATGAGGGAGAGAGACGGCTTCAAGGGGTTCAGGGACGATCGTCCTTCTTGGGGTGGTTCGCAGAACCCGTCTTGGGCTCCGTGCCGGAATCATCCTTCTTATCGGAACCGTCCGCGAGATTCTCCAGGATGGCCTTGGCCTTTCTCGCGGCTTCGACATCTCCCAGATTCTGGACCCGGCCGGAAAGCGCCTTGCGGGCGCGCGGTTCCTTCCAGATGGCGAAGAGGCGCAACCACTCACGCAGCGCGGGCCCCTCGGCGCGCATGAGCTCGGAGAGTCCGATCTCCAGGGACAGACTCTTTTGTCTGGCCAGCGCATTCCGCGCGGCACCGCGCAGGGTGAAGCTCTTCTCGCCCAGGAGGTCCGCCAGGACGTGAACTGCCTTCTTGTCCGGGATCTGGTCAAGGGCCGCCATGGCGGCGCGCCGCTCACCGTCATTGCCGGACTCCTTGGCGATGCGGCTCAAGGGCAGGACGCAGTCCTTCTTACCGAGCTTGCCCAGGAGACGAATGACCTCGCGCCGCACGCGTGGATCGGGATCGGTGGTCAAGAGTCCCGTGAGCCAGGCCGCGCTGTCATCCTTGTCCAGATCCAGATAGTACCAAAGCGCGTTCAATCTGCGACGCCAGTCCTTGCTGGCCAGCTGCTCCTCGATCTCGTTCGCGACCAAACCAACCTTCCCGTGCGGGATCGAAGCGCGCAGCGCACGGCGCTTGAGCGTGGTCTCCGCATCGAACTCGTTCGTGAGGATCCACCGCCAGGCCGCCGGCCCCATCTCGCGCAGGATCGCGCGCGCACGCTCGACCTTGGCCTCGTTGGACCCGACACCCCAGAGCGCCGCCTCATCGAAGTACTTGCGAAAGTTCGCAGGCTCGGACCTGGGCAAGGGCCGCGGCAGCGTCCATCGGGCCTTCTCCTTCTTGGGCAGCGCCACCTTCCGATCCCAGACCAGGCCGCGATCACCACGCTCCCAGGACTCACCCTCGCCGCGATGCGAAAAGACATCGACGCCCTTGACATCCAGCAGCAATCCCACCGAGCCATAGCCCCGCGCCGCCTTGCCATAGCCCTGGAACTGGGGAAAGGTCTTCTTGTTGGCAGCGCCATTGCCTCCGGCGTAGCAGTCATTGCCCGCACCATCGATGAGGATGCCCACGGAGTTGGAGCCGCCCGCGCCCTGGTTGAGTCCCGAGCCCTGGTAGTAGTCGTTACCCTCGCCGTCGATGAGCCAACCAACCGAGAGGTCATGTCCACCTCCCTGTCCCACACCGAGATGGAGCGTGTAGCTGTCCTTGCCCTTGAGATCCCAGAGCCCACCCACCGAGAGATGGATGCCTGCACCCTGCCCATACTGTGTACAGAGATAGCGATCATTGCCCTCTTCGTCGACGAGCATCCCGAGCGACATCCAGTAGCTGGCCCCCTGCCCGTAGACCTCGCAGAGATAGTTGTCGTTGCCCGCCCCGTCGTAGAGGAAGGCCACGCCTCCCGAGGCCTTCTTGTAGCGATCCCCAATCGCGAAGCCCTGGCTCAGGCTCTGGTACTGGTCGGGCAGCAGAGGCGTGTGGCGATAGAGCCCGCCAGCCTGGTATAGGTCATCACCTGTGCCGTCGATCAGCACACCGAAGCCCTGCACACCCGCGAAGGCCTGCGCATAGCGCGCCGCGCGGTAGACATCACTGCCTGCCTCGTCGAGCAGCAGGCCATCGCCGAATCCCGCTGCGCCCTGGACCAGCCCCCTGCCCTCATATCGATCCGAACCACCATCGTCGTGCAGGATCCCGACTCCCATGACAGCCGCGCCCTGAGCCAGGTCCTGGGCCAGGTAGCGATCGTCTCCCTTGCCCCGATCGATGAGCACACCGAGACCAAAGAGGGCCGCACCCTGATCGAGGCTCTTGCCCGAGCGATACTCATCATTGCCACCCATGTCGATCGACACCGCGAAGTAGCGGTTCCAGGCAGGACTCGCGCCAGCCACTCGACCGCGATACTCGTCGTCCCCTCCGAAGTCGATGAGGACAAAGGTGTCCACGTCAACGCGCGAACGACCCGGCCCCCCGATCACGATGTGCCCCATGGGAGTCCGCATCGAAAAGCGGATATCCCCTTCAACCCCTGGCGCCGTCATCCTCGGCGGTAGCTTCTTGGGATCCATGCTGCGCAGGCGAACGAGCGCGATCTCCAGGCGGCGCAAGGCCGTGCGCACAGCGAGCCGCAGCCGATCCGGGGAGAGAAGCGCCGCCTCCGAGAGCAGGGCCTCGCCAACCGTATCCCCTTCTGGGAGCACTGCGGCCAGCGCCCCGTCCTCGATCCAAAGCCCAGAGAGGCCCCGCAAGCAGGCCAGCCGCGCGGTCTCGTCCAAGGGTGTCCCCCAGGCCTTCTTCCACAGAGCACGCATTTCGATCTGCCCGCGCAAGGCGGCCCGCACGACCGCCTGGATCTCCTGAGGCAGATGGGCAAGATCACCTGCTTCCATCTTCTCTCCCGCTGCGGCCGAGAGGAGTTCGGCGAGGCTCTGGTTTTGGTCCCGCGGATCCGGATCCATAGGTGAAGGCAGGCGGATCAGGTCGAGGGACTGGAGCGCCAGGGGCATACAGGCCAGGGAGAGGATCCGTGGCCGCTTCAGGAGCTCCTTGGCGGCCTGACGGTGGGCATTCATCCGGGCCGGGAGACCCAGAGGTTCATCCAGGACCCTCGAGACGACCATCTGCGTGTAGGGATCCTCGCGCTTCTTCTCGAAGCCCAGTTCGGCTGGAGTCAGGTCCAGACGGTCCAGCGCTTCTTCGAGGAGGCCACGGACGCCCTTGAGCGGATCGACGAGGTCAGCACGCTGAGCCACACCCGGAGAGGGCGATAGCAACGCTGCGGCGAGGGAGATCAGCAGGAGGAGCGTGCCATTCATGGCTAGAGAATCGAGCCTGGAGGGCCTCGGCGCAAGGGGTGAGGGGCAGCCTTCCTTGCCAGCCCCCCCTGGGGGGGATAGGCTCTCCGCCTGAAATTCCGGGGATTGGTCCCCACCACAAGAGAAGTGAGACATCGTGAGCCCAGACACAATCGGCCAGGATCTTCCCGACGAAGAGCCGAAGAATCAGGGATCGACCGAAGCGAGTTCCGAGGACTCCAAGGCTGCTCCCAAGAAAGCGGCAAAGAAGGCGACCAAGAAAGCCGCCAAGAAAACCACCAAGAAGGCGGCCAAGAAGAAGACCGCCAAGCAGGCCACGACCAAGCGTGCGACGCGGAAGTCGGCGACGGCCGAGCCAGAGGAAGCCGCGAGCACCTCCGACGGATCTCCGCCCGAGGGCGAAGCCTCGACGGGTGCTGAGACGACGAGCAAGGACTCGGACCTCCACGACGCATCAGCGGAAAATGGTCAGGAGACGTCGGAAGCCAAGCCATCGACGGGACGCAAGCGCCGCTCTCCCGAGGAGAAGGAAGCTCGCAAGCGCGCAGTGGCCGCCAAGATGGGACGCGACGACGCAGACGCTGCCGACGCAGAAAAAGAGAACGCCGGTGAAGCCGTCACCGCGTCGCCGTTCGGCGTGGGCCTCGTGCATGGCGAAAACAAGCCCAAACGCGGCCGGAAGTCGAAGGACGAAGCGGAGGAGCGAAGCGCTGACGCTGATTCGGAGAGCGTCGAAGAAGAGGTCGCACCGCGGGCAACACGTAAACGAGAGGATTCTGACGAACCCGAACGAGAGGAGGCCCCTCGTGGGCGCGGCCGATCCACGCGGGAGCGCGGAGGGCGCGGGCGCGGAGCACGAGATCGTGACCGGGATAGTGACGACCGGGGTCGCAGCGACCGACAGCGGGAGCCGCGCGGGCGCCAGGACCGTGAGACCGAGGAGCGGTCTCGTGACGAACGACCCCGTGAGGACAGGTCACGCGGTGACAAGTCCCATGACGACAGACCTCGTGAGGATCATGGGAGATCCGACCGTTCGCGCGACGATCGTGGACGATCCCGCAACGATCGAGGGCGAGACGAGCGAGGACGCGAGGACCGCAGTCGCGGCGATCGCAGTCGCAGAGGACGCGATCGCGACGGCAGGCACGAGGAGGAGGGGCGCGATCGCTCCCGGTCTTCCGGCAGAGATCGGCAGAAGAGACCCTCTGCCGCACCTGAGTATCTCTCCCTGCCCCACTCGCTCCGTCAGCACCCCAGCCAACGCGTGGCGGTGCTCTGCGACTTCGACAGTCTGGAGCTCTCCGCCAAGAGCATCTACCAGGGTCATCTCTCGGCCATCGGCCTGCTCTCGCAGATCCTCGGTGGACGCAAAGCGCCTCGCGCCGTGGCCTACCTGGGCAGCGAGAACCGTGGCCTGAGGCAGACGCTGCAGGCCTCCGGATTCGATACCGTGCATGTCGGCAAGGACAGGGAAGGCCTGCTGGTCCAGCTCTGCGTCGATGCCGTCGCCCTCTCGGGTCGCGTGGACACCCTCGTCCTGGCCAGTGCCGACGAGAATCTGGAGCCCCTGGCCAAGTATCTGCGCTCCACCGGCCTCAAAGTCGAGTTCGCCTGCTTCGGCAACGACCTGCAGGCCTCACGGCAGACCGCCGGCGAGGAGCCCCTCTCGCTGGGCCGCGAGTCCATCATCCTCCCCTGAGGGTGGATTTCTGGGCTGGAGGGGGACGTTTTTCGCCCTTCTCCCTGCCTGGATCCCGAGAGAAGCCTGCCATGCCATCGCGGCCATGGACAACCGGAGCCCTTGAAATGCGGCTCCGGCAGGGTCGACCTCCCTATGGTCTGGTATAGTTCCTGAACTAGGTACCAACCCGCCCCCCGCACTGCCGCGCGGGTCCAACCAACGCTTCATATGCTGCCTATCCTATCGACAAGTGCCCTGATACTGCTAGGCCTGCTGCCCTTGCAGGACAAGAACAAGCTGGGAGCCCTGGCCCAAGGCGACGCCGCGCGTCCGACCTTCCCACAGAACGCCGTGCCCAGCAGGATTACTGCCGGGCACCGGTCTTCCAAGATCAAGCCGACCAAGGACAGCTCGGTCGAGTTCGTCGCACCTGGCTACTACGGAATCTACAGTGACCAGAAGTGCCGCGAGATCTACGCGGCCTGTGACATCGATGGTGACGACAAGATCCAGTACTTCGAGGCCCTCGGCACGCTGGACTCGGTGAGCAGCCGCAAGGATTCCGCAGGCTGGACAAGAACAACGACGGTGTCCTGCGTTTCAGCGAATTCAATCTGCACTTCAAGCAGGTTTGTGAGTCTGGTTCCAACCTCGTCGTCAAACCCAAGGCCATGAGCAGGATGCATCTCCGCGCGGAGACCACGAAGCCCAAGGACCAACGCGTCCTCAGGTTCTTCGCCTATCTGGACACGGACAGCAACGACAGAATCGATCCCAAGGAGTGGTCACAGATCTCCTCCCTGCTAGGGGAGGGCCTGGGCACGGGATTCCTCCAGCTCGACGCGGACTTCTCCGGCTACCTGACCGTCGAAGAACTACAGCCTCTCAAGCCACTCTTCGAGAACCTGGAAGCAAGCAAGCCTTCGGTCAACCACCTGCGCCCCTTGCCCGAAGCCACGCGCTCGGTGGACCTCAACGACGACGGGCTCCTCGCGCAGAGTGAGCTGCGACGCGCCCTGGCTCGCATCCATCCAAGTCTCGTCCAGCACACCGCTCTCATCTTCGAGAACGCGGACCAGAACTCGGATGGCCGACTCGACGCCGTCGAGATCAAGAGGGCCCTCGCCCTGGGCACAGGCGCACGCAAGGCACGCAAGCTCCGCCTCCGGTAGACCGGGGCCCCACACCCACCTGTTACCCCACGGGAAGGACAGGGCCTTGCATCGACGAAGCCAGCGGCCCTGAATCCAGAGCTGGATTGATCGAGCTACGCGCGTCGCTACGGTGTTGCGCCCGAATGCCCGCCCGCGCGCCTCCCGAGAGCCTTCCGTCCCCGATGTTCGACCTCCGCAGCAATCCGCAATTCAACCTCAGAACCGATCTGCTCTCGGGCCTGACCGTGGCTCTGGCCCTGGTGCCCGAAGCCATCGCCTTCTCCTTCGTCGCTGGCGTGGATCCCCTTGTCGGACTCTACGCCGCCTTCATGGTAGGCCTGATCACCGCCCTGTTCGGAGGGCGCCCAGGAATGATCTCAGGGGCCACGGGCGCCATCGCCGTCGTGCTGGTCCCACTCGTTGCGGAACACGGCATCGACTACATGTTCGCCGCGATCGTCCTGATGGGGGTCTTCCAGATCCTTGCTGGCGTTTTCCGACTGGGCAAGTTCATCCGCATGGTCCCACACCCGGTCATGCTCGGCTTCGTGAACGGACTGGCCATCGTCATCTTCCTGTCGCAGCTGGGCCAGTTCAAGGTGCTGGGAGAGGACGGCGAGCGTCACTGGATGGCAGGGACGCAGCTCTACACGATGTTGGGACTCATCGTCGCAACGATGACGATCATCTATCTGCTGCCCAAGCTCACCCGCAAGGTGCCCGCTTCGCTGGTGGCCATCGTGGGCGTCACCGTCGTGACCGCAGGCCTCGGCCTCGAGAGCCCTACGATCCTGGACTACCTGAGATCCATGCCCGGCTACGCGGATGCGTCGCTCGCCGGCGGACTCCCAGACTTTCACTTCCCAGAAGTCCCCTTCAACCTGAAGGCGATGTGGATCATTCTTCCCTACGCGGTGATCCTGGCCGCCGTCGGCCTGATCGAGTCCCTGCTGACGCTGACGCTCGTGGATGAGATCACCGAGACGCGTGGACGCGGCAACAAGGAGTGCATCGCGCAGGGAGCGGCCAACATCACCTGCGGGTTCTTTGGTGGCATGGGCGGCTGCGCCATGATCGGCCAGAGCATGATCAACATCAACTCGGGTGGACGCGGCCGCACCTCGGGCATCACAGCTGCGCTGGTCCTGCTGACCTTCATCCTCTTCGCATCATCGTTGATCGAGATGATCCCGGTAGCCGCCCTCGTGGGCGTCATGTTCGTGGTCGTCCTGGGCACCTTCGAGTGGTCGAGTTTCCGTGTCCTGACCAAGGTCCCGGTGACCGATGCCCTCGTCATCGTCATCGTATCGGCCGTCACAGTGTTCACCGATCTCGCCATCGCCGTATTCGTAGGCGTCGTCTTCTCCGCCCTCGTCTTCGCCTGGAAGCATGCCAAGGTCATCCACGCCGTCAGGCATGTCGACGACCAGGGCACCAAGGTCTACTCCATCAGAGGCCCCCTCTTCTTTGGCTCCACCAAGAGCTTACTGGACCTCTTCGACGCCAAGAACGATCCCGATGACGTCATCGTCGAGTTCGAACACGCACGCGTCTCCGACCACAGCGCCATCGAAGCCATCGACACCCTGGCCGAACGCTATCTGAACCAAGGCAAGACCCTCCACCTCCGCCACCTCAGCCCCGAGTGCCGCAAACTCATGCGCAAGGCCGGCACCCTCGTCGAAGTCAACGTCATCGAAGATCCCCACTACCACGTCGCCTCCGACGAACTAGCCTGACCCACCATCCGCACCACACTCCAAAACCACCCAGCCCCCCGCGCGCCCCTCCCCACATCCACAGTGTGTGCCCTCTTCGCGTTGCGAGCTGGGGGATCATCGGGTCCCCTGCAGCGACTTCCCGAGTGCATCCGAGGTACGGAGCAAAGGGGACCTGATGATCCCCCAGCCTCCCGCCAACCACTACCCATACCCACTACCCACACCCACTACCAAGTCGCCTCCAACCAACGGGCTTGATCACCATCCGCGCGGGGCTCCGGCTCGGAATCAGGGCAGGTTGCCTGCCCCCCACCCTCGCGATCACCCGTCCCAGGACGGGGCCCCAAGGGGCGAACGGGTGATCGCGAGGATGAGGGGCAGACAACGACCGCCGGGCTTGGGTGGGAAGTGGGTGGGTCAAGGCGCGGAGTCTGCATGGCTCTTCTTTCTGGGCTTCACCTTGCACTCTTGGGCAGGCAGGGGTGCGCTTGGGGGGCAATCGGACCGCGCATTCGCCCACCTGCCCACCTCTGACGGCCAAGCCTTCGGATGACCCTGGGACGCGAGGCAGCACATGCAGTCATCGGAAAGGGGAGAGGTAGAGAGTCAGAGCGTTTCTCAAGAGGGATCGTAGCCATCGCCCCCACGAGGGTGCCCAATCAAGATGACATCAGCAACACTGAACATCCCAACCAAGAGACATGCCTGACACCAACAAGCCCGACCCACCTCATCGCAACTCCCGCGATCCCAGGCGCACACCAGCCCCACTACCACCCCCACCACCCTCAGCTCCCCACACCAACACCCCTGTGCCCGGACCGGATCCCCCACGCCGCCCAACCCCACGCGCGCCCAACCCCACGCGCGCCCAACCCCCCCGCGCGCCCAGCCCCCATCCCACAATGTGTGCCCCCCCCGCGTTGCGAGCTGGGGGATCATCGGGTCCCCTGCAGCGACTTCCCGAGTGCATCCGAGGTACGGAGCAAAGGGGACCTGATGATCCCCCAGCCCCCCACCAACCACACCCACTACCCACTACCCACTACCCACTACCCACTACCCACTACCCACTACCAATACCAACCACCACACCCACACAACCAAAACCGTCAACCTTTCTCGAACAACACATTGTGTTCCCCACGACGCGTGGCCCAGCCCCCCTGCGGATCCACCATCGCATAGTGCCGCAACTGGATCTCCCGCTGAAGCAGATCGTACTC
>JAJRTL010000205.1 GCA_024278315.1 Planctomycetota bacterium | reverse complement strand
GCCAGGTGGGTGGACTACTCGGGCACTGTCGACGACAGGACCGAGGGCCTCACCATCTTCCTCCCGCCCGACCAGGCAAAGAGCAAGTGGCTCACCCGCGAGTATGGCTGTTTCGGCCCCCGCCGCCCGGACGCCTTCAGCGGCACCAGGTTCACCCTCCGCAAGGGCGAAGTGCTCAAGGGGCACGTCGGCATCCTCGTTCACAAGGGCGACGTCCGAGGCGGTAAGGTCCTCGCACGCTATCGCGAGTGGGGAGGCAAAGGGACGGGCACGTAGTCGGCCGTCACCTTCGCGCGCAGAATCGGAGGATCCCGCCAACGCCAAGTGATTGCGCATGAATGGGGCCGTCCAGTAGGGGAAGCTCTTCTTGCCCGGCCCCTGTCCTCTCATCCTTCGTGGTTCCCGAGAAACACTCCTGCGCATCTGGCGATGAATGGACTGGCCCTCCTTTTCCAGAGCGTGGCCATGTTCCATGGCCTTGCAGATCCGGAGGTGATCCCTTGCTGGACGGTTATACCATGGTTATACTGTATCGAATGAAGACTGCGATCTCGATTCCGGATGCACTGCACCGCAGCGCCGACCTGGCAGCAAAGCGTATGGGACTCTCGCGCAGCGAACTCTACCGCCGCGCACTCATCGCTTTTCTTGCAATGAACGATGAGAGGCTGATCACGGAAGCTCTCGATGAGGTCTACAAGGACGAACCTGCCCGCATCGATCCGGTTCTCGTCCGTATGCAGGACGCCTCCTCCCCAAGCGAAGAATGGTAGTCCAGCGTCGCGAGATCTGGTGGGCCGAGCTCCGACGACCACGAGGCTCGGAGCCAGGGTATCGCCGTCCCGTCCTGGTGGTCCAAGCGGACCCCTTCAACCAGAGCAGCATCGGAACGGTCGTCGTCGTCACGATCACGGCCAACACGCGCCTATCCGGAGCACCAGGCAATGTGCGCCTCACGCGACGCCAGAGCAAACTGCCGCGGGCATCCATTGTCAATGTCTCCCAGATCTTCACGCTCGACCAACAGTTCTTGACGGAGAGGGTGGGTCAGCTCCCTGAGTCCACGATGCAAGAGGTCGATCGGGGACTTCGCCTTGCCCTGGCCTTGTAGTCTGATCTCGCCTGTTAGAGGGCGCGCAAGAACTGGCTCTGCTTTTCTCACAAGAGCACATCTGCAAAGCCGTAGCTCTCAGACATCTTGCGACTTGGCTCCATCATGCGTCCTCAACAGATGATGATCGTGCATGCGCGTGCCGTCGGCGCCGGTGCGAATCAGTAGGTGAGGGGTGCGCTGTGGATCAGGTACAGCGTTGTTCCTGGTGAGGCATTGGGATCGAGCGCCGCTCGACAGGGCGCGATGTTGAGGCGCGTTTCAGATTCCCGTAGTGAGTCAGGGAGACGATTCCGGGGCATGGGGGTAGTCCTCGGCTCTCCCTTGAAAGCTGATGATGGCCGGGTTCTGGATGTGGCCGTTGCGGATTTCGATCGCGCGCTCGATGGTCTCGTTCTTGGCCCACGCCTTGGGGCCGTTCATCACCGTTTCGAGGAAGGGCAAGACCGCGTCGGAGAGTTCGTGGGTGGCGCTGCGCCAGAGATGGCTCGGGGCATGATCCACGGCGTAGTAGGTCGCCGGTCCCATGGGGAAGGTGGGCTGCTCGAAGCTGGTGGGACGGGCGAAGGGGAAGCCCATGCCGTCGTCGCAGCTGATGTCGATGATCAGGGCGCCGGGCTTCAGGCGGTCGATGTCGTCGATGTCGATGAACATTAGAGGTGCGTTGGTGTCCTGTAGAATGCCATTGACGATGATGTCGACTCGTGTCAAGGCATCGGCAAGAAGGTGTCGCGAGCCGTCCTGGGCGATGGAGAAGACGCGACCATTCTCGGTGCGCATCTGGCGATAGTTGCAGCCGGGGATGCGGTCGTGCAGGGCCCAGGCGGGACGTTGGGTATAGACGGTAATGTCCGTGAAGCCCCGGCCGCGGAGTGCCGCGATGGCGCCGCGGCTGGCCGAGCTGAAGCTCAGGACGGCGGCACGCTGGGGCGCACCGTAGAATCCGTCGAGTCCGGCCAGGCCCAGGGCATGAATCACGCCGGCATAGCCAGCCATCTCGTTGTTGCGGTAGAAGATGTGCATGTCGCGTACACCGCCGGGCTTCCACAGGTGCATGGCCTCCCAGGCGATCAGGGTCAGGCGCCGGTCGATGGCCACCTGGGTGATCTCCTGCTGCTGCACGCAGTGAGCCCAGCCCCACAGAACACCTTCTTCGCGCAGCTCATGCAGATCCTCGGGCATGGGTTTGGGGAGTAGCACGATGCTCGCGCTGGACATGATCTCACTGCGTTCGGCCAGCGAACAGCCAGCTTCGACCAAGGTCTTGTCCGCCACCCCGAAGGGCTCGCCGTAGCCACGCTCGAACACCATCCGTCTCAGCAGAGTGGGATCGATCAATGACACGTGATCGGGGTGCAAGGGGGCGCGATGTTCGTTCTCCTTGCGTGCGGTGGCAATCACCCCGAGGGTGAGCGGTTTCATCAGGAATCAGGGGTGAGTGGCGTCACCTGTTCTGTGAAGGCAAGGCCCGCAGCTGCCAGTTCGCTCAGCACGGGCTGGTAGATCGAGGGGTGCGTCGGAATCTGGCAGCCGATGAGCGACAGTTTGTCCTCGAGCAAGAGGCGCGCGGCAATGGCGGTCGGTAGGCCGACGGTGCGTGACATGGCCGTGAAACCACCGGGTTGACCGACAGCGGTCAGCGTCGAGGTCACACGTTCGGGTGGCTTGGAGCCGTCGGGGTAGGACACATCGAGCTCATGCACCAGCACGACCATATCGCGATCGCCGGACTCGAGCCGCAACCTGGTCTGCAGCATGTGCACCAACATGGCCGCTGCGGTCTCGCCCCGGCAGCCGATCGGCTCGTCACAGAAGAGTCCGAACCAGCGCAGCTTGTCCATGATGATGCCTGTAGGACTGATACCGAGGAAGCGCGCCGTGCGTTGTTCCACGCTGGACTCGGTGATGTTCAAAGGCAGGAACATCTCGGTCACTTCGCGGTACGTGCGTTGCGCTAGACGGGGAATCTTGAGGGTCTCGTTGGGCAGGCCGAGAGCGACGATCTGGGACCAGGTCTCACTCCAGCCGGGATAGCGCAGGGTGCCCCGAATCATGGTCTGGACACCTTCGAGCCCGAAGTTCTCCAGGTAGGCCATGGAGTCACGGTTGGCATAGGCTTCGAGCAATCCGATACCTTCGACCTCCACGGACCAGGTGTGATGGAAGACGTTGTGGTGCGGCACGAGCTTGATCTTGCCGCGCTCCATGTACTGGGCACCCTCCTCGCCTCCCATGGCGACGTTCCGCGGGTTCCAGGTGACCACGTATTTGAGTGGATTGTGCTCCTGGTCCGGGGCGGGGATGCCACTGCCGTAGGAGCAGAAGGCCTCGATCTTCCCCCCCTCGCCCCGTATGCGCTGGATCAGCGCCATGGCCGACATGTAGTCGATTCCCGGGTCGAGTCCTAGCTCACAGAGCAGCAGGACCCCCTTGCGAAGTGCGTCGGGCTCGAGGTCGCGTATGGCCTGGTCTCGGTAGGAGACCGAGATCATGTGCGTGCCGTGTTGGACGCACTCGAGGGCGATCAACCCCTGGAAAGCGGGCGGAAGCATGTTGATCACCACATCGGCCTGCTCGACCAGGGGTGAGCGCAGGCTGGCATCGTTGATATCGAACTTGAGGGCAGTGCCGTGGTGATGGCCGTCGATACGCTGCCGCGCCAGCTCCAGATCCAGGTCGCCGACCTGCACGAACCAGTGCTTCTCGTCGGCGAGTTCGAGCAGATGCGAGATGAGGAAAGACGAACTCTGACCAGCACCAAGGACGAGGATCTGTTTCAAAGGGAGACTCGGGTACTGGAAGGTGGAACGAATGGACGCAGGCCTCTCGAGCGGGTCGGAAAGGCAACGGCGATCATAGGAAGCGGTCTCTCGCGTTTCCATGATGAGGGACCACAAGCCATGGATGGTGACAGCAGATGGCTTCGCCTGGTAGGAGAATATGCTGTCTTTGGCAGTGCAGGCCGCCAAAAAGGGGCAGCCACCCGTTGCTCGATTCTTTCCCGTCTCACGTCCTGGCATGCCCTGTTCATGAGTGTCCTGGTCTATCGGTCGTCACTTCTGATTTCAGCCCGTCAAGCGAGACTGTTCTCATGGAACCACGAAGAACGGGGAGGGCACGACGAAGGCTCGTGGAGCGAAACCCCTTGATCAGGCCCTGAAGCCATCATGAGCGTGTAGCAAGGATCGACTCATTGGATTCTCATCCTTCCTTCGCGATCTTGGTGGTAACCCTGGATCCTCGTCTTTCGAACTTGTCTTGGACGGCTCTGGGCCTATCGGTCCATCCCCTTGTCTGTCACGGATCTCCGATCCGTTCCGGTAACGTGCGGGTCTGCCGTCTATCATGGCTCCGCTTCGATTCCTTCTTGTCCGGGATCATCGAAGAGTCCTGCAACTTCCTCCGGGGTCGTCGTCCATGAAGAATCTCCCGTTCCCTCAATGGCTCCCTCAATGGCTTGACCAAGGCCATCCTGAACACTCCATTTCGACGCGCAGATCTACCCGAAGAGCCTTTCTCTGGCTGTGGTCAGCCATCCTTCTGCTACTCACGGCCTGCGGTGCGTCTTCCTCTCTTAGGAGAGAGTCCCCCACGCCCCGAGCCGGGATCACCTTGGATGCAGGATGGAGATTCCATCTTGGGGACAGTCCCGGAGCGGAGGAGGCGGCCTTCGACGACTCCGCCTGGCGTCTGCTGGACCTTCCCCACGATTGGAGCATCGAGGGGAAGATCGATCTGGAGAATCCTTCCGGTTGGCGGGGCGGCTTCTTCCCCGCTGGTGTGGGCTGGTACCGCAAGACCCTCACCTGGGATCCTTCCTGGAAGGGAAAGAAGGTCCGGGTGGAGTTCGACGGCGTCTACATGCTCTCCAAGGTCTGGATCAACGGACGACTCCTTGGTGAACGACCCAACGGATACATCGGTTTCTCCTACGACCTCACTCCCTACCTCCGTCCAGGGAAGAACGTCCTGGTCGTGCGTGCGGACAACTCCAAGGTCCCCAACGGGAGATGGTATACAGGTTGCGGAATCTACAGGCACGTGCGCCTCGTCGTCACCGGGCCCATCCACCTGGAAGGTAGGGAGCTCTTCGTCTCCACGAAGACTCTCTCTCTGGACGAGGCCCTCCTCTCCATTCTGGCGGGCGCGCGCAATGAAACCTCTGCCCCGAGAAGCCTGACCTTGGTCCACGTCGTCCGGGACCCCATGGGCCGCATGGTCCGAACCTGGCGGTCGGCCCTGGAGATCCCGGCGGGCGGCGTCGCTTCGGCCTCCACTCCTGCCGCCGTGCGTACGCCTCTTCCATGGTCACCCGAGAGTCCGCGCCTCTACACCCTGGAAACCTCTCTGGTCTCCAAGGGCCAGGTTCTCGACCGGCTGGAGACATCCTTCGGGATCCGCACCGTCCGGGTGGATCCCGCGAAGGGCTTCTTCCTCAACGGTGTGAACCAGAAGCTCAGGGGGGTCAGCCTCCACCACGACGGAGGGCCCGTCGGCTCGGCCGTTCCCGAGGACGTCTGGCGCCACCGCCTCACCCTTCTCAAAGAGATGGGATGCAATGCCGTGCGCACCGCTCACAACCCGGCTGCCCCGGAGTTCTACGACCTCTGCGACAGGATCGGGCTGATGGTCATGGACGAGGCCTTCGACGGCTGGGATCGTCCCAAGGCCAGGTTCGACTACGGGCTCTACTTCAAGGAGTGGTGGCGAAAGGACCTGGAGGCCTTCGTGAGGAGGGACAGGAACCACCCCTCCGTGGTGATCTGGTCCATCGGAAACGAAGTCCCCCGGTATACGCTGGAGATGCAGAAGAAGCTGGTGGAGGTCGTCAAGTCCCTGGATCCGACCCGGCCGGTTACGCAAGGAAGAGGCGAGAGGCCGGGCGTTCTGGACATCGTGGGTTTCAACGGTGGGGCCGAGCACAAGGGCGTCCTGGAGAAGTTCCACGAGAAGCATCCCGAAGTCACCGTCATAGGGACGGAGATCACCCATACCCTGCAGACCCGGGGGATCTACAGGACCCGGACCTGGTACATGGCCAGGGACTTCCCGGCCCCTTGGGTGGGGCGTAAGTCGAAGAAGATCCCCCGGCGGACCTTCCCCCTGCCTGACCTCGCGCGGGAGGAGGTCTTCCCGGGCATCGACCCGGCCTATCTCTCCTCCTACGACAACGCTGTCATCCGCATGTCCGTCCGCCGAGAGTGGAGCCGGACGCGCAGGTTCCCCTTCTTCATGGGTTCCTTCCGTTGGACAGGAATCGACTACCTCGGGGAAGCCATCAGCAAGCGCGGGAGAGCCTCCGACTTCGGCGTCATCGACCTGGCCGGCTTTCCGAAGGACCACTACTCTCTCTACCAAAGTTTTTGGACCGAAGAACCCATGGTCCACCTCCTTCCCCACTGGACCCATCCCGGCGAGGAAGGGCAGGCCATTCCGGTCGTGGTCTACACCAACTGCGAGTGGGCTGAACTTTTTCTGAACGGAGAGTCCCTGGGGAGGAAGAAGATGGGGCTGGCTCTCCAGCTCGTCTGGAAGGTTCCCTACCAACCCGGCCAGCTCGAGGTCCACGCTGGCAGGGGGGAGCGGATGCTTGCTTCGGGAAGGCGAGTCACGGCCGGAAAGCCCGCGGCTCTCAGGCTCCACGTGGACAAGACCGTCCTCCATGCGGGGAGCCGGGAGGTCGCCCGCTTGGAGATCCAGGTGACAGACGCCCAGGGCAACCCCCATCCCTCGGCGGCGCGGGTCGTCCGCTTCCAGGTCCGCGGTCCAGCCCGCCTCATCGCCGTGGACAACGGCGACATCCTGGACCTCTCCTCCACGAAGACAGCGGTGCGCAGGACCTTCTCGGGAAAGTGCATGGGCCTTCTCCAGGTCGGGAAGTCCAGTGGCCCTGTCGTAGTGGAGGTTTCCTCACCGGGCCTCCGCCCCGCACGGGCCCGCCTTCCCTCCCGTTGACCACCAAGGTCTTGCCTTGCTTCCTTCTGTGCCGGGGTGGGGTGTGGTAGTGGGGTGTGGTAGTGGGGTGTGGCTGTCTGGTGGTGGATGGCGGGTGTCTGGTCGGGTATGGCGGGCTCACGCGCGGGATCAGGGCAGCTTCCTACACCTCACCCTTGTGATCGCCCGCCCTGGGAGGGCAGAGATGAACGGGCGATCGCAACGGTGAGGGGCAGGAAGGGCGCCGGGCTGCAAGGGTGGGGGCGGCTTCGTTTGGAGGGGGGAGCTCGGAAGTCTGAGTCTCGGTTGTCGGATGACCGGTTGCCTGTTCCAAGGTGAGTTCCTGCGGGGCTCAGGGTCGCAAGGGCGCCTGCGTGGGTGTCCACGTTTGGTGGGTGGGTGTCCACGTTTGGTGGGTGTCCCGAGGTGAGCTCTCCCAAGGTGAGCTCCTGCTGGAGCTCAGGATAGCACGAGCGCTTGGGTGGGGTGTCCACGTTCACGAGGGAGCTCGCCACAGGCTCAGCCATTGGCATATCTGCTCGCAACGATCTCACGCATCATCCGGGCCTGGAAGCGAGTGATCAGAAGGAGTGACATGGATTCTGGTTCGGCAGCCTTGTTGGAGGTTCTTCCTCCTACCTGCTCAGCAGAATCTGTGGATCGCCAGGGCAGGGAGCGAGAGGGTCAAGGTGCGGGGGCTGGCTGGCGCTTCTTGATGGGCTTCTTCGTGCGTTTTCTGTGGGGGAGGTGGGGGTGCGCTTGGGGGGTTATGGGGCCGAGTTTGCGCCAGCCGGTTTGGAGGAGCCAGGTTCGGGGGGAGGCAGCGGGCTTGGCGTGGCGTTTCAGAGGGTGGTTGGGTGCGCTCGTTTCGAAGGGGAACCAGGGGGCGGTGCTGCAGGGGTCGATGCCGGAGTTCAGGGGACGGGCTCCGTGCTTTTTGGCGTTGCCGAGCACGTAGATCAGGACCTTGTGGCATTGGGTGGGGGTTTCGATGGTCTCAGTGTGGTAGCGATCGGCGAAGACCTCGCCTTTGCGCTTCCAATGCTTGTTGAGACTTCTGGCAAGGCAGCTCAGGATGCCGTTCATGGCCCGGGAGAGGGCAGCATCGTCGTCCGCTTCGCAGAGCATGTGGATGTGAGTTCCTTGGATGGAGAACTCCACGATGCGAAAACCTTCCCGCTCGCAGATGCGGGCCAGGTAGTTGAACAAGAGCGCGACGGTCTTGGGATCGCGCAGGGAAGGAAGGCCTGCTGCGAGGCGACAGGTGACGTGCAGGACAGATGGTTTGGAGAAGGTCTTCCTGGTCCGATGCAGGACAGAGGCTCGTGTGCCCTGTCTCTTGCGACCGGCTCCCTTCCTCGGTCCGCCATGCCCACAAGGGAAACTGAACTCCAACTGTCGTGCTCTTTGCATGGGTCTCCTCTCCCGCTCCTCTATCTCATGAGTCTATCCGAGTAACAGCGATGTTTGTTTTTACTAAAGATATTGTCGGCTGTGAAGTCGGCCCCCGTGCAGGCGGACCTTTCTTGCTCACCGCTGAGGGCAACCCTTCGGATGGCCCTCTGATGCGAGGCGGGGCATGGAACCAACGGAAAGCAGAGAGGGAGAAAGAGGGCGAGAGAGAGTCCCGTGAAAGGTCGATGCCGTCGTCCCCGCAAGGGTGCCCAATCAAGATGGAATCAGCGATACTGAACGCACCGGACAGAGGAGAAGCCCTGCGCCAACGAGGCCGGTTCGTCTGATAGCAGTTCCCGCCACCCGCGGCCCAGACCTGTTCCAAGTCCATATGCACTCGATCTCCACGCCCGCGTTGTCCAGGACCGCTCCTGCTCGCCCGAGCATCCCTCTCCGGGATGCACTTGGCGCGATCCAGGCACTTGGCGGGCTCCTGGGCGATGAGACTCTCGAATGGCAGGTGCTTTCTTGCTGAGCCACGAGGGCAATCCATCTATCATGCGTCCCCTCGCTCTCCCCCTCCCTTCTGTTCACCGAAGATCGACTGCCCACATGATGCGAATCTCGCCCACGCTGCTCCTCTCTCTCCTCCTCTCGTCGCTTGTGCTCTTCGGTTGCGCAGCGGATGGTCAGGATCACCAGGCGGCTTCGAAGCCTGTGGCTGTGGAGGATGGAGCGACATCCTCCCTTGCGGTGGGTGATCTGGAGATGGCATCGCCGCTTTCGCAGTACGATGCATCAGGGATCCAGGTTGCTTCGACGGACGGTGGCGCGCAGCGCGTCGCTCGGCTGACGCGGCTTGGAACGCGCTATGTCGTCTTGCACATGGAGTTCCTTCGGATGGGGCCTGCAGGGACTTCGAGGTCGCCGGAGCCCATGTCTTCCACCGCTACAAGCGCTTTGCAGACGTGATGGTGCAAGCCAAGGCCGAGACGATCCAGGCTGTAGCTCGGTCCAAGGGGCTACTGCAGATCGAACCGGGTGGCCGCAGCGTGATTCCTCCGGCACCAGCTCACAAGAGGAGTGCCAGTCGGGCCACTGCCGAACGCATCGTCCGGGGTGGAATGAATCGGCTCACGGGGCGCGGGGTCATCGTGGCCATCATAGATTCGGGGATCGACTTCCGTCATCCCGACTTCATCACCCTGGACGAGAAGGGACGTCCCGTTTCCCGGATCCTCCAGTTCTGGGACACCACGAGCCCGAACTCGACGAAGGGCATCGGCCAGCCATCTCCGTTCACCTATCCCGGTGGGGCTTCGATCGGCACGATCTACACGCAGGCCGAACTGACTGCGGACTTGCGGGCCGAGAAGTCGCGGATCGGAGTCACGGATGCGAATGGACACGGCACCTCCTGTGCGAGCGTCGCTGCAGGCAACGGAAGAGGGGAGAGCCGGGGACGCTACACGGGAGTGGCTCCCTAGGCAGGTATCATCGCCGTCCGCATCGGTGGCACGAGCACCGGCTCCCTAGAGAACTCCTACCTCCTCGGAGCCATCACCTCCTGGATCGATTCGGTGGCCGGATCCAAGCCCTGCGTCCTGTCCTGTAGCTTCGGAGGACAACGTGGTGCGAGAGATGGATCGTCGGTGATGGAGAGGCAGTTGGACGCACGCTTCACGCCCGAGCGCAAGGGGCGGGCACTCTGTATCGCTGCTGGCAACGACGGCAAGCAGGCCCTTCACGCCAGGCTCCAGTTCTCGTCGACCAGGTCTGCCCTCCTCAAGTGGACCGTGGCTGGAAACAAGGGCAGTGTCGTCTCCATCTTCCTCGACCAGGCCAACGCGCACTCCCTGGCTTGGGGTTTCATTGGCAGGAGCATCCCCAAGTCGAGCTTCAAGGCCAACTACAACCGCATCTCCAAGCGCTCCGACTTCACGATTCAATCTCCGCCGGGTACCTATGTGATGAAGGTCATGGGCAAGACGGCGGATGTGGTGACCGCAGACGCCTACATACCCGCTCCGCACAGGTTCTCAGGGGACAATGCCAAGGCCGGTTCACAAGTTGCCACACCAGGCACGAGCACGCAGGCCATCACGGTCGGCAGTTACGACTTCAACGACCAGTTGCTCCTGTCGGGAAACCGTGTCGGGACGCTCAGGCCTTCCACCTCCAAGCGGGGCCCCATGATCGTGGGTGCCCTTTCGGGCTATTCCAACCCCGGGCCTCGTCGACTCGACCATTTGCAGAAGCCCGATCTGACAGCGCCTGGTCAGTATCACATTGCGGCTGCGCCCTTGCATCGGATCCCCGCCGACAGCGGAATTCCCCGCGAGCGCTCGAATCGATATCGCACCTTCAATGGCACGAGTGCCGCCACGCCCTACTGCGCCGGTGTGATCGCACTCATGTTGCAGAAGAACCCCAAGCTCAGTGTCCACGAGATCAAGGGCATCCTGCAGGCCTCTGTCAGCAAGGACCGATTCACAGGCCAGACTCCCAATCCCCAGTGGGGCTTTGGCAAGCTGGATCTCGCAGCCGTGCAGTCCGCGCTCTCCCGGACGCCGAATGGCAAGTAGCTTCATGGGGAGCGCATGGGCCCAGGTGCTGACGTGGGCGCTCGCCCTGGCCGGGACCGGCCTGTCGCAGGGCGCGGAATCGCGGCAGCAGGCAGAGGTTGAGAAGACCGTTGAACGGTTCTTTGCTGCCCTTCGAGCGAAGGACGGCAAGGCCGCTCTCGAGACCTGGTCCAAGAAGTCCCCGCAATGGGAGGCTCTGCGTACCTCCCTGCCCAAGACGATTGAGTGGCTGTCGCGCAAGCCATTGGGCCCGCCCTCTACGGCATCCATCACGATCTCGGGCGACACGGCGAGTGGGAGACGGCCATCCGTCACTCTCGACAGAGTCTGACCGTGGCGTCCAAGCGTGGCTACATCCCTGGGCAGATCTTCGCGGCTTGCAACCTGGCCCAGGTGTATTGGGTCCGCAGGCAGTTCGGTCCGGCCCTCGAGGGATTCACTGCGGTCTACGGGAAGGCGAAGCAACTGGGTAGCGCGGAGGGGCAGATCGCAGCGCAGATCGGCATGGGCCTCACCCTGGCCGAGCGAGGTGACAAGGGGGATCTGCAGCGGGCAGTCGATGCCTTCCAGGGTGCATTGCGCGGCCTGGAGCGCACGCGTGCCGGTCTCTCGGCTCCCTCGATGCAGTTGTCGGATCCCCCCAGTCGATGTTCAGTTGGCCCATGCTCGTCAGGCCTCCGTTGGATCGAAGTGGTGGAGGATCAGGCGCGCCGCTTCTTCGCCGTTGATGATCGCGTCGAAGTGGGACAGCTGGAGGCTCTCCGTGATCACCGAAGGGCTCACTCCATGGCGCCTTGCCACTGCGAGTCGCTGGCCCAGCTCACGGAGGTCTATGGTGTAACACGACTGCTTGTTCGTCCACCCCGCTCGTATGGCACCCATCAACTCGAAGAGGCTGGTCAAGGTCCGGTCGTTGTCTGTTCCGAAACCTTGAAACATGACCCAAGTCTTCTGCTTCTTCGCCAGCGTCAGGGTCTCGCGAGCGTGATGAAAGCATGTGCCATCCAGTTGCTCCACGCTTGCCGCCTCAGGCAGGAGACCGGTGCTCAATGCACCCCATCCCACTCCGAAGACGATATCCTGATTCGGAGCTGCCAAGCCGTCAAGACGGTCCTTGATGACCTGCACGAACTTCACAGCTCGGCTCGGCGCGCGGAAGAGAGCCTGGATCTCATCTCCTGCGGTCAGGACCGCGGGACGGGCCAGCCCCTGCCCAAGGTCCAGGTTGAGATCCTCGATGGCTCGCAGGATTTCGGACTGCACCTTGGCTCTGAAGGCCTTTTCCGCCTTTCGCGAGGCCACCAAATCCCCTGTGATTGCTGCGTAGTGAATTTCGCCCATACAACCGAATCCCTCTAGTATTCGGTTCTCAGGCCGAATACCAAGCCTAGCTCATAGCTGTCATCCAGATCTGCGGGCGACGATATTCGGTTCTAAAGCCGAAATCTAGGGCATTTCGGTCGAGAAGCCGAAGTCTGGTGCATTTCGGCCCTATGGCCGAAATGCACTCATGGGACGCTACTTCGTCAGAAGTGGCCCTGGTAGGTAGTGCTGCTTCCACCATTCGGAGAGGGCGGAAGGAGGCTTGGTGGACTTGGCGTTGTAGAAGCGACCGGGGGTCGGCCATCTGGGGCTCGTGGATCTGGTGGCCGTCCTTGGTGGCGCAGACGAAGGCCATGTCGCCGCCGACGTAGGCGGGGATGCTGTTGTGGTAGACCTGCATCGAAGCGTAGATCGCCTGGATCTTGGCCAGGATGGGGCGGTAGGTGGCGTGGTGGTGGAAGGGCACACTCATGTGGCGGACCATGGAGTCATCGGGACGGATAGATGAGTCCAAAGCTCGTTGGCACACCCTTGAGGGAGCCGGGACTCACGAGGGGGTTGGAAAGCGAGCTTTGGAGTTCCTATTCTGTTTGAGCGAAGTCGAAGGCGCAGTCCCGGGCGGCTCGGTCGTCTGGAATCTCTGCACAGGCGATGGTGGCGTAGAGCCCTTCGCATTTTCCCGATGTGCCTGCGTACTGCCGCATCTCGGCGATGGCCTGTGAGCGGCTGACCTCATGGAGAACCCAGCGCCCGAGCGCGGCCGCGGTTGGCCCCCGATGTTTGCCATGGAAACAGTGCACGCAGAAGGGCGCTTTCAGCTCACGGAAGGTCTTGGCGATCTCGAGCTGCTCCTTCTCCGTGGTGCCGCGATAGCGGATCTGCACATGCACATAACGCATGCCGTGTTTTATCGCGAGCTCGGCATCGGGTGCCTTGCCATCCACGGAGAGGATGGTCTTGATGCCCATCTCCTGGAGCTTCTGGAAGGCCGCTTTGCCCTCCGGTTCACTGCCGCTCACGATGTACTCGCTGAGCGCGAGACATTGTGTAGCCCCTCGTACTGCTGAGCCTCGACCTTAGGTAGCTTGATCTCGCCCGCAGCATCGAAGGCGTTGCCCTGCATCGGCATCGGCGCCACGACCTTGCTGTTCCCGGCAGTGGGGCTGGCGCAAGCGGTGAGGATCAGGAAGGCGGTCAGACTCAGTCGGTTCGGTTTCATCGGCGGGACGCGGAAAGATGCGGCGGGACGGCTCTGGGGCATGGCCTGAGGGTGGCAACAGCCGTGCCGTGCAGCACGCTAGCCTTGAATCGCGTATTGACAAAGGCTTGTGTCCGTCTGTTCTTGCTTGAAAGCCGCTAGGGTTTCCTTTCGGAAACGACTGTGCCGCGTTTCGGACGCACCCTTATTGGAAGTAGAGAGACATCAGCCGATATTACTTCTTGCCGCGCTGATCCCGCCATTGCGCTTGCAAGTGCACTCTCCTGCATGGCTAGTATGTGGGCAGAGCCAGCATGCTCCTACATGCAGCACTCATCGTGCGCTGCATCTTCGATCATTGTGCAACAGCAGTGAACGCGCCGGATGGACAACCTGGCATCTTCGGTGAATCGATGATCTCGTTGTCGTCTATCCTTGAATCGACATCAGATCGTGCATTCAGATATCCTGGAATGCTTTCATCGGACGCGCGCACCGGAGGTCGTTGTCATGTCGGGCGATGTTCCCGACAGTGACTTGGTTGACTAGTCGATGATGTATCCTAGGATTCCGGATAGCGCGTGTGCCCCGCGCATCCCGTGCCCCGCGCATCCCGTGCCCCGCGCATCCCGTGCCCCGCGCATCCCGTGCCCCGCGCATCCCGTGCCCCGCGCAACGGGAGAAGCGACGTGGGGCCATGATCACCAAGAAGGAAAATGCGTCATGAATCTTCCATTCTCTCCTGCCAAGACGAGCCTCTTGGCGCTCTTCGTGCTTGTTTTTGTGTCCACAGTCAGAACACAGATCAATGTCCAGGCGGTTGCCGCGAGAGGTCAAGCGGTCGATCCTCTATTCTTCCAGTCTCAAGAAATCCGATTGCTGGTCTGGAATGCGATTTGGGCTGCGCACAAGGGGCAGATCCAATTCACCATGTGTCTGGGTGATCGTGAAATGGCCTCCACCGCGGATGACCCCACTGTGAGCAAGACAACGCTCGCGGTGGGTTGGCCCGCCAAGCAGAAGATCGGTGTGCACAAGAAGGTCTCCGAGATGATCGCCAAGGACGGAGCCGGTGAGATTCCTCCAGGAGGTGGTCCACCCGCGGGGGGGGCAGGGGATGATCCCAAGTACGTGGTCGATGCATTTCTGGGAGCCTTCTTCCACGAACTGAAGCACGTCTTGGTCCAATCTGGGGACTGGAGCATCCCAGCGACGAAAAAGATATTTGAGTGCCAGGCGTTCGCATGCGAGATCTGGTACTACACGAATGTGAAGAATGAAGACCCTTGCTACCTGCCAGCGGCGCAAGGGGGCACTCTGCGTCGTGCCCAGCTTTGCAACCGTATCCTGGCCACCAAGAAACTCGCGAATCACGACTACAATTGCGGCTTCTAGCCCACCATCCTGGAGATGAAATGAAACATCTACTTCTCAGTCTTTCGTTATTCTCGATGTGCGCGGCGGCGCCTGCCCAAAGCCTTCGAATCCAACGCATTGCGAGTTTCAAGTCTTCCTTGGTGGCCTCCTGTCTCCCTGCCACCGGAACGACGAACACGATCACCCTTTCGCCGGTTGGGACATCGGCTGACAGTATTGTGGCCGTTCAGATCAAGTATCCCGGTGCTGTCATGAGGTTTGGAAACACCTCAACGATTGCGCTTGTGGGGCAGGGTTTTGGAGGCAAGGGGATCTTGCACATCTTTACGCGAGACACCGCAGGGGCTTGGTCCCTGCATGGCACCTACACAACGACCAATGCCGCCGATTTTGTCGGCGTGGGGTACTCCGCTGCAACCCAACGCCTCTATCTGCTGGATGGCGTCAACAAGAAAGTGCTCTGGGCGAGTTACGTTGTCGGGGCGACACCTCCGACGGCATGGACGACCTTGGCGACAGAATCGCAGGCCCCGATCCTCGGATCGGTCTCTGATGGGCAGATGTGGCTCGCCAGCGGGCAAGACGGCGCCGAGCCCACGCTGTACATCCGCTCTGCGAGCCCCGAGGAAATGGGCGGTGGTTGGACAGACATGTATACGATCAAGCACGCGGTGTCGGGACCGGTCCTGGGACTCATTCCCGGCGAACGGAATCGGGCAGCCTACATGGATGATAGTTCCCTTGCAGGACTGAAAGCCGGGGCGCCATCTCTCGCCGTCACGGGACCGGTTGGGGCGCTCGTCGAAGTCTTGAATCTCGATGACTACTACAGTCCTGTGTCCATAGGATCTGCGCCCACCGACTCGGCTGGCAAGGCCACGGTTATGGTCTCTCCATTGGTGTTTGGAAGTGTATACGGCCTGAGAACCAACTTGCTTGCACAACCCGTAGGCCCCTTTGCCTCCTGCGTCAACAAGTGGGGTGCGCCCGACAGCCTGGGAACTGGCGTATCCATCCGACTGCTTCCCGATCTGGGTATCTTGAGCTACGTCGGGAACCAGGCCTTTGCCGTCCCGATCTTCCTCGACTTCGATGTGAACCAAGTAACGGTGCCGACGACGTACAATGTCACCCTCATTGTCGGGACTGTGACCGACCCGATCGTGGATGTCGATCCTCCCCATGGCCGCTATGTGCTTCTTGGAAGCAGTGCCTTCACGGCGACTGCTGAGATTTTCAAGAAGGAGTATCCTGGGTTCGGTCGTGTTAGCCTCCCCATGCCCAACGACCCCAATCTCGCGAATGCCGAAGTCCGCTACCAATGGTGGGTGACCTTGTCGCCCACGGATGTCCGGATCTCGGACATCCAGGGAGTCTTGATCCGCGGTTCCGCCTGGGTGCCCCCCGGTGCGGAAGCCTTCTTTGGCTCTGGGTTGGGGCAAGCCTTGCTTGGCGCAGGCTCCGGCGGCCAGAAGACGACCTCGAAAAAGACTGCACGAAAGGTCTGGCATCCCAAACCCTTGAACAAGACCAATTCGGATCTCGTTGTCCGCAAATGGCTCAAGAGCCTCAAAGGCCGCTCGCCCATCCCCTGGAAAGATCCCATCATCAAGGCGAAGCTGTTCAAGTCAATTCAGGCTGGCGGCTCGAAACGCTGATCGTCCGCGAGTCGATTACCAGAGGTCTGACGCCTGGTAATCGATTCGCAGGGAGAAACGAAAACGCGCCCCGAGGGCCTCGGGGCGCTGCTGATCGGAGCGAGAGTCTCTCTCAGCTCCCAGCGCGATCAGGGCAGGACCATTCCATTCTCGTCCACGGAGGCCATCTCCTTCTTGCTGTTGACGATGGCGAGGATCATGGCCTTGGGAAGGAGGTTCGCCGTGCTTCGCCCGCGTGCGATGCCCACACTGCAAGTCCGAGGAGCTGCTCGCCTTCTCCTGCAAGTGCAGTGGTTTCTGTCCCAGCTGTGGCGCCAGACGCATGGCCCAACAAGCCGCCCATCTGCTCGACCACGTCCTCCCGGATGCCGTCCTATACGAAAACTCGATCGGCCGGATTCGGCACTGGGTTCTCCCGTAGAGGCGGACAGCGGCATCGGCGATTTCGAAGTCGCGAACGAGTTCTTGGAGATTGAGAAGAACGGGGGCGTCGAATCTGTGCACTGACACGCTGCTGAGCCATCCTCTCAGGCTGCCCGACTGTAGAACTTCAGGAGACCGCCGAGACGTTTGGTGACCTCAATTTCGCCTTGGCTGCGAGCCTCCATCATCCCCTGTCCCACCAAAGAACGCTGCGCGCACAGCAATCTCGCCACTCGGGAGGGAGGCGAGCCATCACAAACCTCAGGTTCTCCCAAGAAGAGAGCTCGCAGCAACCCCTATGTCCTGTGGTCTGATCTTTTGCGTCGGGTCTTCGAGCAAGACGCTCTGCAGTGTCCGGGGTGCGGAGGACGACGTTCCATTATCGCCTTCCTCCAGTCTCCTCCTGATTGGCCCCATCGTGGTGCACAAGATCCTCAAGCACCTGGGTCTCGAAGGTCGACCCCGTCCACCGCCGATCGAAGGGCAGCAAGAGCTCTTCTGACCGAGGGACAGGGTGCGCTCTTTGGGTTGTGCCTGGCTGCTCTTCCATCCAGACCACTGCGAGCGCTCGCAATGGACTCGAAGCGGGGGACTCATGCGCCCTGCAAGGGTCTCGTGAAAGCCCTCACGCGAGCCAAGGCTCACCAGGGGGCTGGCAAACGAGCTTTGGACTTCCTTCCATGAGAAGCCGCTGGAGTGGTTTGGAACGGAACTCGGCAAGTAAGTTACGCGACCAGAGTTGAATGATCTCTCTGGAAGGAACCTGTTTACTCACTTCT
>JAJRTL010000011.1 GCA_024278315.1 Planctomycetota bacterium | reverse complement strand
GTCAACAGAGCCTCTCTATACCACTCTCTTGCCTTGTCATAGTCCTTCTTGATCCAGAAGAAGTAGCCACGCATCTCCCTCGTGAGCGCCAGGCCAGGGTCCTGAGCCTCCACCTTGTCGAGCTTCTCCCAACTATTGCCGAGGAGTCGCTCCCTCTCCTTCCACAGTTTCAGGAATTTGGGGTTGGATGAGGTCTCCAGCTTGTTCCCACCCTTGTCCTGAGTGGGAATCCGACCGGCAAAGTCGAGCTCGGCAATCGCACTCGAGAGAAGCGAACCCGTCTGGTTCTCGTAGGTCTTGGGATAGATCCAACCCAGATAGACAAGCAGCAGGACGATGCAGGAGGCCCCACCATAGAGCAGGAGGTTCTTGCGGGTTTCCGAAGTGGTAGATGCGGTCATCTTCTATTGATCTCCGTGGCCTTGGGGAGGGGAGACGATGGATACGAAGGAAGGCAGGGTCCCAGCGGGACCCTGCCTTCCTATCGGCAGTTTGTGCTTCCAAACCTTACGGGACGATCCTACTTGGACAGGGCAGCCTGCAGCTTGAAGATCGGAAGGAAGACGGCCAAGACGATGCCACCGACCAAGAACCCCATGATTGCGATCATGATCGGCTCGATGAGGGAAGTCAGACTCTTGACCTCTGCCGAGACCTGTTCGTCATAGAATGATGCGATCTTCTCAAGGAGCGTCTCCAAGGAACCAGATCGTTCGCCGATGGAGATCATCTTCGTCACCATTGGCGGAAAGATCGGGCTCTGTGCGAGCTGCTCGGAAAGCGTGTCACCCTGCTGGACGTTGTACCTCGCCTTGTCGATCACTGCCGTCAAGACCCGGTTACCCGCCGTTTCGGAGACGATCTCGAGAGAAGCCAGGATCGGAACACCACTCTTGACGAGCGTTGCAAACGTGCGTGCGAAGCGAGCCAGGGCCACCTTCTTGAACAGGGGTCCGAAGACGGGGACCCGTAACATCATGGCGTCCCATGCATAGGCTCCCTTTTCGGTCTTCTTCCATGCCACGATTCCAAAGCTCGCAGCGATGCCACCAGCGATCATGAGATACCAGTAGGCCTTCAGGAAGAAGGCTGTATCCATGACCGCAACGGTCAGGCCAGGAAGCTCCACATCCAGGGACTCGAAGACCGGCTTGAACTGTGGCACGATGCCGATCATCAGGAACCCTGCGATACCGATGACGAGGATCAGGGACACGACCGGATAGGTCATGGCTGACTTGATCTCTTGTTTGAGGTGTTGTGCGGCCTCTACATACTCGGCCAGGCGTTCGAGAATCGTGTCGATCTGACCTGAGACTTCGCCAGCCTTGATCATGCTGACATAGATGTCCGAAAAACACTTGGGATATCGGCTGCATGCCACCGAGAGGTCACCGCCGGACCGGACTTCATCCACGACACCCATGAGACCGCGCTTGAAACCAGGAGTCTCGGCCTGCTCGGCCAGGATCTCCAGAGCCTCGAGCATCGGGATACCAGCAGAAAGCATCGTCGCGAGTTGCCTCGTGAAGAGCACGATCTCCTGGAGAGCGGCCTTGGGCTTCGCTTTTCGCCAGCCAGCAGTCTTGTCTCTCTTGCCGCCCAAGGACCTGGCGAAGAGGGAACCACCGCCCCCGCTCTTCACACTGACCGGAACGAGATTCTTCTTTCGGAGTTCGAGAACCGCCTCGGATTCCGAGGGAGCCTTGAGCGTCCCGGAGATGGTCTTGCCAGACACATCCTTGGCCGTGTAGGTGAATGTTGTTGCCATGGTCTCGTGCTGCTTTCTGTTGCTTGATGGAATCTGTTTTCGTCAGACGGCCATGGGATCTTCACCCCATTTCCGGCCTGGTAGATGAAGAGCGGGATCAACCATCTGCCATGGTCACCCTCAGGATCTCCTCGACGGAGGTGTTGCCACGCATGGCGTTGAGAAGCCCTGCTCTTCGGAGCGTCACCATCCCCTCATCCATGGCCGCGGCCTTGAGATCCATGACCGTGGCTTCCTCAATGATCAGGCGTTTGACCCTCTCGGTGAACTTGAGAGTCTCGAGCAGGGCGAAACGACCCTTGTAGCCCTTGGAACAACGGCTGCAGCCCTTGTCATTGGCCTGGTAGATCTTGATTTCGGTATCCTCGAAATCCTCTTCCTTGGCTCCCAGATCGTGCAGTCGCTTCTTGGGAACATCCATGGGAGTCCGACAGCCCTCGCAGAGCCTCTTGGCCAGACGCTGGGCGCAGATCACGTTGACCGAACTCGCGACCATGAAGGGATCGAGGCCCATGTCCACCATTCGGATGACCGTGCTGGGCGCGTCGTTGGTGTGAAGTGTCGAGAAGACCAGGTGACCGGTGAGAGCGGCCTTGACGGCAATCTCGATGGTCTCCTTGTCGCGGATCTCGCCCAGGAGGATGATGTCGGGATCCTGTCGAAGGATGGAGCGAAGTGCCGAGGCGAAGGTCAATCCCTGGACCGGATTGACGGGCACCTGGTTGACGCCGTCCAGTGTGTATTCGACAGGATCCTCGACGGTAACGATGTTCACATCGGGCTTGTGGATGTGATGAATGCCCGAATAGAGAGTCGTGGATTTACCAGAACCCGTGGGGCCCGTGACGAGGATCATCCCGTAAGGCTTGCTGATGCCCCACTTGAAGTCTTCCATGCACTTGTCCTCGAATCCGAGAGTCTCGAGGTTCAGGGTCAAGTTGCTTGAATCCAGGATACGAAGGACGACCTTCTCGCCCCAAACCGTAGGAAGCGTCGAAACACGGAAGTCGATGGCCTTGTTGCCCATCTTCATCTGGATCTTGCCGTCCTGAGGCTTGCGCTTCTCCGCGATGTCCAACTTGGACATGATCTTGATACGGGAGGCAATGGAGTTCTGCATCCTCTTGGGAGGAGTCATGACTTCCATGAGCGTCCCATCCTTTCGATAGCGGATCAGGAGCTTCTTCTCGAAGGGCTCGATGTGGATATCACTGACACCCTGGTTGACCGCATCGAGGATCATCTTGTTGACGATCTTGACGACCGGACTGGCACCATCGCTACCTGCCGCCAGGTCCAGATCATCGTCATCGTCCTTCTTCTCGATCGTGTCGATGTCTGTATCATCGAAACCGTCGAGGATGTCATCCATCGCCGCCGAGTCCGTCTTGAAGACGTTCTGGAGCGTGACTTCGATCTGACCTTCCAGGGCAACGACAGGTCGGAGTTCACACCCCGTGATGATGCGGATGTCGTCGAGCTTGAGGATGTCGAAGGGATTCGCGACCGCAATCGTAAGATAGTCACCGATGATCTCGATCGGAACGACCTTGCATTGACGTGCCACGTCTTCGGGGATCTTGTCCCTGACCTCGTCCTTGATGTGGATTTTCTGCAAGCTTACTGGTGGGAGATTGGCATGGGCTGCAATGAGCCCCAGCAACTCGTTCGAGGTCAGGACACCATCCTTGACGATGATTTCGGAGAGGGGCGTTTTTTCCGAGTTCGACTTCTTCAGAAGTCGGCTCATATCCTCCACGTCGACCTTCTTCTCCTTGACGAGAATGGATCCGAGCTTCTTGTCGAGAGATGCCATGTGCTTCTTTGCTAAGGTCAGGTCGGGATAAGGAACGATGCCCCGTGAGGATCAGCGACGGGCCAGGCGCTGGAACTCAGCCCTGTCTTGACACACCGCGAGAGCGTCTTCGTAGTTGACGACATTGCTCCGGTAGAGATCGTAGAGGGATTGATTCATCGTCTTCATTCCCATCTTTCCGCCGGTCTGGATGATCGAGTAGATCTGGTGGGCCTTGTCATCGCGTATGAGCGCACGAATGGCCGGATTCACGATCATGATCTCGGCGGCGAGGGCTCGGCCCTTGCCCGAGGTCTTGGGCAACAGCTGCTGACACAGAACGGCCTGGAGCGTGAAGCTCAACTGCGTCCGGATCTGCTGCTGCTGGTGTGCCGGGAAGACGTCGACGATCCGGTTGATCGTCTGCACACAGTCCGAGGTGTGTAGCGCGCCGAAGGTCAAGTGACCCGTTTCGGCCAGGGTGAGGGCTGCCTCGATGGTCTCCAGGTCGCGAAGCTCACCGATCAGGACCACATCCGGATCCTGCCTCAACACTGAACGCAGTGCCTTGGGGAATCCATGTGTATCCGCACCGACCTCGCGTTGATTCACGAGACAGTTACGGTTGCGATGAAGGAACTCGATGGGATCCTCCACGGTGATGATGTGCCCTTGCCGCTGCTGGTTCAGGTAATCCACCATCGACGCCAGAGTCGTCGATTTCCCGGATCCCGTGGCCCCCGTCACCAGGATCAACCCCTTGTGCATGCTGCAGACGTATTCGCAGACCTTCTTGGGGAGCCCCAACTGATCGAAGTCATAGACCTCGAAGGGGATCACGCGCAAGACCGCCGCAACCGTCCCTCTCTGGATGAATGCATTGGTCCGGAATCGGCCAAGATTGGCGGCTCCGAAGGAGAAGTCGATCTCCAACTCCTTCTCGAACTTGGCGATCTGGTCCGAGGTCAGGACAGAATAGACGATCTTCTGCGTCACCTCTGGCGTCAGGACGTCGTGTTCCGTGTCGTAGAGCTTTCCGTCGATGCGGATCTTGGGGCGTGAGCCAACAGAAATGTGGAGGTCGGAGCCACCCCGCTGAACCATGAGGTTCAGCAACTCTTCCATAGAGACCATGGATTCATCCTTCGTTGTGTGGAATCTGATTCAGGAGTCCTGAGTCTCTATCGGCGAATCCGCCCCCCGCCGTTAGCACACCCTCAGCATTCTGCCCACCACCCAAACGCAAGGCGGAACTCCGACCTCACCAGACTTCAACCCCTTCCTCCCCACTCACCACGCAGCGCAGCGACCCGCAGCGCGCAGCGACCCCTCCGCTCCCGCCCCCAGCGGTAGGCAGCCCCCCCGCAACACAGGCCGGGAGGTCCTCGGGCCCCTGTAGCGACTTCCCGAGTGCATCCGATGTACGGAGCAAAGGGGCCCGAGGACCTCCCGGCCCCCCGCGCCCCACAAACCAACACCCCACAACCACTCCCCCCAGCCAACAGCCCCCCAGCCATCAGCCATCCAGCCATCAGCCATCAGCCATCCACCAACAGCCGACAGCCCCCCAGCCATCAGCCATCCACCAACAGCCGACAGCCCCCCAGCCATCAGCCATCAGTCACCCAAAGACAACCTAGTCTTCAGTCTTCTTCTTCCTCGCAGCCACCACTTCCTGCTGCAGGTTCCCCGGGAGCGGGTCGAAGTGGGAAAACCTCATCGAGAAGCTCCCCTCCCCCGCCGTCAGCGATCGAAGCTGCGACTGATACCCACGAGCCTCCTTGAGCGGCATCGTGGCGTGGATGACCTGGTCATCACCCTCAGAATCCATACCGGTCATGCGTGCGCGCTGATTGGACAGATTGCTCGTGATATCACCCGTAAACCGGGAAGGCATATGGATCTCGAGCACCATCATGGGCTCGAGCAGGATCGGCTTGGCCTTCTCGAAGGCATCCATGAAGGCACGTCCACCCGCTAACTGGAACGAAAGCTGATCGGAGTCGACATCGTGGAATTTGCCGTCATAGACCTCGCACGCACAGTCCACGACCGGGAATCCTGCGATCACGCCCTCGGACATCATCTTGCGGACGCCCTTCTCGACTTCGGGAATGAACTGCCGGGGGATCGACCCACCCACGATGGCATCCACGAACTCGAAGCCCGTACCACGGTCCCTGGGCTCCAAACGCACATACACTTCGCCGAACTGTCCACGTCCACCACTCTGCTTCTTGTGACGGTGATGCCCCTTGGAACTGATCGTCACGGTCTCGCGGTAGGGCACGAGAGGCTCGTGCTGCACGAGCTCGACCTTGTAGCGTTCCTTGAGCCTCCCGAAGATCACATCCAGATGCAGTCGGGACAAGCCCTCGGCCAGGAACTCACCCGTGTCTGGATCTCTTCCCGTGCGGAAGCAGGGATCTTCGGCGGCGAGCTTCTCGAGAGCAGGACCGATCTTCTGCTCGTCGCCGCGACTCTTGGGGTTCACGGCGATCGCCACCATGGGAGATGGCAGATCGAACTGCGGGAGATGCAAGACCTCCGCGTCGGCACAGACCGTATCACCGATGTGCAGCTCTTCGATCTTGGCGACCGCGAAGAGCTCTCCGGGCACGCATTCATCCAGATCTGCAGTATCCTTACCATGCACGCGCAAGAGGGCGGGCACCTTGTAGTGTTCCCCCGTCCGGGAAATCGTGAACCCTTCGTCAGCCTTGAGCGTCCCTCTCAGACAACGGATGTAGGCGAGCTTGCCGACAAAGGGATCCGACACAACCTTGAAGACCAGGCCCACGAAGGGTGCCGCCGGGTCCGGCAAGATCTCGACATCGAATTCCTTCTCTGGGTCCTTGGCCGCCTTGCGCGGGACAGCCTGGATCGGAGAGGGCGTGTCCTTGGAGATGAAATCGAGGAGTTCAGGAATGCCGATCATCGACGTGCCACTGGCCGTCAGCATCGGGTGGATGGTTCCCAGCTCGATGGCATGGGGCAGGTTCTTCTCCACTTCTTCGGAGGTCAGTGTGCCCTCTTCGAAGTACTTCTCCATCAGGGCATCATCGGACTCGGCCACACCCTCTTCGAGCGTCGGACGATACTTCGATGATTCTTCCAGGCAGGTCTCGACAGCCTTGAAGGCGGATCCCATTCCATCGGGCAGGTTGAAGGGAACGACACGATTGCCGAGCTGTGCGTGGATGTCATCCAACACTTCATCCAGCTTGACGTTGTCCGAATCGGCCTTGGTCAGCACGACCATGCGACCCTTCTTGAGTTGGCCAGCCATGCTCCAGAGTCGGCGGGTGTGGAAGGTCACACCGGTGCTGGCGTCGATGACGAAAATGCAGGTCTCGACGGCGCGCAAGCTGCAGAGTGCATCCGCGAGGAAGTCTGAGTGCCCGGGAGTGTCCACGACTTCGAGTGAACGTCCGTTCCAGGGGATCCGGAAGAGATGGGAAGTCAGCGTGTGATGCCGCTCCTTCTCCTCGGGCTCGGTATCAGAGATGCTGGTTCCGTCCGCTGGGCTACCGTGCCTGGGCGAGACTTTTGCCTGATAGGCCATGGCGTCCAGCAGGGAGGTCTTCCCGGAGCCGCCATGGCCCAGTAGTGTGAAGGTGCGGAGACTGTCTACTTGATGTCCCATACGCCAATTCCTCTTGTTGCAGCGGTTTTCTGGGGGGAGTTCGGGCCCCAGACTATAGGCACAAGGCCACCGCCATGGAATCGCCATAGGGCGTGGTAGACCAGGGGATTGGGACGCAATCTCCGGCCCCGCGCTCGGCAGGCCCGGAGAAGCCTCCCAGACGCATCGAGGTCATGAATCGTTCGGGCTGCCTAGTCGCCGATCACGACCTCCACCCGGCGATTGGCGGCCAGGTTGCTCTGCGACACAGGCTTGTAGGGCCCGTAGCCCACGATCACGATCTTGGACTCAGGGACCTGATGCTGCCCCAGGTACGTGGCCACGGCATCGGCTCGCATGGCTGAGAGCCGCCGATTGGTCTTGTATTTGGACTTGGTCTTCTTGAGCGGCGTCCGGTCGGTGTGCCCCTCGACGTAGATGCGCCGACCGGCGAAGTCCCTCTGGAGGACCCGCGCGACTCGCCCCAGAACCCTCTGACCTTCGGGGCTGAGCTGAGTGCTCCCAGGAGCAAAACTCACGCTGCTCGGGATCCCGATCGAGATCCGCCCCCCCACATTCCGGACCTTGACGTCACTGCCAATCTCGTTGGCAAGGAAATCCAGATCCTTCTTGTTCCCTTGCTTGGGAGCCGAGGCTTCCTGGGGCTGGCTCTGGCGCGCCTTGGCATCGGCGAGGGCTCGATCGCGCTCGGCCTGCAAGCGCTCGTTCTCCAGGCGCATGTTGGCCAGCTGACCGTCCAGGCTCCGGATCGTCTCATCGCGATCGCGCAGCTGGGCCTGAAGCTTGGCCTTGCATCCGGTCAAGGAAGCGAGGGAGAGAGCGAAGAGCAACAGAAGGCTCTTTCTGGATCGTAGCATCGTCATCATGGTCATCATCTCCCGGGCTCCATCGCGAGCCCAATCGAGGCAAGTGTGAGAGAAAAGCGTTTTCATCGCCGAAGCCTCCGGAGAAAGAGGATGGCGAACAAACAAAGTACACAGATGCCAACCAGTGTTGGCATCCCATAATCGCTGGTGCGCAGCCAGAGGGGCCAAGCTTCTCCCAGCAGGTAGCGAATCGAGCCTTCTGCAAACCAGGAGGCCAGGGAGGCCACAGCCAGGAAGGGGCCGAAGGGAATCATGGGATCCCGCGTGAAGATCGCGGCTGCGATCCCACCAAAAGCGCCCAGAAGGACGGCCAAGGCCAAGGCCAGGAGCACACCGCCTGGACCCAGCAGAGCACCGAGGAAGGCCATGAGTTTCACGTCACCCATGCCCATGGCGTCCCGGCCGTAGAGCTTCTTACCGATCCAGGCCACGAGCTGCAGAAGACCAGCCCCCACGGCCATGCCAGCCAGTGCGACGAGAAACGAACGTGCACTGGGGGCAGCCTCATGGAAACGACCATAGAGCCAGTCGTCCGCATGGATGGAGGGGAGCAACAGGCTCAACAGCAGGGCCAGCGCGAGCCCAGGATAGTTGATGGCGTTGGGCAGAATGCGGTGATGGAAGTCGATGACCGAGGCCGCCAGGAGCGCGGACGTGAGTGCGAAGCTCGCGACGAGCAAGAGGACGGCCGCCGCATCCCAACCCACCAAGGGTGACCAGACGGCTGTGCTACCGCGGAAACCACCCTGGCCTTGATAGAGCCAGATCGCGAGGAATGCCGAGCCGGTGACGAGTTCGACGAGCGGATACTCGATCGAGATCCTTGTGCCGCAGCAACGCCCCTTGCCCCGCAACAACAACCAGGAGATCACGGGAAGGTTGTCGAACCACGCGATCTGCGCCTGGCAGGAGGGGCAGTGAGAGCGCTTGCCCCCGGAGAGGAAGGTCTCGCGTGGGAGACGATAGATCACCACGTTGAGGAAGGAACCCACCATGAGTCCCAGAATCGCACTCACAATTGCGAGCAGAATATCCAATCGTCTCCCCGTACGACCTGTCTGGCCGCCCTACACCCGCCTGCGCGGGAACCGCCCTTGGCTCGACCCCAGTCCCGATCCGCCATCTATTCTGGGGTAAGCCTCTTGGAAAGGGCAGATTCTAGCCTGACAGGAACCGTTCTCGGGAGGACTTTTCGGTAGGGAATCGCTCTGAAAGCCAGGAATCACGAGGCTCGCGAGGGCGAACGAGCCTCGCGCTTTCTGCCGCAGCCGCATCCACATAGGCGTGAATCAGCGGATCCCCATCCCCTGAAGCAGGAGGCCGGTGTCCGCGTCGGAGCCATCCACGTAGAGAGCCGCGCGAAGTGCGCTCAAGCGCCCGAGTTGCGGAAGGACATCGGGCAGAACCCAGGAGCTGAGTCTCCCGTTCTCATGCCGCCCCTGCACCAGGAGTTCGAGGGTCAGATCCTGTGTCGCTCCGAGCAAGGTCACCTCACCCTTGAACGAGTGGGATGGCTCAAGGGCATGCCAGGGACCCAACCACCCCCATCGCCCTGGCAAGGCGGTGGGCCGCAGCGCCCGGGGCTCGCTCGCATCCTGCGGCGTACGGATCCAACTCTGGAGCCTGCTGGCTCCCCAGTTGCCAAAAAAAGGTCCTCGGCCCCAGAGGTATCCGGGAACGAGCCTCGCACGAGCCTCCCCTGGTCCTGGCTCACTCTCTTGATAGAGCCCCATGGCACCCTCGAGTCGGCACAGTCCACCGACCAGGATGCGAACCCGAGGGTGGATCTCGGCCCAGGTCGGACGTGGATCCCCGCGGAACAAGCCCGAACGCTTTCCGCCAAGAGCCCGAGCCTTGCCCCCCAACCGGAAGAGCAGTTCTCCCTCTACCGAGAACCGCCCTGCAATCCGGATCTCCAGATCCCGATCCAGCATCACGATGAGCTTGCAGCCCCTACGGACCACGAGGGAGTCGAAATCCCACTGGCTCCCGAGCCTGGCCTGCTCGCCGGGTAGAGGTCTTTCCGGTTCCAGGATGACCATCCTCTCTTCCACGGAGAGAGGACCATGGCTCTGGAACTTCGAAAACTCCAGATCCGGGAAACGCAGCCCCGTGGACGTGAGTCGGAGACCACCCTCCATATCTACAGGCAGGCCAACGCCCTCGGGATCCATGTCGAAGACAGGTGCACGCTGACGGAGATCCTCCTGGAAGGGGGAGGAGAGCCCCTTCTCCTCAACTGCGAAGGTCAGGGGCCCTCCCTGGTTCCAACGCTGGCCCGGAAAGGTCGAGGGGACCAGCAGTCCCTCGCCACCGTAATCCTGGATCCCCTCGGATCCCGGCTGGAAAGACAGGATGTAGAGACCCGGGGTGAGGGCTCGAGCGGGATACAGACGGAGAACCGACCCGGGGCCGAAGCGGCCGGGACGACCCAGGATCTCGACCCTTCGCAAAGCTATCGGCGTCATCCCGAGCTGACGAGTCAGGAGAAAGGCCTCGAGCCGAACGGACGGAGGGTAGACGGGTCGACTGAAGGCCACCTCGAGAACCTGCCCCCCCTCCAGCACTTGCACAGGGAGGAGGGGGTGGAAGATCGACTCTCCGCCCGTGCTGGGAAGGAACTCCGTCGCAGCTCCAGCCGGCAGGTCGGCACTGGTGTGGATGCGGAATCCCCGGGACACGGGCTTCTTCAGGACTTCGCCAGCACGCCCCCGCAGCGCATTGGCCAGGGGGAAGGCGGCCAATTCCAGCCGGTACCTGCGCCCCGGTACAAAGGAGCCATCCGAGAGATCCGGCTTGCGAGGAGGAATGGGTTCGAATGCCAGCTACCAATCGCCTGTCCTGAGGCGCCCAGGCACGGCGTTGCCGGCCTCATCGAGGACCCGCACGGTATCAGGGGTCACCGAGGCGCGATCCAGGACCTTGTCGAAGTACACCCGGATCGCCTGGTTGACGAAGAGGGGGTCCGCCGCCAGATCCACACGGCGCACCTCGAGCTCCCGGTCAGGCGACTCCCGACTGCAAGCGAGGGCGAGCAGCGGCAGGTAGAGAAGAAGGCGGGTCCAGATCATCGATGCCCAGCCTATCCCAAGGTGGGCCAGATTGCTGCGGCACTCTGGAGTGCCCCTCCGGAAAGGCACAAGGCCCCCCTCCCATGCGAGGGAGGGGGGCCTTGTCTACCCCAGGGTCGTTGGCCCGGTAGGTCGTCAGCCAGGCCTACTTAGGCGAACGCAGACGATACTTCACTGCAAAGAACTCCAGGAAGGGCACGGTTGCCGGGTTGACCTGGGCGTTGTTGAAGAAGGTGAAGCGCCAGTTGATGAAGCGCGGAGCCACGCGGGTCTTGGGGTCGACCAGAAGAGACGCCTTGGACACGTAGTTGGTCATCCCGAGGGCCTTGATGCGCTTGGAACCAACGTAGCGGAACTGCTCTTCGGCGAAGTCCGGGCTCAGGAGGTTGCCACGGTTCACCGCAGTCTCCTTGGCGATCGGCTTGTAGACCGTGTCGGACTTGTCGAAGGATTCGCTGCCTCGATAGTCGATCTTGATCGAAGTGCCGGCAGGCAATTCCTGGAAGCTCGGAGTCGTCAGGATGGTGATCTCGCCTGCGCGCATACCGGCTCCCCCGAGGCTCGTGAGATCCGGGTAACCGTTCTTGCCGAACTGGGAGCCGCTCCAACCCGGGGGAGGAGTGAACTCGTTCTTGTTGGGCAGCAGCATGTCCACGTAGCCCGCAGTGATGACGGACTTCTTGCGAACGAAGTCGGCCTGGCCCCAGTAGGTCATGCCGTCACCCGGAGGTGCGTTGAACCGACCGAAGAATCCGTTCTGCAACCAACCACCGATCGCGGTCCCCACAGTCTCGGGATTCACGAAGGTCTCGTTGTTCTTGAGGTCGAGACCACCGGAGCTCTGCACCCGCATCCAGGGGATGCCCGCATTGTAGAAACCAACCTCGGGGCTCGGCTGAGGCGCATTGATGCCTGCGAGCTGGAAGCGGTTCGTTCCCTTGGCCAGGCCATTGGCCTTGTCATCCGGCCAGACCTTGACGTCCACAAGCAGCGGCAGCGCGATCGGATGGTGATCCTGTGTCGTCTTGCCCTTGAAGTCGTCTGCCTGGAGGTTGGAGTAACCGGAGCTGAAGTTGAGCGCGGTGTTGTTGGCGATAGGCGCACCCTTGTCGTCCAGCTCGGGGAGCCAAGGACTCGTGATGTCGAGAGTCCGATCACCGGTACTCGTGTTGTTGGGTGCCTGTGATCCACCGAGCCCAACTGCGACACCGCGCGCGCTGTCCCAGCCGACATCCCGCCGATCACGCCAGGTATAGGTCTTCTCGAAGTCCGGCCACCCCATCATGACCACACCGCTCTTGGCAGAGAACTGCTTCTGCGGGTTGATCATGTAGATCTTCCTGGAAACGACGACCGCACGGCTGCTGTTGTCCAGGTAGTTGCCCGCGAAGTTGGTCGAGAGGCCGTTACGGGCACTCCAAGCCGTATCCCGGCTACAGCGGGGAACCCCGGGAGGTGGAGGATTGGTGACACGAACTCGCGTATCCGGACGTTTCTCGGCCGTGCCAAGAGTCATTGAGAAGCGATCGAAGACATCGAAGGTGAACAGCGAGGGACTACGGGCGATGAAGGGAGCCCAGTACAGCTGCTCCACGTCCAGCTCGAAGTCCTGCGGGTTGCGGTGTGAGAGCTGGAAGTCGTCCTCACGGTAGGTCCACTGCACACGCGAGCCCTGGGGAACCAGAGGCTCGATCACCCAACCCTCCGGCGGGTTCGGTGGGGTCACCAACATGATGGGCCCATGATAGAGAGTCTCGGGAGGCATGCTCACGGAGCACTCGCCCATGTTTCCGCGAAGGATGCTGGGCAGGGTCGAGCTATCGGCCACTCTCGTGAAACGCAGGGTTGGGGAGCCAAACATGGCACCCAGAGCCGGCAGGACCTGATACTGACCGAAGTAGTCGAGGATGATGTCCTGTTCGCTCGTGCCATCCTCGTCTGCAGAGACGAAACGACGGACGATCGAAGCCACCAGATTGTCTTCCGCTGCCTTGTCGAGGCTAAACCGGAAGGTCACAGCATCGAGCCTCTTGTCGGTATCCGACACGAGGAGTTTCTTGCCGGAACGGTCCGTGGCGGGTTGCTCGGCTACGGCCGCATGGAAGTAGTAGTCCTCAGCTGTCCCCTTCTTGTGAAGCAAGCCCAGCGGAGGGTTGAGGTTGATGGCCATGCCATCTCCCCTCAAATCTGTCGCGATGGTCGGCTCGGTGGCCACGGTAGCCACCTTGGGGTTGGCCAGATACTTCCAGACATCGCCGGTACGGTTGGCCAGAATGACATTCTCATCTGACTTGACCGAAGGCAGATACATCGGCTTGCTGAACTCCACGGAAACCTGGACATTCGGCGCGATGTTCTTGTTCGGCGGAAGCGGGTTGCGGTTGGCATCCAGCTTGGGAGGTGCAGGCGTGAAACGCAGGAACTCATCCCTGCGGCCCGCATCGCCGACATCCTCATTGCCAGGCAGGATCACCTGATCGTGGTAGTGGACCTTGGCCTCGCAGGCCTTGCCCAGGGGCTCAAGTCTCGAACCCTCCATGACCACAGGATTGCCCAGGGAGTCTGTACCAGAGACGGTCGAGAGGATCAGGATCGCTGTCGGACCAGCGCCTCCCTTACCCAGGTTGGGATGGCCCTCAAGAATGGGAATGTCCAGATTCTGGAGCACCTCACCCTGGATGCGGACGACTTCACCGGTCACCGGCGAGACAATGTCCTGACTGATCGTGTCCCCGTTCTGGAAGGCGGTCCCCTGCGGAACGGCACGTGGGCCCAGAGGTCTGCCATCGAGGGTGGAGATAGGGCCGTCGACGAAAGGCAGGCGTGGCCTGAGGATCAGATTCGCAAACCTCTTGTTGACGACGACCATACGCTTGGCAACGTCCACGGACATGATGCCCATGGTCTTCCGTGTCGCGATCTCGGGCATGTCCTCGTCCGGGAGATTGCCGACGAAATCGTCGAGGATGCTGCCGGAGCGGAAGTCTCGGATCACGGCATCATCGCCGTTGACGTCCACCGAGTTCAGTTCCTGGATGGCATCGGTCGCCACCTTGAGTTGATTGCTCACGATGCCCGAGGTCGGGAACGCAATGCGGATATTGGCTGCGGTCTGGTTCTGCGATTGCGGCAAACCACGCGGGTTGGGTACGCGCCCCACGGCTTCGAAACCGCTGATCTCCGGATCGATGATCAGGATCCTTCCGTTCTCCTTGGAGACGATTCTCGTGTCCAAAAGCCTGTAGGCCGCACCATGGGAGACGACATCGGGATTCCCCACCAACTGCAGCACCTGCAGGGCCGTGGGCACCTGACGGAAGAAGGCCGAATCCAGTCCCAGTGGGCTATCGAAGGTCAGCACGATGGCGGCATCCGCCGGAACCATGGGTGGAGCCAACTGATTGCCGGGTTGGAAGGCCGCATGGTCATTGACCGAGGCAAGACTGTTGGTGGCGTTCAGCAGAGCGCGGTCGTACGCAGCCTTCTCGTCCTTGTTCTGGTCATCCCAGAGGATCAGAAGACCACGGCGACCCGCTTGCCGGTCGTATGGCAGGTATCGATAGGAAGCGGTGTCCGTGGCAAAGGGATCACCATTCTGGACTCGAGGCCCGACGACGACATCACGCTGCACGAGAACGGCATGGCGATTGCGTGGATCCAACCGGTCCTTGATGCCAACCTCCACACGCCGGTAGGCGTAGATGTCGACCAGGCGGCCGTACTGCAGGCCCATGAGCCTGGCACCACCACTACCCGTGGAAGTGTTGCCGGTCGGGTCCTTTTCCGTGCGGCCGTCGCAGGCAGTGCCTGCCAACATCAAGCCTCCAATCAGGCCTCCGAAGAGCAGCTTGCGACTCAGGGATCTGAGCCATGGCTGACCGGGTCTTCTACTATCGAAACTTGGCATTCTCGAGTCCTTGTGGCTTCGACTTGCGGGGAGTCTTCTTCGAGCGGTGTCTAACATGTCAGAGGTAGAGATCAGATGCCCAGGAGGGTGCCGGGCACCTGACCCAGGAAACCTCCCTTGAGGAGAGATTTCCGAGTCAGGCTTCCTGGATCAAAAACGATACGGCAGATTCAGGAATCGGATACCGGGTCGTTCGACACCAGGCTGGACCGGATTGGGACCAGGAGTGGTGGACGGTTGAACCGGGTTGTAGTTGAGGTTGAAGCGGATCCTCGCCTTCGAGAAACGGTAGTGCAGCTTACGGAGCTGCTCGGTCGTCACGGGATCGTCGAGATCCAGGTCGTAGAGGAAGGTGCCCAGCTCCTGTGGGAAGCGGTTCGTATCCTTGTTGCCCGTGATTTTGGGCTCCGAGGGATCCTTGTGGAACGCGAAACCGATCTGGAGGTTGGTCTTGGGGTAGCGTTGCTTCACCTGGCCGACCTTGACCTCGTAGCTGTCACCCAGGCCCTCCGCTCCTCCGGTCTCGACCCGGAGGAACTTGGCGAGGATCTCCACGCTGCCGAGGTTGGGCGGAAGCGCGGTCAGACCGGCTTCGAGCAGGATCTGATCCTTGGACGTGGACAGGATCCGGAACTCAGCCACCTCGCTGTTGGACTTGTCCATGAGACGCGCCCGGTAGTTGGAATAGTTCCATCCACCGGTCAGCGGATCGGGAAGGTAGTTCTTGTCCAGAGTCAGGACGTGGGCATTCGTACCGTGGTAGTCCGCCCCGTTGCTCTGTGCGTCCTTGATGACAGCGCGGGTCACACCACCATCCAGTCTCACTGGCGGGAAGACCAGGGCGCCACTGTTGATATCGGTGTCGAGGTAGCCGCTGTTGCCCTGCTTGCTCCGGTTGACGAGCTGCTGGAAATACCACTCAGGACCGCTCTTGCCGAGCAAGGAGTCGATGACCCTTGCGCCAGAACTCTGAGGAGTCACGGTCTCGCGACGTTCGGAAGCAGCCGTCGACCGCCAGTGCAGCTCCGCGGAGGAGAAACGTCCATACGGCGAAGCCAGGAACCATGGATTCGGTCGGATATCGCCGCGAATCAGGTAGGAAGTCTTCGCCGTGCCAGTCAGGACATTGGCGCCCTGGATGACGCGGAGGTTGTCATCGAGCTTGGTGCCGGTGCCGTCAGCATCGTCACCCGGAGGCGTCTGCAGCTGGACCAGGCCCATGCCACCGTAACCGCCGGTGTTGTTCTTGTCGTTCCTCTGTAGGTACTTGTGCAGGCGCACGCTGCCGTAGGAGGCCACGCGGCTGATGTTGCCATCGGCCGTCACGGAGAAGTTGTAGTCGTTGTTGGCATAGGTGCCCTGGTGCGTATGCAGATCGATGCGGGTCGCCGACATGAGGACGACCATACCACCGGCACCTGCGCCTCCACCGCCGCCGAAACGGGAGGAACCAGCCCACTCACCTCCACCACCACGCCCGCCATCTGCGGAGACGCGACCGGTCGAGCTGATGATGATGGGTCCAAGAGCCTTGATGATCACGACGCCAGCGCCGCCTCCACCACCGCCGCCCTTGCGGTCGTTGATGTAGCCGGGCTGTCCCGCCTGACACTTGCTGGACGAGGTCACGTCACCGCCACCACCGCCACCACCGCCGCCGGTGGGAGACAGGAGTTCGCCGATGATGACATCGCCGCTCTTTGTCACGAGGCGACCCCAGAAATCGTTGGTCTTGGTCTGGTCCAAGAAGTTCGTCGGTCCGGGCTTGCCACCCGTCGCGTTGGCGGTGCCACCATTTCCACCCGTGCCTTTCTTCTGGACGGCTGTGCTGGAGAAATCGTCATCGCCCTGCTGGGCCATGGATCCACCACCACCGCCACCGGCATAGTTGGAGATGCTGCCGCAGGCGATCTTGCCACCCTTGCCGCCGCCTCCAGGCACCTGGCCAGGTCCCCAGCCAGTCTCTCCCTGAAGGGTGGAGTTGGTGACGTTCTGACTAGCCTTGCCACCATTGCCGCCCATGCAGACGCCTACACCACCACCGGTCGGGAAGTTGGCGGAGTTCAGGGTGTTCACCTGAGCGCCATCACCACCGTTGACCGAGACGAGCCCATCGATACGGACCGTGCCATTGGCCAGGAAGACGAGCGGGTTCGTGCCCGTGCCCTGGACTTTGACATCCTGCTTGATCTCGATGTTGTTGAAGGAGAACACACCGCCCGAGACCGCGATCGGCGGGCCATTGGTGGGCTGCACCTGCGTGAAGTTGGTGTTCAGAATGATTTCGCGCGAGGTCGGCGCATAGTTGAAGTTGGTGGGCAGGCCTTCGAAATCGAACGAAGCGCTCAAGAGCCCGTTCTTGACTTCGGCGATCGGGTCGTTGAAGGCGGCATCCTTGTCGATCAAGGTGTCGTCCTTGAAACTCATCATCACCGCATCGAACTGCGAATGAAACGAGGTCTCGGTCGCGAATGTGCCGGCGATCGGGTTGTAGGAAGCATCCTTGACGTTGGACTCGCCCGAAATGTCCTGCAGGTCGGCAAGGACGATGACTCGGATTGTTGCGTTGTTGGGGAGGATGCCATCGGGACGGATGATCACCTCTGCTCCACGATTGTCATTCACGGGCATTTCGACCTGAGCTCGGATCCACTGCCTGTCTCCGAGAATCACATCGTCATACTCCAGGTAGATTCGTCCCTTCTGGCGCAGGAGCGCATTCACAGGGTTGGTATCCTGGTTGACTGGGACATTGCTGCTCGAGGGATTCAGGGGTTGATTGAAGCTCAGTCGCACCTCGACGGGCGCCGTGCCCAGACGGTTCAGGGAAACCCTGTTACCGGTCTGTGGTCCGACCTCGAACTTCATGACACGAGGTCCACCCACCCTCGTGTCCAGGAAAAGCTCATCAGGCGAGGATCCCGATGCCGTCTTGAAGCTCAAAACCTGGCCCGCGGAGGACGGCGACAGGGCGTTGCCCGCCAGGTCGCGCAGCACGGGATTGTTGCCCATGCTCTCCTGGACGATGGTGACCGTATAGATACGGGCAGGCTTGAAGCCACCGTTCGTGAACGTGCTGTTCGTGGGGAGCTTCGGCACGAACTCCAGGACATAGGGATCTTCGACCCCGTCGACATCCAAACCCAGGCGGAAGTTTCCCGTCACCTGCTCTGAAACCGGATCGCCTCCCGCCTCCCTCACCGTGAACGCAATGGCGTTGAAGGTCGCCGTGTCGATGTTCAAGGGATTGGACATGGTCCAACGCACGGACTGGTTGAGGAAGAGCTGGCCATTGTTCGCCGGTGCTGTCGTCAGCACCTCGAAGGGGCCACCGGTCCTCGAGTCTGCCGGCGTTTCGCTGCCTTTGCTGCAAGCAACCAGCGCCAAGGCCAAAGCGCCGACCATGCTGGTCCTGGCAACGCTTGTCCGGATCTGTCTGAAGGGTGTCATCATGACGGTTCTCTTGGAAGGAGAGTTCGGGTTCCCGGGGGGGAGCCCATCGAAAAGCAGTGGAAAGTGGAGGATGACGAAGCAAGTCTACCCCAGTCCTCATGGCCCAGCCCCGATGGTGCCGAGCCAGAGAAGGCTCCCCTTCACCGATTGCCGATGCCAAGGGGCCAGGAGTGTCAGTGCCTGTCTTGATCTAGTTTGTTTCGGTTGTTCGTTCTCGGACGTCTACTTGATCCTGGTCTCGATGCGGTAACTCAGACCGTAGGAGTCCAGGGTCGGCGGGGCGGGATTGACCGCCTCAGGATTGTTCTGGAAACGAATGCGCCAGTTCATGATCCGCACCTTCGAGGCGTCCAACTGGAACTTGCCCAGATAGGAGTCCTGGAAGAGCTGGTTGGGATTGGTCGTGTATTTGGTGAGCTTGTTCGTGTAGCGGTAGGCCCACTGGGAACCGGAAGAACGACGGATGTGTGCATTTCCTGGCAGACGAGGATCCAGGGCCTTGAACCCAGAGGACGCCCTGTCGGCCCCGCGATACTCGGCCTCGATGACGGTCCCGGTTGGAAGCGTCGACAGAGGCGGCTCGAAGAACTCCTGGAAGTTGCAGATCTGGTTGGCGCTCATCGCATAGGCGTTGCTGGAGCCCAGTCGAGGGTCACCGTAGTTGTTGGTGGCATCGCTATGTGGATCCTGCAGATTGATGAAGCCGTAGGTCATGTAGGACTTCCGACGCAACCAGTCGAATCTCATCCAGTATTGGGTCGGGTCACCAGCCGCAGTGCGAGCTCCCGAGAGCGGGTTCCATCCACCACTCGCCACCTTGAAATCACGGCTACCCGGACGCACGTACTTGGCGTTCTTACTCAACACCAGCGATCCACCCGAATAGACGCGGAAGTAGGGCACCGCACTGGACGTAACGGCGAGGGAGAGCTGGAGACCATTGGCTCCCGTCGCGAAGAAGGGGTCATCCTTGGGCAGCTTGGGGTCGTCCACATAGGACCAGAAGTCGGCCATGATCGGCAGGGCAATGGAGCCCACGTTGCCGTCGTCCGCGCTCGTACGATTTGCGCTATCCCAGTAGCGTTCGTTCTCGGGTCCGAAGGGGCTCAGGATGCGAGGTTGGCCACGCCCGCCACCCAGGACATCCACGGCCTCGTCACGGAAGGTGAAGTAGCCCTTGTCCTTGGCGAAGGTCGGCAGAGGTAGATAGCGCACACTGTTGGTCGGATCCATCGTGAGATCCTTGTGTTGCACGATCATTTCCCTGTTCTCATAGGCGATGTGCGGGGCAGGCCTCTCCTCGATGTCGTTCGCAGAGGGGTTGGTCATGTTGGTTGCACCCGCCTTGAGATTGCGAGCGAAGTTGCTATCGAAGTAGAACTGGAGACCCGACTGCCTGTAGCGCGGAAGGGCGGCAGCAGGCCAGATGCAGTTGTCGGGACGATACTCGCAGTGCCCCAGGAAGAGGCTGATGCGGTCGAAGATGTCATAGATGATGTCCCGCGTGCCGGCCGATCCCTGCTGGAACGGAGCCCACCACATCTGCTCGACATCGAGGTTGAAGTCGACGGGGTTGGTGCGCGAGAGTGACAGGTCGATCTCACGCCAGATGTTCTCGAGCCTACCACCCCATGGGTTCAGCGGATTCAAGATGGGTCCACTGACCGGGTTGGATGCCGTCAGAGCCATGAAGTCCCCAGTCTGACAGAACGAGAAGGGGAATGCCGGCGGGGAGGGCAGCTGGTTCTTGTCATCGACGAAGGAGCTTCCACGCGTCAGGGAGCGGCCGATCGCCCTGCCACCGACCACGGCGACGGGACCGAAGAAGTCGATCTGCCCCTTCACGCTCTCATCCTCATCGAGAGAGGTGAAGCGGCGCACGATGTTGACCACGCGGTTGTTGGGGAAGCGGTTGCCCGCCTTCTCGACATTCGTATCCAGGTGGAACTCGAAGGTATTGAAGCTTGCCTGCGCCGAACTCACATCTGTGCGTTGGAAATCGATGGGGTTGCCGGCGAAATCCCGGATGCCCTCGAATCCACCCACGAGATGGAGATAGTAGGGAAACTGCTTCTTCTTGCTGGCTCCGCGCATCTCCTCACTGAGGAAGAAACCCATCGGCGGTGCGACGCGCAAGGATGTGGATGAGCCATCCTCATCGAAGATCTGCGAGGCGATGAGGTGCGGCGTGCCGATCTTGGGATCCAAGGTGTCACGAGCACTGGACAGCGTCGAGAGCATCATCGAATCGTAGGGCTTGACCGTTGCCAGGTTCACAGGCTTGGTGAAGCGCAACACGATGTGGGCGAAGGGAGAGACATTCTCACCCGGCTTGACGATCGTCTGCCCTGGATCCGGAACGGGATCCGGGGTGAAGGTGATGAAGTTCTCGGGGTCATCCCCGGTCGTCTTCTGGTCACCGCCGAAGAACTCGGCGGAGAGCACCACCAGCGGAGCGTTCTTGAGCAGCCACTTCATGCGCTCGGGAATCGACGCGGGGAATTCAGGATCGTTGGAAGGATCGTGAGCCTCCCAGCCATCGATACTGCGCACACGCACACGTACACGCTGGACACCGGGCTTGCCGTGATCCTCGTCCGGATCCAGGATGATCTCGGTCACGGCCGCAGCCACACCGGTGTTGGACCCCTTGGGGAAGAGCTTGAGCACATCACCACGATCGAGTTCGTGTACGACACCAGCCTTGAAGATCGTCAATCGCTGAACGGTCTCGCTGAGCTTCTCGACGCTCTCGAGACGCATCCGCATCTCTCCGACCAGGCGCGGCGGGATCTTCTCGCGCACGAAGCCGTTCTGCAAACCGGCCGTGGTGTCACGACTGTTGCCCGAGCGGAAGTCCCTCACGAGCGCTTTGCGCCCGGACAGGTTCGTCTGGATGAAACGCGGATCGGTTCGTGCGGTGAGCCCCCTGATGCGGAGAGGCCCTTCCAGCGTGAGGTTGACCCGGATGTTGGGCAAGTTCTGGGTCGCGCTGGCAGGCATTCCCGAAGCGCGGTTGGGCACCTGGAACCAGTTGCCTTCCACACCCAGCAGGACCGGATCCAGGATGATCAGGTTCTTGCGATGGGCGATCCGGGTCGTGATGCGCTTGAAGTCGCCGATGGGATCATTGTCGGTCGGATCACCCACGATCTCCACCAGCTCGATGGCCTCGGGATTCTTGATCCCGGCAGGCCGGCCCGTGGCGTCGCGCTCGATGAAGAAATCAGCCGGAAGTCCCAGGTCGCGATTGAAGGTCAGGCGGAGTCCTGCATTGCGAGCCGCGACGTTGAAGGGCTGAACTGCAGTGTTTTGCCCATAGACTCCGGCCGAGATCAGCTGGGCCGTGTCATCCAACTCGCCGAATGCCGTTTTGAAATCCGCGGAGCCGATCACTCGCGTGATCAGGAGTTTTGGCTGAAGGGTGGCGGGGTCAGCCCCGATGAAGTCATAGGTGATCTCAGAGTCGGCCTTGTTCTCGTTGACCTGACGCTCATCCTGGATGTCGTTGCCAATCAGCACGTCGGTCTCGTAAAGCTCGATCGCGCCCGTGCTGCTCCCGGCCTCGTCCCCCACCAGGCCGTAGACATCCACGAGGCGGCCCGCATGGATGCTCATAAGCGTGATTCCGTCCGAAGCAGCCCCGGTTCCCCCCTCACCACTACCGCCACCACCGCCACTACAGGCGGAGAAGGACAGGGCCAGACCAAGAGCGAGCCCCATGGAGCCCAAACCTCGGATTCCACGGCTTCGGAATCCAGCCAAACTGACTCTACGTCGCATCATCATGACCTTTTCTTTCTTGGATCTGCGGGTCCACGGATGGATCCCGAATGGGGAGCTCGATCGAGAAGCTCGATCGTCACAACTGCAGAGGTAGCGACCGCAGCTTTCCTGCGGAGTACATGTTCACGAGTTGCAAGACTAGAGGCTGCCTGGCCAGGGAGGATTGAGGCGAGAGGGACAGGGCCCATTCTCCGGTCTCGCTCCACACTGTCAATTTGTTCCCTGGAAGCAATCCACCCAGCAGCAAGGCATCTTGCCCTGTTGGCCGGGTTCAACCCTGACGGGCGGGGATATGCAAATCTGGGATCCACTGGGGTCTCCGGAGGAAGAAAACTGGCTGCTCTAGGCTCAGGCCTCTCGGCACAAGCCTCGAGGCCCTCAAGCTCGAATCACGGGATCCCGTTCAGGATCGCCATGAAGAATATCCTGTCCTTGGCGGACAGGACGGACTCTCACTGAGAGGAACGAGAGACCAGGGGGGCTTTCCCAGCATTAGCAAAGCGCGTACCGAGACCGCAAAAAGGGCCCGGATGGCACAACGAGCTGAAAAGAAGGCACTTAGGCTCAAGTTGCGGGGAGGTTCGTCCGCCACCCAGTGCGACTGCGAGTGATCTCGCACGAGAAGTGCGTGGGTGCCCGCACCCGGGAACCTCCATGATCCGGATGCATCGGCCCAGGAGAAGGCGAACCGGGTGGACCAAGGCTGGGATTCTGATCCGAGGGGAAGGGCCTGAGCGCATTCGCACAGGAGGCCTCTGCGGGCCCCACCGGATGGTCCTGGTTCAGGCAGAGAGACCCAGAACCTCCGTCAGCCAAACCCCGATATCCTGGATCTCCTCCATGCAGACCTCATGTTGCATCGGGTATTCGCGCCAGAGAGGAGTGTAGCCCAGCTCCGCCAGTCGATCTCGACAATGCAGGCCTCGCTCCATCGGAACCATCGGGTCGAATCGTCCGTGAGCCTCGAAGATCGGCAGGTCCCGATTCGCTTCACTCCTGGCATCGGCCAGGCCCTCCTCCCCCACCAGATAGGTGGAGAGAGCCAGGCATCCGGCCAGGGGCTCGCAGAATCGCAGAGCCGTGTAGAGAGCAATCGCTCCCCCCTGGGAGAATCCAGCCAGGACGAGGTCCTCGCTCGCCACCCCGCGCTCCCTCTCCCGACCGATGAGATCCAGGACCTGGGAATGGGACCTCTGGATCCCCTCCATGTCATGACCTCTTTCGAGATTGAGCTCAGCGATGTCATACCAGGCTGGCATGACCATCCCCATGTTGAGCGTGACAGGGATCTCGGGCGCATGCGGGAAGACGAACCGGACAGCACTGCCCTTGGGCAGACCCAGATAGGGAAGGATGGGCTCGAAGTCGTGCCCCGATGCACCCAATCCGTGGAGCCAGAGGACCGACTTCTGCGGGTCAGGCCCAGTCTCGACTTCAACACACTCCAAGAGATCACGAGTCATGGTCAGAGTCCTTCTCCGAACCCGGCGGCCACAGCGGCCGTACGATCCCGGAAGTAGACCCGGTTCTCGACGTGGATGCGCGTGGCCTCGGCAGCATTGGCCCTGTGCAGCTTTCTGGACTGCCGATGACCGACGAACTGTGGGCGCTCTTCGGTGCCGCAGTAGGCACAGGCCAGAAGCGGTGGTAGTTCCTCGATGACCTCGAATTCGGAGATCAGATAGCGACGGCCCTCACGATTGCAGATGCAGACCTCATGCGAGCAGCGAAGGCCATGGCTGGACCGGTAGAGGGGTTTCTTGCTCGCGCGCGGAGGCTTGGCCCCGCCCAGCTTGAGCTTGCCGAGCAGGAAGGCCAGGAGGGCCATCCGGATCGGAACTCCATTGCCCGCCTGACGGAAGTAGATGGCCCTCCGATCCCGATCCATGTCGTAGCTGATCTCGTCGACCCGGGGAAGCGGGTGAAGGATGCTCGTCTCCTTGAACCGCTTCTCCTTGAGCTGGGTCGGCCCGAGGCTCATGTAACCATCCCCCTTGTCGTCGTCACCCTGCCGTTCCCGCTGTGACCTCGTCATGTAGATGGCATCGATGCGTTGGACGACCTGCGCATTGAGCTGCGTGAAGAGGGACTGCTGATGCGGGCGGCTCGGAGTCACGTAGACAGCATCCTTGCCTGCGCTGATTCCTGGCAGATCGCCGACGTCGGCCCTCTGGATTTCGCTGCCCCATCGTCGTTCGAGTCGCTCGAGCACATGAGAGGGGATCTCGAACCCCTCATAGGGCAGGCAAACGATGTTGGCATCGAATCGAGCCAGGGCCGAGATCAGGGAGTGGATCGTGCGCGAGTGTTTGAGGTCACCGCAGAGCACGACCTCGAGATCCGACAGATGGCCTTTCTCCTTCCAGAGCGTGTAGAGGTCGCAGAGGGTCTGCGTGGGATGCTCATGCCCTCCATCCCCTCCGTTGATGACCGGCACCTCCGCGTAGTCTGCCAGGACCTTGGCCGCCCCCTCATCGGGATGCCGCAGGACGATCAGGTCGGCGTAGCGTCCTCCCACGATGCGCGCGGTATCCGCCAGGCTCTCGCCCTTCGCTGCCGAGGTCGTGCCTCCCTCGGTGGCAGAAATCACGCCCCCGCCGAGACGTAGCATGGCCGACTCGAAGGAGAGCCGGGTGCGCGTCGAGGGCTCGAAGAAGAGCGTGGCGAGAATGGTGCCCGGGCAGGTGGCTGCATGAGCCTTCAAATCCCCATCGAACTCCTCCGCGTAGCGGAACAGGCCAAGGATCTCCTCGTTGGAGAGATCGTCGATGGAGATGAGATCGCGCTTCCCCGGGGTCATCCCCAGGAGTTGACTCACTAGCACTGCCGCTGTCAACCTCGCGTTGGTATGCGTTTGGAGACGGGGCCCACATCTCAGGAAGGCGGGGGGCCCTCCGCGAGCAGGCGACGGGCGGCCTTTTGCCGATCCGGTTGATCCAGAAGCCAACGAAGGCCCCGCTCCATGCCTTCGTCCAGAGGGGCCGGAGCCAGGGGTGGCAGCTCAACCAACCCCAGGCGATCGAGAACACGATCCAAGACGGCGGCCCTGAGAGCGCTGGGGTCCAAACGAAGCAGATCCAGATGCAGCCTCCCGATGTCGGGTCGCGGATGATGGGTTTCCAGAAGCAGGGCCTCCTGCTCTCGCGGCAGGGACTCGTTCGTTTCCAGGTTCGAGTGCAGCCAGAGGACCAGGTCCGAGTTGTCTCCCTCCCTACGGCCCAGCCCTTCGGCGCTGAGGTCCAGATCCTGCAGCCCCTCCGATTCACCCGCCGTATCGACGATCCAGAGGACGCGATCGCGATAGAGGATCTCCTCCCAGACAGGATCTCTCGTAAGAGCCGGTTTCGGCCCGGTACGTACGCGCTCGCGCCCCACCAGCACATTGAAGAGTGTCGACTTGCCCGAGTTGACCCGGCCACGGAGGACGATGCGATGGGGACGCAAGCAAGCCCGCACGGCGTCCGCACGTGAGAGTGCCGTCTCGCAGTCGCACAGGAAACGATCCATCGATCCGCCCTCAGTCAGGTCCTGGAGCAGGCCGGTCGATCCCTCGCGCCCGAGCTGGAAGAGTGCCAATCGCAGCGCATACTGGCCCCGGATCGCGCGCGCCACGCGCAGGATGCTCTGCCCCCATGTCTCGACGGAAGCTGCCGCAGGGGCTGTGGCTTGCGGCGGTGCGCCATCCAGGATCGCTCGGATCAAGAGAGGGTTGCCATGCGTCTGGATCTCATAACCCCGACGCGTCGCCACCAGCAGGGCCTGTTCGCGCAACCCTCGACCCAGCCGCAAACGAGCCAATCGCAGCTGCCCCTCGCTCGGCAGGGTCGACACGCCGAGCGAATGGAGGAATGCACTCGCATCGCCACCCGACACCTCGAGTACAGCGAGCGCCGAGGCTCCGGGTGCAGTCAATTGCCGCAGCCGAAGCATCACACGCGCCACGCCAGCGCCAGGAGCCCTACGTGCAGTAGCTCGGCCTGCACCTCACCCTCACCGAGCAGCTCGGCCGCGAGCGGCGCATCGCTCCCCGTCAGCACCAGGGGAGAGGGCTTGGGGAGACGCCGGCGGGCTTCAGCAAGCAGACGTTCCAGCAGCCCGGCCCAGCCCTGGATCATGCCCAGACTCAAGTTCTCGGCACTTCCTTCGGGAAGGCCCGCCGGAAGGGGCACATCCTCCGCCAGGTACCCAGCCAGGGCCGGCGCCGCCTGGGCCAGCCCCCTCCTGAGCGTCCCATAGCCTGTGGAGATCCCAAGCCCATGGATCTCGCCCTCCTCGTCGACATGGGTGAGGGTCAACGCAGTGCCGCAGTCCAGGACCAGGGCTCTGCCATGCAGGGTTCGAGCCCCCCATGCTGCGACTCTTCGATCCGCTCCCATCTCTTGGGGGCATCGATACAGGACCCTGCCTGGAAGCTCCAGAGCTTCGCCGGCCCACCAGACCTGGGGCCAGCTCGCTGGCAGCAGAGGCTCCCCCGATCCTGGCACCCGGACCCCGCGGACCTCATCGACGCCCTCGAGCTCAGGAAGCGGTTTCGAGTCCGGGACCTGGCTTTCCCCCTCCTTCTCCTTGAGGAAGACCCGCCAGCACTGGACCACCTGCCCATCCTCCCAGAGCAGGGCCTTCAGGCTCGTGTTGCCCTGGTCCAGAGTGAGGATGCGGGAGCTCGCTTCGGACCTGCCCAATCCAGGGTCCCCCTCGTCGACTATTTGTTCGGGGCCTGGTAGGAGATCACCCTCTCCCGGCCTGTGCTGGTCAGGAAGGTGAGATCGAAGCTGCGCACGCCCCGATTGTATTGCTGCTTGCCCAGGTTCATGGCGTTCGATCGGCCCGAGACTGCAGTACCGTTGATCTTGATCAGGATCTCGCCCTCCTGAACACCGAACTGCCGGAGCCTGGGTGAGATCTTGGTGACCGCCACTCCTCGCACACTGATCTTCTTGCCCGGCGAAGTGGGGTCCGCCCACTCCTCCTTGAAGTCCTGGACGGCCACCTCCTGGAGAAACTCGTCCGGGCGACTCAGGAAGTTCTGATCCTTGACCGAGATCATGATCGAGTTTCCGATCTTCCGCGTCTTTTCCCCAGGATCCTGCCAGGTTCCCTTGCTCACCTTGGGCCCAGAGCTCTCGTTGCGGGTCGTATTCCCGTCATCGATGGTACCGAGACCAGCAAAGGAATTGTCTCCGCCGATCTCCAGCTGATTGACGAGGACGATCTCCTCGACGCGCTTGCCAGCCTTGGCATCCTCCGCACCAGGGGCCGGGCGGCTGAAGACGACCCCGATGTCATTGCCTACCGGCTCCACACGAACGACCTGGATCAACTCGAAGGGAGGGTAGAGGCTCTCGCCGATGGACAGATCCTGATAGAGCGGCCCGAGGACGGCCTGGGTCTGTCCCGGGGCCATCCCCGCCGACATACCAGATCCAGGGACGGTATCGGACAGGCCCATGACCAGGGCACTCGGGCCTTGCACCCCATGACCCTCCTTGTACTGCACCTTGATCGTGCCCGTATCACTCCCGAACAGGGTCACGATCTTGAGAATCTCGTGGAGGGGCGTTTGTGGCGTCTGAACGGCTGCCGCCTCCTCCGACTCCGAGGCTGTGACCTCCTCCTTGGGGGGAGGAGGCAGCTTTCCTGTAAGGTTGGCCATCTTGATCACATCCCACCAGGTAGCCATCCGAGCCGCATAGGACCACCGTCTATCAGAGGCAACGCGTCGGGATCCATTCCGGACCACGTTCTTGCGGTAGTTCACGAGGGATTCTGCGGGGGGATTCCCGACACCGGGAATACCGACCCAGCGCATATCGTGCTTCTCGTAGAGCTGATAGCCCAGCAGGCCCAGCACCCCTACGGAGAGAAGGTAGATCAGAAAACTCAGGGTTTCGGTACGCATCGTTGGCTCCCCATCCTAGGGCAGAGCCCGGACGAGGTCCACGGCAGGAACCGCGACGGAATCCGGGCAGACCTCAGACGGCCCTCTCCACGGAAACTTGCCCGAGGCCCGAGGATTCGCCAGATCCTGCTGCTTGCCCGGGACCAGGCTAGGACTGGAAGGCTTGAGCAGCGGTTCCCCGGGTGATCCCGCGCATCTGGAGCTTCAGCTCATCGGGGTTGTCCGAGTTGGCCAGAGCCTCGTCGTAGGAGATGTTGCCCGCCTCGAACAGGCGCACGAGCGACTGATTGAAGGTCATGGTGCCGTAATAGGCCCCCTCCTCAAGCGCCTTGGGCAAAGATCGCGTCTTGCCCTCCTGAAGGTGGTCCTTGACCGTGGGCGTGTTCACCAGGAGTTCACAGGCAGGGAGCTGCCCCACGCCATCCTTCAGCTTGATGAGACGCAAGGAGATGACCCCCGCGAGGTTCAGGGCCAGCTGCAGACGGATCAGATCGTGCTGGTGAGGCGGGAAGAAGGAGATGATGCGCTCTACGGTCTGGACCGCGTTCACCGTGTGCAGCGTGGACATGACGAGATGGCCTGTTTCGGCTGCGCTGATCGCCGCCTCGACCGTTTCGCGATCTCGCATCTCGCCGATCATGATGACGTCGGGCGCCTGGCGCAGTGCCTGTCGCAGCGACAGGGCGAAGCTTGGAGAGTCGGTCCCGATCTCCCGCTGATTGACGATGGAGACCTTATCCTCGAAGAGGAACTCGATCGGGTCCTCAATCGTGATGATGTGGCGAGGCAGGCTGGAGTTGATGTACTCCAACATGGAGGCCAAGGTCGTGGACTTGCCCGATCCGGCCACACCCGTGGCCAAGACCAGACCACGCCGCAGATTGGCGAGGCGTTGGAGCGGCTCCACAGGAAGATGCAGGTCCTTGAAGCTCGGTACCTGTTCCTTGACGTGACGGAAGACGAAAGCAACCCGTCCGGACTGACGGAAGATGTTGCAACGGAAGCGCCCCACGCCCTCGACGGCCACGGCACGATCCAGAGCACCCTCCTCCTGGAACTTCTCCTGCCCATCCTTGCCCACCAAGGACTCGAGATACTGCTTGGTGAAGCTGGGACTCAGAGGCTGATCCGAGATGAAACGGACCTGACCGTTCATACGAACTGCCGGACAGGCTCCTGTCTTCAGGATGAGGTCGGCTGCGCCTTCCTTGACCATGAACTGGAGCAATTCCTCGAGTTTGACCATGTGCCTATGGCTCCTTGTCGTCCCGCATTGTCCCCACTCTCGTTCGAGTGAGGGCCTGCCCTGCTTATCGACAGCCTCAGGGGGAACGGTGGAGCGCGCTTTCCTGAAATCAGTCCTCGGAAGGACTCAGGACCGGCAAGAGGGACTTCAGCAAGGCATCCAGGCCTTGGCGCGTGATGGCCGAGATGGCGTGAACCTTCCGTCCGACGGCAGCTTCGAGGGCAAGGGCTCGTTCCCCAGCGGAATCGGACTCGACCTTGGTCGCTGCCACGAGCCAGGGAAGGGACGCGAGTTTCTCCGAGTATCCCGCAAGTTCATCGCGAACGACTCTCAAGGCCTCCTCTGGCTCGGTGTCGGCAGAATCCGAGCAATCCACGAGGTGCAGCAGGACACGCGTACGTTCGATGTGCCTCAGGAACTTGTGGCCCAGCCCCTTACCCGAGGATGCGCCCTCGATCAGACCGGGGATATCGGCCATGACAAAGGTCTTGATGCTGCCCAGCTCGACAATCCCAAGACCCGGTTCGAGTGTCGTGAAGGGATAGGCCGCGACCTTGGGGCGTGCGGCCGAAACCACGGACAGAAGCGTGGACTTGCCCGCATTGGGCAGGCCAACCAGCCCCACGTCAGCGATCAGCTTGAGCACCAGGCGGAGTTCGCGTACCTCTCCCGGAGTCCCTGGCTCATAGCGCCGGGGAGCGCGGTTGATGGCCGTCGCGTAGTGCTTGTTGCCGTAGCCGCCCTTGCCGCCTCGCGCGATCACGACCTCCGAATCACTCTGGTCCAGGTCGGCCAGCACCTGCCCTCGCTCTGCGTCGTGGATCAAGGTCCCCTGAGGAACGATCAGGATGAGATCCTTGCCGCCGGCTCCCGTCATGTTGCGGGGAGATCCAGGCCTGCCCTTATCCGCGGAGAACTCGGCATAGCCTTTCAGATGATGAAGGCTCGTCTCACCTGAATGCACACGGAAGATGACGGAGCCACCATGTCCACCGTCCCCACCGTCAGGGCCACCCTTGGGAGCAAATTTCTCCCTCCGGAAGGAGAGACAGCCCTGTCCCCCATCTCCTGCTCGGACCCGGATCTGGACTTCGTCGGTGAACATGATCGTCTGGATGGAAAACACAAACAGCCCGGGAGAGTCCCAGGCTGCGTCGATCCGGGGGGGGGTACCAACCGGACTATCGATCCTGATCTACGCGCTTCTGCTACGTAACCGGATCGACGTGAACCTTGCGGTTCTTCTGGAAGACAACCACTCCGTCGCGCAGCGCGAAGAGCGAATAGTCGTTCCCGCACTTGGTGCCACGGCCTGGCTTGAAGTAGGTGCCCAGCTGCCGGACGATGATGGAGCCCGCCTTGACCGTCTGGCCATGCGTAGCCTTGACGCCGCGGAACTGCGGATTGCTGTCACGGGTATTGTTGGTGGAACCCTGACCCTTTTTATGTGCCATTGCTCTCGCCTCTGGTTGCTCACCCCTGTGGGGTGCATTGGTTATCGGGAACGGGTCCCGGTGTCTGAGTTGCGTGTCTGAGTTGCGTGTCTGAGTTGCGTCGGATCAGCTGGTGGCTCTAGGCCTGGATCGACTTGACGATGACTTTCGTGTATTTGGCGCGAAAACCAGTCTTGCGGCGATAGCCCTTGCGGCGCTTGAACTTGCCGATCACGATCTTGTCTCCGGCTTCCTCACCCACGACCTCGAGCACGACCTTGGCGCCATCGACGTAGGGCGCTCCGATCTGCGTACCTTCATCCGTGCCGAGCAGGCAAATCTGGTCGAGAACGACCTCGGAACCGGCTTCCCAGCTCTGGTTGTAGTCCAGGAGGACTTTGTCTCCCTCTTGGAGTCGGACTTGACGGGTTCGATCGATGGCTACCGCGTACATGGACTGATTCTCTTGCTTGGCGAATGGAAAGGGGGAAAGAGTGTAGTCAGGACGAGCCGGGATTCAAGTCCCGGCTCCGGTTCCTCACATGCCCTTTAGATATGGACCCCCAGGCCGGGCGGCACGTGGACCTTGGCCTCCCGACCTAGCTGATCCACGAAACGGTAGTGGACCACATCCACCGGATAGCTGGGTTCGGCCTTGATCTGGATCTCCCGCGTGAACACGTCCTCGATGGAGCTCAGGTCGCGTCGCTTGTGGTTGCTCAGGAAGGCCTCCACATCGGGATGGGTATAGGCCTCGAGCTTGGCAAAGCCCGGGAGCTGGGCCAGGGCCCTCGTCTCCCTAAGCACGGCCAGGGCCTTGCTCTGGACGGTCCGGACCAGGCCCGACCCCGTGCAGGTCGGACAGATCTGGAAGACCGTGCGCTTGAGACCAGGCCCTACCCTCTGGCGCGTCAGCTCCAGCATCCCGAAGATGGAGATCCGCCCCACATTGATGCGGGCACGGTCGGGTTTGAGAGCCTCGCGGAACTTGCGCTCCACGTTGCGGCGATGCCTCTCCTCCATCATATCGATGAAGTCGACGATGATGACTCCACCGAGGTCGCGGAGACGAAGCTGTCTCACGATCTCGTCGATGGCATCCATGTTGGTTCGGTAGGCCGTCTCCTCCAGGGAGGTACCCGGCTTGAACTTGCCCGAGTTGACGTCGATGGCCACCAGGGCTTCGGTCTGCTCCATGACGATCGACCCGCCCAGCTTGAGCTCGACCTTGGGCTCGTAGAGCAGCTCGACCGAAGCTTCCAGCCCATAGGAATGGAAGAGCGGTGCGTGGCCCTGATGGTGCTTGATGCGATCGGTGAATCGCGGCATGAGCTTGTCGACGAAGTCCCGCACGCGCGTATAGACCGCCTCCGAATCCACGACGACCTCGTCGATGTCCGGCGTGAAGAGGTCGCGCATCGTGCGCAGGACCAGGTCGGATTCGACGTAGAGAGGAGCGGGAGCGCGCGTGCTCTTGGCGCGCTTCAGCACGACGTTCCAGAGCATCTCGAGATACTCCTGGTCGCGCTCGAGGTCCGCGCGGACCTTGCCGACGCCTGCCGTCCGCACGATGAACCCGATCCCGCCCTTGCCGGTACGATCCAGATCCCGAATGATCCTCTTGAGGCGTCGCCTCTCCTTTTCATCCTCGACCCGGCGGCTGACACCGCACTTGGGGAGAGACGGCATCAGGACCAGGCATCGGCCTGGCAAGGACAGGTAGGTCGTCAGCGTCGGCCCCTTGGCTCCGATGCCCTCCTTGGTGATCTGCACGACGAGCTCCTGCCCCTTCTTGAGCAGGTCGGTGATGGGCAACCTCGGCGCGCTCCGACGACCCGAGTCTCTGCGACTCCGCCCGTCTCGGCGGCCATTGCCGCGGCCTCCCCTGGAGCCACCCCGGCCTCCATCCCGGGAGCCACCTCGGGACGAGGAACGCTTCGAACTGCGTCCGGACTTGCTTCGGTTGCCACGACCGGATGGGGCTCGGCCAGACTCCTTCTCGGCTGTTCCCTGGCGCTCCTCACTTGCCCCGGACGAATCGTCGTTCTCTGGACGACCTTCCCGGGGAGAACGTCGACGACGCCGACGACGCCCACGGCCACGCTCGCCCGATTCGCTCTTGGACTCCGAACTCGCATGAGCCTCGTCTTCGGGGGCAGCCGACATCGAAGCCGTCGGCTCATCACTCCTCAGGGCATCCGGATCTTCCTCTCCCTCGGCCTCCGATGGGGCTACGAGGGGCTCTATGCCCTCGGCGGAGTGAGGCTCATCGTCGGCATCGTCGAGGTCTTCAGCTTCCTCGACATATTCGTCCTCATCTTCGTCTTCATCTTCGTCTTCGTCCTCGTCCTCGTAGTCGTCCTCACCTTCGTCCAGGTCTCCCTGGTCATCCTCGCCGGCGTCGTCCTCTTCATACTCGCGTGGATCCTCGTCGAAGTCCGCTTCTTCGAGGTCTCCTTCTTCCCGATCACGCTCGCCCCTCTCTGCGCCTCCCTCCGCTTCCTGCACCTCGTCCGACTCCGGCTCTTCGTCGCCGACATCTTCTTCCTCGGCATCATCGAGGATCTGGCGGACGGCCTCGGGACCTTCTTCCTTGCCCGCATGAACCTTGCCCTCGAGCACATCCATGAGCGTCACCTTCTCGTCGGCATACGCGGGGACGACATCCGAGGCGTGGAGGAAGCCATTGCGATTGCCGCCGAAGTTGATGAAGGCAGCACCGATACTTGGCTCGATGTTGACGACCTTGCCCTTGTAGATGTTGCCGAGATAGCTCTCCCGGTTGGCAAGTTCGATATGTAGCTCTTGAAGGATGCCATCTTCGACGATGGCGATCCGGACTTCTTCAGGGTCGTTGGTATTGACCAGCATCCTCTTCATGGAAATGCCCCTTGTTTCTGGGGCCCATGTCGGGACGCCACGCGCATCTCTCACGATTGGCTGACGGATCCTGGAGCTGAGAACGTCTCTCTTCCCCGATTCCTCGCGGAGGCTGCCCTGCGGTACAAGGCCGAGAAGAGGAGCGATGCCGAGCACGGAGACGCTCCCCGTGCGGATATTCCTGGATCATGCCATCCATGGTCGACCGCTCACCCGGGATCGCAAAGCAAGCGACCTGGAAGCCAGCAGGAGCTGGCCGGGGGCGATGGAGAGAAGGCGACGAGGCGCTCCTCATGGACCTTGGCTTGGTGCGTTTTGACACGCTTGTCTCGTTCATAGGACCCTGCCCCATCCTGATTTCGGAGGATGGAGATCCGGTCCTGGATATTCCGGGCTGATGACTCCGAAGCTCCGGCCACGCCATAGCTTCGGATCAGATAGCGTCGCTGGCACTCTATCCCATGGCCTGCCCCAGGAAAAGCAAGAAGCCCCGGGCCCGCGATCGCGGCCGGGGCTCCCCCATCGGTCCGAAGACCGCGCGTAGCAGGTAGTTCTACTTGTTGCTCTCGCCGAAGATCTCCTGGAACTCCTTTTGCATCGTCTTGCGTCGGGTGTCGAGGACGCTCCGGATCATGGCGTCGGTCTCCTCGGGACTACGGATGATCTCCGGAGTAATGAAGACAATGAGGCTGCTCCGCGAGTTCGAGCTGCTCTGGAACTTGAAGAGCCAACCCAGGATGGGGATGTCTCCCAGCAGCGGCACCTTGGTGGTCTGCTTGGTGTTGGTGTCGGTCGTGAGCCCACCGATGACGGCCGTCTGCCCCGAGAGCAAGAGCATGCTCGTGGCGATGGTGGCCGAGGCGATACGGGGCAGAGCAATGGAGCCAGCACCCGAGCCCGAGCCCACGGTGAAGACATCGAAGCCCGGAGGCGCCAGCGGCGAATCGCTGGTGCCGGACAGGGAGTTGCTCTCGGGGATGACCATGAGCTGCACCTTGTCCGTGCCCGGAATGACGTGCGGGATGATCATGAGCTGGAATCCGGTGCTGACCGGGGATCCCGGTGCTTCTTCGACAACCAACTGCAGGCCACCCGCCTGACCCTGCTCGGAGCGGGCCTGTGCGTAGCGCACGGTCTCACCCACGAAAATGGTCGACTCCTGGTGATCCAGGGCAATGATCTTGGGCGCCTGGGCGATCTCGGCCGATTCATCCTTCGCCAGGAGCTGGAGAGCTGCCTGCATGCCCTGGAAGTCCAGTGCTCCGAAGACCGTAGCCGGAATGATGGTCGTGCCTGGGTTGAGCGTCTCATCCCCGAAGGGTCCCCGGTTGTTCGGATCGAGGTAGGCGATCACGCCATCCTGCCAACCGCCCCCCATCTCGAAAGGCAGACGGGTCGGGATCTGGCCCAGGGATTGCGAGACCTTCCAACCGGTATCACCAATGTTGACACCGACCTCGAGGAGATCGCTGTTCCGGGTTGTGACGAACTTCACATCCACGAACACCTGGCGAGGCTCCTGGTCGATCGCGTGCACCATGCGCTCCATGGCATCCAAGACGGGCTTGGTGTCCTTCAGGAACAACACGTTCTGCTTGTCGATGTACTGGACGGATCCAGCCTCGGACTTGAGTTCGCGCAGCGCCTTCAGCAAGGTGAAGTTCAATGCTGGGTCTCCGATCTTGCGATAGATCTTGCCAGTCACGTACTGCGAGGTCAGCTTCGGAACGAAGGCCGATGGAGGACGCACGTAACTCAGCTGGATCTCGCGCGTCTCGAGCTGGTCGATGAGGCTAGCAGGCGAGACGACGCGCAGGATCTCCCGGTCCTCTTCGACGACGGTGAAGCCAAGCGTCTTGACGATCTGATCCAGGGCATCCCTCCACGGCACGTTGCGCAATCGCAGCGTGATGGTCCCCTGGACTTCGGGAGCCGTGATGATGTTGGCCCCCGAGATCTTGGAGATGGCATCGATCACCTTGGTGATATCGGCGCGATCGAAGGCAAAGTCCACGCGCGCGGGCTTCTCGACCTTGATGATGTTGCGCCCCTTCTGGACCACGACGCAACCAGCCTTGTCGGCGGCTTCTTCGAGCAGGTCGCGCCAGTGCACATTCTTGAGCTTGAGAGTCACCCGCTCGTCGATGTCATCATCGATGATGATGTTCACACCCGTCTTCTGACGGATGACCTCGACGACGTCCTTGAGGGGACGATCGCGCAGGTCGACATCCTTCATGATGGCTTTGGGGTCACCCACCTCATTGCCATTCTGACCCTGGGTCTGGGCGGTAATGGTCTGAGCGCAAGCGAAGGCCATAAAGCTGAAGGCCAGGGTCTTCCAGAGGGAAAGTCGGGATCTGAGAGGCGGCATCTTGTCCACTCTCCTGAGGGTATCGGGGTTCTTATGTGCCAAGATCTCTGTCCAATCCTCGGGAGAGGATCAACGGGCACGACTGGGGGGCTCCGCTGGAGATCGTTCAGGGTTGTAAATCGACTCCGATCGCGATTCGACTTGACCCAAAATCGCTCGATTCCTCTTGTCATGGTCCCTCGACCCGCACGCAGCCCTTGCACGGCGAGGCTTTGAGCCCGACCGGCACCCCCTGTCCTTTTCTACTGGATCGGGTAGCAATCTATCCAGGAACAGGGTCGCGCGCAGATAGGACCCACATGGGAGGTTCTTGAGTACTCCCCCCTCCGCAACGGCCCTCCAGTCGTTCATTCCTGACTTCGTTCCCTCACGGCTCCCCTCAGCCGCCACACCTGTTTGCAGGCCGTAGGTGCCACGCGCGGAAGGCAGGAAGACGGCAGGCGAAGCGATCCCCGTTGTTCCGCCCCAGATGCAAGCCCTGGAGCCCGCACCAGCGTTTGACGAGGGTCAACGCATCGGACTCTCCTCCTTCCTTCGTGGCCTTCACTCTTCGTGGTTCCCCCTCCCCTCTTCCTGTGTTCTCTACTGCTCAACCCCAGGAATGTCGAGGCCTTGTGGAACCAAAGCAGAACACGAGTCCTTTTTCTACCACGAAGAACGGGGAGGACACGAAGGTCTGAAACGGGCGTCCTGCGAACCCATCCAGGGATGGACACACGTTTCCATCGGCCCGAGGAGAAAGTGGATCCAACACCCGCTCACACTCCTTCCCTTCCTTCTCAATCTTCGTGGTGATCCTCAGGCCTCCTCGGTCAAGCGTGCCCTGGACGCATCTGGGTCAGGCACGCTTGACCGGGCGATACGCCCGGAGAAAAAGGGTCTGACCCCATCTACTCGGGTCGGGGGAGTACGCGAAGAAGCCCACCCCAGCACGAAAGGCTGGAGTGGGCTTCTCTCATCGGTCACGTGACCTGCGGCAACGAGCCCCTCTAGCTCGAGAGCGCGCTATCGGCGCTTGGCGATCTCCACTCCCTTGTAGAGGAAGACCACGTATTCCCTCTGGACTTCCTTGAGGTAGAGATCGTTGTTGATCGCATCCCCTTCCTGATAGGTCTTGCCGTTGATGATCGCGATGGAGATTCCCTTGGGGAGCAGGATGACTCCTCGCATCTCCAGGGTCAGGCTCTTGAACTCTAGGGCCGCGAGAGCCTTCTCGTAGAGAACCTCCATGATCTCCGCGACCTTGCCTCGCTCGTCCTTGAACTCGAGCCCAGCATCTCGCATGGTCTCGTACAGGGTCTTGGCGCTGATCAAGTCGCCATCCACGAGCATGTCCTGCATCTTCTCCAGGTTGCCCTGGAGCTGTGTCAGCGTCCAGCTATCCGCCGAGTCGCGATTCTTGTCCAGAGCCGCGGCCAGGTTCTCGAGTGGCAAGACGATCTTGTTGTTGTAGATCAGACTGTGGCGGTCCAGGGTCTGCAGCTCCTTGAGCTCCTCGGCCTTGGCACGAAGCTTGGAATAGACCTTCTTGATCTCGCTGAACTCCGCATAGCGCTCGATCATGATCTCTTCATTCTTGGCCTTCTCATACCGATTCAGGAGCGCCGAGATCTCGTTGCCGAGTTCTTCGATCCGCCGCTGGACCTCCCGTGGATTTTCTACGGACGCCCCATCGGCTCCCTCTTCGAAACGAGGATCGATGAAGATGTCCCGACGATGCTTCTCGCCGGTGAAGGTGTACTTCAAGACCTTGATGTTCTTGCGAGCTAGATAGATCTCCTCACGCAGGATGTCTCTCTTGCTGTTGTAGGCACCGATCGTGACGGGCTTCTTTCCGCCCGCAGCCTGGTTGTAGACATAGGTCTCGATGACCATCGAGATCTGGTGACGGACAGCCTCGAAGGGATTGTCCGGGTCGACCGAGCCTGCGGTCAGACTGAAGCTCTTGACGGCCACGAATCGCTTGTGCGACTCGAAGAGGTTCATGAACTTCATGAACTGCCAGAGCGTCGCTTCGAAAGTCAAGGAGTAGGAGTAGCGCCCGAAGGCTCCTTGGCTCTTGCCCGTGACGTTCTGTTTGATGTACTGGGTCAGATTGACTCCAGAACGATTCACTAAGCTGTTGACTCGCCTCGCGTAGTTAGACAGGTCGCCACTGTCCGGAAGGATCTTGACGTATTCGCCCACGTTCTCACGGAGGATGATGACGTCCTTCTCATCCTGAGGAATGCGAACCTTCTTCGCCTTCGCCTGCTTGATCTTGCCGTCGATGCCTTCGATCGCGGATTGTTCTTCGGCGATCTTGCCCTGTGTCCAGTAGACGCCCCCGAAAGAGGCGCCTGACAGGACGAGACCGCTGAGCGCGATCGAGAGCATGATCTGCTTTTCGCTCATCTGTGCCATGGTTGTTCTCCCTCGGACCCTATCTTTTCTCGTTCACGACCCAGTCCTTGGAAGACCTCATTTGGAGGTCAAGCCGGAACTCGATGGATTTGGGGGGTGTTTTGCCAGGAGTCTTGACCACACGACCACCTGGGAAGGTCACGCCGTCGTAGGGAATGTCCTGCACGAATTCCTGATGACCCCGGATGTCATCCAGGAAGTTGGCCTGGCGAGACCACTGATCGGAGGCCAGCATGGCATTGAGCGACATGCTCGGTCCACCGAACCGCCCACCACTCGCCTTGGAGTTCATGTTCTTGAACCAGGCGAGATGCCTGGCGGTGTCACCGTTGTTGTTCACGATGTCGATGAACTGGTCCAAGACCTTGGTCCAGAGCACACGCGAGGTGGCGATGTCCTGGATCGTCTGGGAGCGACGCGTGTATTCGGCCTTCTCCTTCACGAGGGCGTCGTCGTATGCCGCAAGAGGAGTCAGGCTATCGAGCACTTCCTGTTGCTGGATACGTTTGGCCTCGACGGCCTTGAACTCGTTCAGGTAGACATGACCGAAGTATCCGAGTGAGCAGCAAACGGCGATGACCGATGCCATGATGGTGCCGAAGACCCTGAAGGAGGTCCTTTCACGGCGCCGGTATTCCTGGGGAAGCAGGTTGATGTTGATCATTGTGCTGTCTCCTTGCTAGACGGCCCTGGCGGCGAGACCGACGCCGACGGCAAGTTGCAACGCCGAGTTGTTCAGCGCATCGATATCCACGTTGTCCGATTTGATCTTGAGACCCTCGATCGGGTTCCAGACCCTCGTCTTCTTCTCGAACAGGACTTCGAACTCCTCCTCGAGATGCGGGATCATGGAGGACCCGCCTGAGAGGTAGACCTTGTTGACGTGCCCGTCATACTGGTTCTCGAAGAAGTCGAAGGAGAGGCTTACCTCGTTCCCCAGATCCTCGATGACCGGGTTGAGGGCTTCCTTCACCTCGGCTTCCCTGTCTTGCGGGTCCTTCTTGAGGGTCTCCGCCTGATACAGATCCACGCCAAGGCGACGCGTGATGGCATTCGTGAAGTCATTGCCACCGAGGTAGACCTCGCGCGCGAACATGCTCACACCATCCTTCAGGATATTGATGCAGGTCTTGTTCGCACCGATGTCGACGAGTCCAACGATCTTGTCGTCGTCGAGTCCAGGAGAGAGGCTCTCGTTGAGGCTGTAGGCATTGCCGATGGCAAATACGTCCACATCGATGGCCACGGGCTGCAGGCCGATCTCATGAAGTAGCTTGGCCTGATCCTCGACCAGACTCTTCTTCACGGCCACCAACAGGACCTTCATCTCCTCCGAGTCCTTGCCCTCCTCGGGGTTCGGGACATCGATGAGCTTCTGGCAATCCAGCTGGACCTCATCGATATCGAAGGGGATGTATTTATCCGCCTCGAACCGGATCGCATTGCTGAGATTCTCCTGGTTCATCTGCACCATGTTGATGTAGCGCACGATGACCGACTTCCCCGAGACCGCTGTCACGACCTTCTTGGTCTTGAAGCGGCACTCGTTGAACAGCTCACGGATGGCCTCAGGCCGAGCGGACTCGTTGGGCACCTCGATCTGCCCATATCCCGTGATGATATAGTCGAACTTGTCCCTCGTGATTTCGACGGCTTTGATCGTGGATCCGCCGATGTCGAGACCGACTGCGCTCTTGCGTCCTCTGAGCATCTTTCACCCTGGGCTTGTCTTCCTTGGTCGTGGGCAGTGAGTTCTGCCGTACACGTCGATGCCTCATCGGCCTTGCAAGGATGCGCTCTTTAGGGCCAAGATCCGGGCTCCAGCCGCAATCTCGAGCTGCGGGGAAGGGCCGATGGCAGGGAGACGCCAGGGAGATGCTCGAGTGCAGAAGCGCCCAAGCATCGTAAAAAAGCTCGCTCAGTCCTCGCCGAAGCCCGAGGCGAAAAGCTCATCGAGGGCCGCGAGGGCCTCCTGAGCCCTCTCCCCCTCCGCGTGGATCTGCAGTCGGCTGCCCTTTTCGGCAGCAAGCATCATGAGGGACATGATGGACTTGGCATCCACTTCCAGATCTCCCTTCCTGACGAGGATCTTGCAGGGGAAGTCATTGGCCAGCAAGACGACCTGATGCGCCGGGCGCGCATGCATGCCCTGCATATTGACGATCTCCACCTCGATCGTGCTCTCGGCTGGGTTGGACGGCTCGCTCACGGTCAGGAACTGGGGTTCATCTCAAGCAGAAGCTCCTGTAGCTCCTTCTTGCCGCTGCAGGCCGTGGCGAAGCTCCGGAAGTCCTTGTTCCTGGAAATCCCCGCGATCCAACGCATGAAGCCCAGATGCTCTTCCGGGGCATCCATGGGCCCCACGACCAAGAAGAAGAGATTGGCGGGGATCCCATCGCCTGCCTGGAACTCGATGGGCCTCTTGCTCCGACCAAACACTGCCATCGTCTGCTTCACCGCAGGTAGCTTGACGTGGGGAACGGCCACACCATGGCCGATCGCACCCGTGGCCCCCATCTCGACCTTTTCGCGAACCTTCTCCTTGAGGGCCTTGACGATGCCCTTGGAGAGGCTCTGGGACTCGCCCAGGAGGTGGATCAGCTCATCCAGAACCCCTTCCACATCGGTGGCCTGTATTTCTGGGTTCACCCCATCCGCCTTGAAGATCTTCGCGTAGTCCATTGGTCCTCGAGCTGTTTTGGCGCAGCCAGCCTAGCTCTCCGCGGCCCGAAAACCAGCTCGCGCCGCGGGTGCTCCACGAGATTCTCCCCACAGGGCCCATCTCGGTCGGACAGGCCCGTGGGAGGGGCGGGGCGGAATCTGCTGGACGGGTCAGTCCTGCTCGAGTTGCTCCCGGATGACCTCGTCGTAGGAGGGTTCTTTTTCCAGGGGCGGATTCCCGGGAGCTCCCCCATGGATGCCCCCGGAGGGTGCCTTGCGATTTCGGTCGATGAGGCGCTCCTTGGCCCTCCTGACCTGTCGATCGAACTTGTCCGAACAGAGATCGATGGCCGAGCGAAGCTCGGGGCTCTCCTCCTCGGCGACGAGGGTCGCACCGGTATCCAGGTGCGCAACGAGGTGGACCTTGCTGCGCTCGGCACCTTCCTCCAGCTGAATGTGGAGGCTTCCGATCCTATCGAAGATCCTGGCGGCCCTCGTCAGCTTGTCTCGTGCGTATTCCTTTGCAGCGTCGGGAATGTTGCCACTTCGAACGGTCAGCTCGATTTCCAAGGTAGTACTCCTGTTGGGGTTCTGGAGAAGAGGTAATCCTGGCGAGGCCTCGACCTGGCCCAGGAACGACCCCCCCATTCTACAGTCGCTTTCCCATCGTGGGACAGCAGACCTACTTCGACCGATAGCTTCTCTCCCTTGCGCCCCCATTTCCTCCGAATTCCTCTGGATAAAGGACCCGCAGGAGGAAGAGGCCCTGAGGTGGGAGTGTCGGCCCGGCGAGGCTCCGATCCCGACTGTGGAGAATTGCGGCAATCCATTCGGGTGCCTCCTTTCCCCTGCCCACAGCCACCAGGGAGCCTGCCATGGTCCTGACCTGGTTGTAGAGGAAGCCACTGCCCTGGACGACGAGGTCCGCCCCGCCCCTCCGCCGCAGGAGGTGGATGGCCTGGATGGTCCTGACGGTGGGACGGATATAGGCATGACCGGGGTTGCTGGCCATGGCCACGAAATCGTGTTCGCCCAGGAAATGGACGGCCGCCTCCCGCATCCGCTCCAGGTCCAGGGACTGGGGCACCCAGTAGGAGTACCGCCGCTCGATGGGGTCGGGAACCTCCGTCCATCGGATGCGATAGAGGTAGCGCTTGCCTCGGGCCGAGAAGCGTGCGTGGAATTCGTGAGGCACCTCCATGGCGCACAAGACGCGGATCTCGAGCGGGAGCAGGCTGTTGAGGGCCCGGTGCAGGCGGTCGGTCGGAGGTCTCGGGTTCTCCACGCGCACATGTGCATTTTGACAGAGGGCATGCACACCTGCGTCGGTCCGACCACTGCCATGGACCGTGATCTCCTCCCCGGTGAGGGTCCGGAAGGCACGTTCCAGATGTTCCTGCACGGTCTCGCCGTTGGCCTGTCGCTGCCAACCGGCCAGGTCGGTGCCGTCATAGGCAATCAGGAGTCGGAGCGTCCGCATGCCGAGACGCTACACGGCGGGCACTCCGAGGCCAAGCTCAGTACTGGCGGCGACGCCAGGAGGAGGGAAGACCCAGCTCCTTGCGGTACTTGGCCACCGTGCGACGCGCCACCTTGAGATCCATCTGGGCCAGCTTCTCGACGACCGCCTCATCGCTGAGCGGATCGCTCTTGTCCTCGTTCTCGATGAGCTCGCGCACGCTCTCCTTCACCGAGCCGCGGCTCTTGCCCGAAAGCTCCACGCCTCCATCGAAGAGCAGGCGCAAGGGGAAGATGCCCATATCGGTCTGCACGTACTTGTGTGAGATGGCGCGGCTCACCGTGCTCAAGTGGATGCCCACGGCATCAGCCACCTCCTGCATTTTGAGCGGTCGCAGGCCAGCGCGGCCCCGTTCGAGGAAGTCCTTCTGCCGATCGAAGATGGCTCGTGCCACCCGCCCCAGGGTTTCCTTGCGCTGTTGGATGGAGGCCATGAGATCGCGCGCCGAGCCGAGCTTGGCCCGCAGGTAGGTCTTGAGTTCCTTGGAGCTGTCCCGGTCCCGGGCCATCGCCTCGTAGTCGCTCCGGATACGCAAGGGCGGCACGCGGGTGGCATCCACGTAGACCTGCCACTCCCCATCCTCACGCCGAACGACGACGTCGGGACGCATGAGCTCGGCCTCGTCGGGCGCGAAGCGCCGACCCGGGCATGGATCCAGGTCACGCATCCTGGGCAGGACCTCGGCCAGTTCTTCCAAGCTCAACCCGCAGGCCTTGGAGACCTTGGGCATCCGGTTCTTGGCCAGATCCTCCAGGTGGCGGCTGACGAGGTTCTCCAGGACGTCGGCGTCGGGATCTGTGGGGTCGATCTGGGCCAGCATGCTCTCGATCGGGCCTGGCCAGCCGATGCCCTGCGGCTCCAGGGAGCGCAGCAGATCCAGCACATCGCGGATAAGATCCTCGTCCCCAAAGAGTTCCAGGAGATCCTCGAGATCCAGTGAGAGGTGCCCGTTCTCGTCCAGGCTTCCGATCAGGAAACCCAAGAGGGACCGGCTCTTGTCATCCAGCTCGATGAGGGATGCCTGTTCCAGGAGATGATCCTGGAGTGAGAGACTCTGGGTCGCAGGCACCTGGGTCAGGGGATCGAAGTCCTCCGCCGTTCCCCTGGGCTTGGGCGCTTCCTCCTCGTACCAGTGCTCCTCTTCCGCCGAGGCTTCCTCGTTCGGGGCTTCGGTCGTGACCTCGGGTTCGGCCAACTCGAGTGTCTCGTTCTCCGACAGCTCCTTCTCGACCCGTGCGAGCAGGTCCTGCGTCGAGAGCTGCAGGATCTCGATGGATTGGAGCATCTGTGGAAGCAGCGCAAGTCTCTGTTCCTGCCTCGCGCCTAGTCCCAGCTGCAGATTCATGCCCCACCTTGTGGTTGATCGAGGCCCGGACGAACTGCTCGTCCTGGCAGTCCATGTTTCGACCAGTCCGCCCGAAGCCTTGAGGAGGCAGCCCTTGATTCCGCGCGGGATATGCCCGACCCTCCTGCGCCGCTACTCCCATCGACAGCGGGGATCCACGACCAAGGCCCCAGGCAAGGCTCCCTGGTTTCCCGCCCCGGCGATCAGCTCTTGTCAGTGCATACTGGGAGCTTGGACCTCCAAGGAGAAGATCCTGTGATGACTGCAAGCCGACCAAGGGTCCTCGCCCTCACCTTCTGCTGTCTCGCGCTTGCCTCCGCGCCCGGCCAGAAGAAGAAGGGCAGGAAGGCGCCAGGCTTGAAGCCCGGAACGGTGCGCATCGAACTGACCGAGCCTGGGTTCGAGGGGCTCTACTACATGGTGGCGGTGCCCGAAGGCCTCGCCAAGGGCAAGCGCTATCCGCTGCTCTTCGCCTTGCACGGCAATGGAGACCCCTCCGAGATCCACCTCCAGGGCATGTCAGGCGTGTCCAGCAAGGCCTTTCCCGTCTTCATCGTGGCTCCACAATATCAACTGGACCAAAAGACGAGCGGGCGTTCCCATCCGCGGACGACAGAGGCTTTCCAGCGGGTCCTGGATCGGGTTTGCCGCGACTATCCGATCGATCGTGGTCGGATGTTCCTGGAAGGATTCTCGATGGGAGGCATCACAGCCTCCCGATGGACCTTCGAGTTCGGCCAGGACAGGGAGTTCCCCTTCCGTGCTGTGTTCCTGAACAGTGGCTGCCGTGCGCCCCGGAGCCCAGCCCCCAGGACCTCCTATATCATGTGGGTCGGAGATCAGGAAGGAACAGGCTTCAAGATGCTCCAGTCCACCCGACGCAACTACCTCCGCATGTCGGCAGAAGGGTACGACGTGGAGTACATCGAGATGCCCGACACCGGTCACAACGTTCCCGAGAGCAGCATCCTCCAGGAACGGAGCTACATCCAGGCCTGCCCCGACTACAGCAGCCTGCTGCGACGCCGATCCAAGCCGACCCAGGACTTCGGGGGCTGGAGCCACCTGGCGGAACGAGGCGAGTTCGCGGCCTTGCTCCGTGCCGCCGGCGAAGTCGCCAAGGGCTCGTCGAGAGCGGGCTTCGCACGGCGAAGCCAGGCCCTGTCCGTGATCAAGGAGGTCCATTCCGCCCTCCGCAAGCTACCCAAAGAGCTCGCCCGCCTGGACCCGGCAGCCCACGGTCTCCTGCGATACAGGGAGATCCTCCGGCTCGAGGCCCAACTCGTAGCCGAGCCGACCCTCGCCAAGGGCTTCGCCTCCGCACGCAAGAAGCTCGAGAGGAACAAGAAGTTCCGAGCCGAGCTGGAGGCGCGCAGGGCCTTCCTCGAGGCCAGGGACCTGCTGGATTCCGCACCCCTGGAGTCGGAGAAGAAGATGCAAGCCCTGGCGCAGGGCAAGCTCGGGGGAACCGGCTTCGGAAAGCGGGCGCAGCTACACCTGAAGGCTCTTCAGAAGGACTGATCCACCACTCCCGGGGAAGGCTTCAGGACATGCCGCGACGACCCTCGAGGGCATCGGCGAGGATGCTCTTCTGCACTTGCGTGATCGAGGCGCCGGCAGGAATGCCGCGTGCGATGCGCGTGATCGAGGTCTGGGTCTCCGACAAGGCCTGGCGGAGCCAATCGGCGGTCGCTTCGCCTTCGAGGTCGGGCGCCATGGCCAGACAGATCTCGCGGTACCCGCTCGCCTTCACGCGATCGATGAGCTTCTGGATCTCGAGGTCCTTCTCCTGGACACCCTCGAGGGGTGCGATCCTTCCGTGGAGGACGTGATAGAGCCCACGGAATCCTGCGGCCTCGAAGGACAGGACTTCGCGCGGTCCCTCGACCACCAGCACGATCCCTCGGTCCCGTTCCGGGTCCTCGCAGATGCCGCAAGGGTCCACGTGATCCAGGTTGCCGCAGCGGGAGCAGAGGAGGATCTCCTCACGAGCCCTGCGAATCGCATCGGCCAGCAGCAAGGCCTCCGTCTTGGGTACGGAGAGCAGGTGATAGGCCAGCCGCTCACTGGTCACGGCCCCGATACCCGGGAGCCGTGTGAGGGCCTCGCTGAGAGCTTCGAGGGCTGCGGGTCGTTTCATGCGGCCTGTGCCGGGAAGGGGAAGGGACGAGACTCAGAAGTTGAGTCCAGGCAGGTTGAGGCCGCCCGTGATCTTGCTCATCTCACGCTCCTCGAGCTCCTGTGCCTTCTGGAGGGCGAGCTTGACGGCGGTCTCGACCAGCTCTTCGAGCGTCTCGACGTCGTCGGGATCCACGGCCTCGGGGTCGATCTTGACGCCCATGATCTCGCGCTGGCCATTCATGTAGACCCGCACCGCACCACCACCCGCCGTGCCTTCCTCGATCCGCTGCTTGAGCTCCGTCCGGACCTCCTGCATCTTGCTGTTCATCATCTGGGCCTGCTTGAGCAGGTTCATCTCTCCACCGGCCATAGGGCCTCCATCCACGAGGGGTCTCAAGGGGAAACAGGGCTTTTCGAGCCGGGATTATGCGCCCTCCCCCCTGCCCAGGGAAGCGGCACCCCTGTGCTTCTTGGCCTGCGCTGTAGCGATTCCCATACCATCGGACATTACCGGCGTTCGCCAGCAGGGCTATGATCCCCGGCGGGCCTGCCTGCAAGGAAGGTCTGCCTGTGCCCCAGATTCGACGACTGGCCTCTACCCGGAGCACCCCATGACTGTCCTCTCCTCATGTCCCAGAGCCTCGCGCTGGATCCTTCTCTTCTCGATCGGCCTGCTACCCTGCGGTCTGGGCCTTGCCCAGAGACAGCTCCAGAGCTACGGGCTCGAGGGCAAGTCGCAGTTCACCGCTGCCGCCAACGGGGTCATCGGCCTGGGAATCGGCAACTTCGACCAGGACGGGCGACTCGATATCTTCGGTGCCATCGCCTCCTCAGTGGGATTCACATTCTTCAATGATGGGAATGCAGGCTTCCTCCGGCAGCGCCTGAGCTGGAAGGGCAGGGATTTCCCCTCGGCGGTGGCCGTGGGCGACGTCAACGGAGACAAGAAGTTGGATCTGGTCATCGCTACGACCAGGCTGGGAGTCACTGCCATCGGTCAGACCCTGCTCATGCTCGGAGACGGGCAGGGACGGTTCGCCGACTCAACGACCAAGAACCTCCCCAAAGACGGCGACAGCACCAACGCACTGGCCCTGGCCGATGTGGATGGGGATGGAGATCTGGATCTGGTCCTGGCCCACGGCAGTTACGACGGGAAGACGGGCCAGCAGAACAGGCTCTACCTCAACAATGGCAAGGGGGTCTTCACGGATGCCACCAAGACCCACATGCCAGTGGATACCGACCTCACCCAGGCCGTGGTCCTGGGGGACCTGGACGGCGACGGGGATCTGGACATGGTGCTGGGCAATGGCCACCCATGGAGCCAAAGCCATCGTCAGGCCAACAAGGTCTATCTCAACAACGGAAAGGGCAGGTTCACCGACGGCAGCAAGGTCTGGAGACTGGGGCTCATCGAGAACACCAACGACCTTCTTCTCGTGGACCTGGATGGAGATGGAGACCTCGACCTCATCGAGGCCAATGGCGACCTGAATGCAGGAAGCCAGAACCGTGTCTACAGGAACCTGGGATCCGCTTTCGGCTTTTTTGAACTCCGCGATGCGATGGGGAAGGAGGCAAGCTACTCGACTTCCCTGGCTGTGGCAGATCTGGATGCGGATGGCAGGTTCGACGTCTATGTAGGAAACTACCGCTCCTCGGACCGGCTCCTTCTCGGGAACGGTCGTGGTTCCTTCATCAGCCCCAAGAAGCCACTCCTCATCGAAGATCGCAACGCGACTGCATGCGTACGGATCGCCGACTTCGATGCCGACGGCAACCCCGACATCCTCTGCGGCAACTACAGTGCAGGGCTTCGACTCATCCTGGGACTGGGGAAGGGGCAGTTCCTGGAGACCACACGCGGTCACTTCTTGAGGGATCCCAACTCCTCCGTCCGCGCCACGGTCCTGGCCGATCTCGATGGGGATGGAAATCCGGACAAGGTGGAGGCCTTCCTGGGTCACGAGAACGCCCAGAACCAGATCTGGTTGGGCGATGGCCAAGGAGGCTTCGTGCAAGTCACGAAGAGCCACTTCCCCAAGGACAGTGATACGAGCGTCGACGTCATTGCCGGTGACGTCGATGGAGATGGGGACCTGGACCTGGCCTTCGCCAACAGCGGACAGAACACACTCTATCTCAACGACGGTCGTGCGCACTTCCAGGACGCCACCTTTGCGAGTCTTCCCTCGAGCAAGCAGAACTCCCAGACCCTGGCCTTCGCGGATGTCGATGGCGACAAGGACCTGGACATGATCGTGGCCAATGTGGGCAGCTCGAATCAACTCTTGCTGAACAACGGGAAAGGTCGCTTCGTGCAGGCAGCGGCCTCGTCCTTCCCCAAGGATGGCGATGAGACGCGTGACCTGATCCTTGCGGATCTGGACGGTGATGGAGATCTGGACCTGTTCCTGGCCAATGGACGCCACAGACTTCCAGGCAGCACAGGAGAGCAGAATCGGATCTATCTCAATGACGGCAAGGGCGGCTTCACCGACGTGACGACCAAGGCCCTTCCCAAGGTGTCGGACGCCAGCTTGGGAGTCGGCGCCGCCGACGTGGACGGTGACGGTGATGTGGATCTCTTCGTCGGCAACGGGGACTGGAACTTCGGCGCCGGCAGGCTCGATCGTCTCCTGCTGAACAATGGCAAGGGTCGATTCACCGATGCGAGCAAGGGCCGGATCCCCCAGATCCTCGACACCACCTGGAGCCTGGTCTTCGCCGACATGGATCAGGACGGCGATCCCGACCTCCTCATGCTGAACTTCTCCAGAAAGAACCTCTTCGGAGGACGCAGCTATCTGGAGAACAACGGGAAGGGCGTCTTCTCGGACAAGAGCCGGGAGCGCGTTGGCTTCGGCTGGCGGGCCTATCCCAGACCTTCGGTCGCCGACCTGGACAGGGATGGTGACCTGGACATCGTTGTCGGGAGGGATGTCTACAAGAACCGCATGCGACAGATCCATACGCCCCAGTTGGCACGACTGGGCCAGGACTACCGGATCCTCTTCTATGCGGAGACCGCCTATGGTCGCCCTGACAGGCTCGCCTTCCCCCTGCTCTCTTTGAGTGCTCTCAAACGTCCGGTGCGGATCGCACCCCTGGGTTGGCTCTCCCTGTCTCCGACACAGCTCTACCTGGGTGCCCCCTTCGTCATCCCCAACAACCAATCCTACCTCTACCAGTTCCCGCTGCCCGTACAGCCCTCGCTGGTGGGTCTCTCGATCCAGACGCAGGGCCTCTTCCTGCATGGCAACAGCGTGAGCCAGCTGAGGCTCGGCAACTGGATCAGCGACCGCATCCTGCGCTGAGAGATGAGACTCGAGAGTGGGGATCGTCGGAGCCCCACTCTTGCAGTACACTCGCAGCACTGGAGGCCGCAGGTCACCAGCCCCGCTGACCTCGAATCAGGATCTTCTTCATGCCGTCTCTGCTCCGCATTCGCGCCACCTCCACGCTCGTGGGCGGCCTCCTCGCCAGCCTCTGCCTCCTGGCACCGAGCCTCTCCGCACAGACCAAGAGCATCACCTACAAGCTCGAGGATGTTTGGCTTCAACCCGACACCAGCCATCCCCGTGCCAAGGCGCGGCAGATGACCGGCACCTTCGTGTGGACCTACACGGCGGGCAAGTTCGAGAACGGCACCGGCAAGTTCACGAGCCTCTACATCCCCTGGTGGGGTACGCGAACGAGCCCCAAGCTCAAGATCACCTTCGACCTCAAGGCCATCGAGTTCTCGATGATCGGCAACTTCCACGGTCTGGGACTCGACCTGACCCTGCGCCTCACACCACCGCTCTCGGCCACGAGACCCTCCTCCTTCGACAAGGTGCGGAGCAAGTTCGCGATCGAGGTCGGCACGACCTACAAGGGACATGCCACGAAGGGAAGTGTGGTCCCAAAACTCACGGCGAGTGCGGTCTCAACCGGCAAGGGCTGCACCGGCTCCGGCGGCAAGGTGACCCATGGCTGCGTAGTCCTCCCCAGTCTCGGCAACCAGCTCTTCGCGCTCCAGGTCTCC
>JAJRTL010000204.1 GCA_024278315.1 Planctomycetota bacterium | reverse complement strand
TCGAGTTCAGGACGGCTGCGCGAGATGATGGCGACCCAAGAGGGTCGTCGAATCGAAGCAATGCCGAGCGAACCGATAGGTTCGCGGTCCTGGACCGAAAGGCGCCGTCAGACGCATCGAGGTCATGAATCGTTCGGGCTAATGACGACAGGCTGACCGAGAGCGCCAGGCAGCTCTCCCTGAAACTCGAGCAACTCCGCAAGAAGCACGGGGACATGGACTTCGTCCTCATCGCTCACAGCATGGGCGGCCTGCTTTGCCGAGCGCTCGTCGAGGACCCCGATCTCCAATCAGCGGGGGTCGAGGCAGTGGCCTTCCTCGGCACACCTCATCAGGGTTCCTACCTCAGCGCCTATCGCTCGGTCCTCGATCTCCGCGACAACATCCAGGGGGGCTTCACCGCCAAAGCCCTGCTGGATACCTGGCGGGACGGCTTCGGCGAAGCCGGGCACGACCTCTGGCCGGGCTCCGAGTTCCTGCAAGGCCTCGCCAAACGGCCACGCAACCCAAAGGTGCGCTACCTGAATCTCCTGGGCAACCAGGCACCCTTCTCACGAGAGTCCCTCGACAAACTTTCTACGAACGCGAAGGCACTGCTGGAGAAAAGGACCCTGGGGAGACTCTTCCTCCCCAAGGCCATGGAAGCCCTTTCCGACCTCCGGGAACTGGAGACCAGAAAGGGGGATTGCGCCGTCGCCATCGTCCGCGGCCATCTCGAGGGCGTCCCCGAGAAGATCCTCCCCCTCGATCACGCAGGGCTCGTCAAACTCAAGGGCTTCCTCTCTCCCAGACAGTCCCCCGACTCCCATCCCGCCTGGCAGCAACTCCTTCGCTTCCTTCGTCAGTGAGCCCCCCTCCTCCAGCAGGAGGGAGCGCATCCCGCAAACGACGATGCCATGCGGGGTCGAGCTACAACGCATGTGCAGACTTCACCGGAACAGGCGATCGGGTCGATCCATGGGGAGTTCCTTATCCTCCTCCTCTGGAGAAAACCATGACCCGATCCCTCGACAATCTCTTCGACGAACCACAACGGGGTGCAGAACACAGGCCGAGCGCACCTGCCGGCAATGACTTCGATGCCTTGTTGGATGAGAAACAGATCGAGACGAAGGATGCGATCGATCCGAGCTGGGACAAGGTCAGGACCGGGAACGTGGCTCCGGTCCCGGGAGGAGCTCCAGGACTGCAAGAAGAGTCAGGATCTGGCTCGACACTGGAAGAAGAGGGACTCGATGACCTCATGGGCATGACAGCTGGCGGCCCAAAGGCCAAATCCGTTTTGAAGAGGGACAGCTTTCCTCCAGAACCTAGCCTGTCGAGGGAGGGTGATGTTGAGGCGGGCTTCCCCTGGTGGGTCGTCGTGGCCGCCATCGTTCTTATCCTGGCCGGTGCAGCGGCCATCGTGACCTTCGCCTAACCCGGATGATTCATGACATCTTTGCGAGGTCATGAATCGTTCGGGCTGAGAGACCGCGCAACGTCTTGAGAGGACCTTCCAGAAAGGTACCCCCGAGGCCAGCCGGACCGTTGGTCGCCGACCCCGGGGGAGGGGCTCTGCTGAAGCAGTGGGTAGGTTGGTGTTGTCCTCACAGCCTTGCGGCGCCTCCTGGTGCATGGGAGCCAGTCGACGATTCGCGGGGCCATGTCGACCCCAGAACGGAGATGGGCCCGTCCTGGGGTCACACGGAGTGGACGCTTGGGTCCCCATCCCCTCCACGGGTCCTCTGGGGGCGGAGGCCGTTTTCGGGGCGCAGGCGGGGGGTCACCTGCGAAGAGAGAGAGAGAGACGGATGCCGTCCCACTCCGCGTTCAGGGAGAGAAACGACAAACCCGCCACCCATCTGACAGGATTCTCGGTTTTCCCTGACTTTCTGGGAAAGGCGACGAGGGGCAGGCCCCTTCCGCGCAGGATCCGCAAGACCTCGGGAAGAGTCAGGCGCCGGACAATCCTTACGATCGTTCGTGCCCTTGACTTGTTATGCTCGCAGCATGCACGCCCTTCGACCTCACCCCTTCCAGCGGCTCCTCGAGCCGTCCCTGAGACTCGTCCTGCTCCTGACCCTGGCCGCCCTTCCGGCCTGCCATTCGATGCTCGGCCAGGGAGAACCTCTACCCTCATGGAGGGAGGGCCCGACCAAGAGTGCCATGGTCGACTTCGTCCTGGCGGTCACGGATGAGACCCATCCGGACTACATTCCGCCCGAGGACCGGATTGCCGTCTTCGACAATGACGGGACGCTGTGGGCCGAGAAGCCCACCTACTTCCAACTGCTCTTCATCCTGGACAGGATCAAGACCTTGGCTCCGCAACATCCTGAATGGCAGCAGCAGGAACCCTTCCGCTCCGCGATCGCGGGTGATTTGGCTGGCGTGGGCAAGCATGGGGAGAAGGGCCTGGTGCAGCTCATGCTGGCAGCGCAGAGTGGAATGACGACGGCCGAGTTCCAGGAGATCGTCGAGACATGGCTTGGCAGTACCGAGCATCATCGTTTCGACCGTCCCTATACGGAGCTCGTCTACCAGCCGATGCTCGAGCTCCTGGCCTGGTTCCGGGCGAACGGTTTCCAGACCTTGATCGTCTCGGGTGGTGGTCAGGACTTCATTCGCCCCTGGGCACCCGAGGTCTACGGCATCCCCACGCAGCAGATCATCGGCAGCCTCACGGAGATCCGACTCGAACAACACGAGGGAAAACCCGTCCTGGTGAAAGCTCC
>JAJRTL010000203.1 GCA_024278315.1 Planctomycetota bacterium | reverse complement strand
TGGTCGAGATCCTGACTCAGATGAAGCACGCGTTCCGCGGCCAGCAATGCGGGTTCGGGCTCGCCCAGGCACTGATACTCCAAGGCCACCAGGAGCAGATCGTCTGCCGACGTCCCGCGTCCCAGATCCAGCGAATCCAGGAATCGCAGAGCGATTCGCTGGTGGCAGTCCTTGAGAGCATCGTAGACCGGATAGAAGTTCACGAGCTCGGGGTGGACCTTGTCCATGGTCTCCTCGATGTGGCGGACCGCCTTGTGGATCTCCTCCTTGTTTCCTGCTGCCAGAAGGCTGGCTCCGAGGTAGAAGGAGCATCGGATGAAGAGCTCTTCTTCGAGCGGAGCCTTCTCACGGAGCAGCTGTGTACCCGTCTCGAAGAGCTCGGAGGCCTCCGCGAACTCGGACTTCTCATAGAGCAGGATGCCCTTGCCGAAGCAGGATTCGGGGAGAGCTCCCCCACCCAAGGCCTCGTCGAACAATGCCAAGGCCTTGTCCGAAGCCTCCCTCGCGCCTTGGGCCTCAAGCTGATCCAGGTCGATGATCTTGATGGCGTTCAGGGCTTGCAAACACAGGACCGATCTGCGCATCGGGCTCTTGGGATCCTGATCCAGTTGCAGTGCGGCATCGAGCGCAGCCTTGGCGGTGTCCCACTCGCCGGTCTTCTGCAAGCTCTTGCCCAATGCCCGGTGCAGGCGCGCTTGTTCTGGACTCGTCAAGGCATGGAAGGCCTTGGTGTCCATGGCTGCCATGAGTGCGCGACGGGCCGACCCTCGATGCTCGGGAGCGATGGGCGTACGCTCCAACCTTGTCAGGAGATCGGAGAGCGCAGCTTCGAGGAGCAGCAAGAGCTCCGTGTCCCCGGTGGCGTCGTTCTTCTCTCTTGGCAAGAGGGCATGACTCTCGATGAGGCCAAGTACCCACGCAGCTTTCTCGTACTGCGCATCCTTGAAGAAGAGATCCATCAAGCTTGGCAAGACCTGGGACGCGATCGCAGGGTCTGACGCCAGATCCAACAGAAGAGCCTCATCCTCGACGAGCTCTGCCATCCAGTGATTCTCACCCTTCCGCCCGTGTGCCCGGAAGCGCCCGAACTGGTACCACCGCGTCTCTTCCGGTGAGCCCGACCCGCTGGGTTCGGGAAGATCCAGACCGAGGAAGGTCCGGCCGTATCCTACATGGAACCAGATGCGGGCGTCGCCTTTGGAAAGAGTCAGGAGCTCCTCGATCAGCGAGCGGATCTCCCTTTCGGAGATGTCGCCTCCCTCTGCCAAATGGATCTGCCGCAGCATGAGCCGGTCAATTGCACGTTCCCAGGCCATATCTTCCCTCTCTCCTCATGTGTCCCGATGAAAATCGTCGGAACGGCCACTTGGTATCGACCATGGCTCTCTGGAGAGTGAAGAGGGCGGGCAGACGCCCATCACAAGGGCAGGGTCGCTACTGTCCCTCGGGGTCTTCAGGCGCGATCAAGGCCTGAGCCAGCCGCTGGGGCAGGAGGCGGAAACCGGGAGAAAAGCCTCTCTCACCCAGGGCCCCCAGGATCAGATCCCCCACCACGAAGTCCCCCACCATCTGGAGAGGTCGTCGGCCCTCTGCACTCTCGAGGATCCATCCCCCCGAAGGATCCTTGAGCACATGCCAGCTGTAGGTCTGCAGACCCTCGTCTGGAACTGGCTCGGTTGGCAGGTCGGCTTCGATCTTGGCGATCCGCTGGGAGTCCTCCATCAGAGCCTGACGGAATGGTTCCAGCTCCGTGCCGAACGGGATCTCCTGAACCTGTGTCAGCCAGGACTCCCATTCCACCAGATCGCGCATCAACTCATGAACCTCTGCGATCTTCCCCTCGGCCCAGAGCTGCACGAGGCTTCGGGCCAGACCGAGTTCATCCAGGTTCTGGATCTGGTGGATACGCAGGCCGATCAGGGTGCGCATATAGGCCTGCAGTCTCTGGATCGCGTCCGCGTCGAGGGCTTGGCCGATCCTGTCGCGTTCCCAGAGATATTCGGCGAGCAAGGCTTCGAGATCTCCCTCGTCACTGGTTTGCCATTCGATCCTGGCTGGCGGGCCGGCGGATTCTTCTCGCTCCGCTGCGGCTTGTCCGTCGATCATCTGTTCCAGTCTCGCGAAGAGGACATCGGCCTTCTCCCCCTTGGCCTGTCCTGCTTCGAGTTCCTCGAGCAATCGGGCTCCCAGTTGTGCCACGGGAATCTCTTCTCCATCGGGCGACATCGGTGTGCCATCTGCGCTGGAGGTATCGAGGGGCATCCGGCCTGCGTCTTCCTCCAGATCCTCTGGCTCGCCTGAGGATCTGTCCTCAGGCGATTCACCCTCGTAGACGTTCCAGAGGTCGAGCAGGAGACGCCGTGTGGCTTCGATGTCCAGATCCGTGTGAAAGGCCAGGTCCTCCAGCAATGGCCCCATGATCGAGCCCAGGCTCGGTCCTGTGCGCAGAGCTTGGAGGATCTCATCCACATGCGGGATCTCATGGGAGACTCCCTGGAGCATGGCGGCCAGTTCTGCCTCCAGGCGCTCGCAGTTGTCTTCCTCGTGACCACCCGCGATCTCCCCTCGAGCCATTCCCAGGAGAATCTCGAGATCCAGCTGATGGACCCGCGCCACGGACTCTGGTCCTGCCGAGAGCCGGGTCCGCTCGACATCCTCGACGAATGCATCATAGATCGCACTTCCTCCGATCCGCTCGGTAGCGTCGGAGGTCAGCCACAGATCTGATTCGGGCAAGGGCAGAAGACGACCCAGCAGGGTGTCTCCCGCCTCCACCATGCGCTCACCGTCCGGAAGGAGGACCGAGAGACGCTCTCCCGTCAACGAGTCCTCGACGTCCATGCCCGAGTCATCCAGGTCTCTCACGAGGTAGATTCCGGGACGGCTGTCGGCAAGCCCTCGTGCGTACATCTGCAGCGCAGGCTCGAGTCCCGGGCAGCCATTGGCAACGAAGGGATGGATCGGTGCTGCAGCGCCATCGCCGAAGGCCCGGTCGAGAGCGAACCACTCCAGAAAGCGAGCGGCTTTCGGTGTCTCTGCAGGCTCGCCGTCTTCGCGGGAATCGAGTTGCGGATCCCCGGTCCCGAAAAACTCCAAACGTCCCTTGGCGAGGCCCTTTGAGAGCTGCTTGTCCAGGCGTATGAAATGCGTGAGCGCAACGAGCGAGGCCTGGAAGGCTTCGCGGTGGGTCGAGAAATCAGTCATGGCACTCGTCATAGTTCGATTGCGAATCTTCCCCAAGTCTGGACGCTTGGATAGGCTGTAGGACTCCGATCCCGCCCTCATCACCAGAACCCGGTTGCTCCATGGACGCGCAGAATCTCGACTCCCTCTCTTGGATCGATCTTACGAGTGCAGCCATGCTCCTCTTCTTTCTGGTCTTGGGTTTTTTCAGGGGTTTCCTCTGGCAGATGAGTCGGCTCGTGAGCCTGCTCCTGGCCTGGATCCTTGCCAACCAGTTCCATCCGCAGGTGACATCGTTCTTCCAGGAGACCCTGGGGCTTTTCCAAGAGGCGGAGTATGCGACCTACATCGCCTTCTTCGTGATCTTCCTCGGCACGCTCATTTCTCTGAGCGTGATCACCATGATCGTCGAGAAGTCCGTCGAGAAGCTGCACCTGACCTTCTACAACCGGATTGGGGGTGGTTTCATCGGTGTGGTCCAAGCCATCGGGCTCCTGGTTGCCCTGGTCGGGATGGTCTACTTCGTCGGTCCCCAATCGGCCTTGGCCAAGGAGATCGGACAGAGTCGGACAGGCCGGGCGACCCATGCCGTCGTTGGTCAACTGGATGGCTACCTCTCCGAGGACATCCTGAAGCTCTATGGCTTTCGGGGAACGAAGGGCGAGAAGGCTGCTGGGGATGAGTCAGCGCCCCCGGGAGACCCGAAGGAGGGATCCCAACAGCGTGCGCCAGTACCCGGTAGCGGGACAGAGGGCAAGGACGGCTAGCCGAGCTCAGAGGGAGCCATCGGTTTGATCTCCACGGCGTGGATAGGCTTGCCATCTCCGATGGAAGGTTCGAGTTGCTTCATGACCAGGCGATGCCGATCCAATCGGCCCATGCCCTCGAAACGGTCCGAAACCACCACGACTCTCCAGTGGGCGGCATCCCCCATCGTATCCAGGGCTTCGACCTTGGCGCCTGGCAGGCCTCCACTGACGAGCTCTACAATCTGCTCTGCTGTGATCATTCCCGTTCTCCTTACGTTTTTGGGCAGAACATGCTGTCGCAAGGGGCCCTCACCAGGCAAGGGCTTTTCCTGTTTCGTGCCGGTGGCTAGTGCCCCAGGGGAGGCAGTACGAGCTCGTAGGCGGGACGGCCTGGCAGGCCATGCAACTTGATACCGAGGCAGATGAGGTATTGGGCCAGATCCGGATCCAGGTCTGCAGGTTGTACGGGGAAGGGGAGTTGTCTCGCATCGCGTTCGAACGAGACGCGTAGCGTCGGGCCTTCTTCGTCCTCACGGATGTCCAGTTCCAGGGCTCCCGGCAAGTCGGTTGGCACGCAGGTCACGAGGTGTTCGAGGAGGAGGCTCACGATGAGGAGGAGTGCCGAGGGCGAGACGGAGGCATAGACCTGCAGGTCCGCATGGATCTGAACAGGGAAACGTTGTCCCTGGCTCTCGCAGAGGAGCACCTCTTCGAGGGAGCGAAAGAAGGTGCCGAGACAGATTCCGGACGTGTGATGCAGATCCCCTTTGAGGCTCTTGGCCCCATGGAAGGGATGCACCTTTTCGGGCGACAGACCGGGGAGGCGGAGCAGGCTGCCGAGCAGGTTCATCGTCGCTTCGCCTTGATCCACGCTCTGCAAGAGATGCTGTACTTCGCGCTCACCCGCCGAGTGACTCCTTCCTTCCTGTCGCGTTCGGGAAGTCCGGATCTTCTGAAGCTGAGCGTGAGAGGAGAACACGGCCAAGACATTGTTCATCCGATGCACGACACCGCGGACCAGGAATCGAAGCGCTCGTTCCTGCAAGCGCAACAGCACGCCGCGATCCAGATCGCGATGCGTGGAGACCCGGGGCAGGGGGAACTCGAGGGGCGATGAAGTCCTGTGCGATTCTTGTAGAGATGGCTGACTGCCATCTGTCGTCGAAGGAAGCTCCCGGGAGAGGGGAGCCTTACTCAGCTTGTCGAGTTCCGGCATGGACGCCTGGCCTTTGCTTCGAGAGAGAAGCGTCGCTTTGGAGAGAGGAGGGGGGATCCTATCCCTTCGCTGCCATGGGGATCAGGGGGCATCTACCTGAATTTTCAAGCGAAGTGACTCCGCGTATGGGAAAAGTCCGGGTGTCTCCTGGCGGGGATGCTGGCCAGGAGGGGCTCTCCGAGGGATACTCTCAGTGCTGATCCCATCCCTGGCTTCCCCCTGCTCTTCCATGAAACTCCTCGCCTCCCTCTCGCGCACCGCCTCAATGACGCTGTCTGGCTGCCTCTTCCTGGGGACGGTGCTGCCCGGCCAGGTCCGACTCTTCTCCCATGCGGGTGAGCAGGCTGGCGACGGCTATGGACGAGCCATCTGCTTCGTCGGGGATGTGGATGGGGATGGGATCCCGGACCTCCTGATCGGAGCCACCAACTATGTCCAGATCCGATCCGGGAGCCACGGAGGCCTGCTCCGACGTGTCGCGGCGAAGACGCTCGATGAGGGCTTTGGATCCGTCGTGCTGGGACCAGGGGACCTGGATGGAGACCGCCGGGCGGACTTCCTCGTTGCGGCACCGCTGGGTGGCGCTAAGGAACAGGGGCGTGTCACGGCCTATAGCGGCAAGACCGGCAAGGTCCTCTACGAAGTCCTGGGGGATCGCAAGGGAGACAGATTCGGTTCGGCCCTCTGCCGGCTCGTCGATCTGGATGGAGATGGGACACCCGAGTTCGGCGTGGGCGCCCCGATGCATGACAACATCGGCATCGATGCGGGCATGATACGTATCTACTCGGGAAAGACGGGAAAGCCCCTCTTCTACTACACAGGGACCAAGGCTGGAGGAGGATTCGGGAGCGCGCTGACCGCCATTGGTGATCTGGATGCCGATGGTGTCGATGACCTCCTGATCGGGGCGGGCAAGGGAGCCTACGCCAGTATCTACTCGGCCAAGAAGGCCAGGCTCCTGCGCATGATACAAGGGCCTTTGGCCAGCGGTTTCGGTAGCGTTGTCATGCGTTCAGACGATCTGAATCAGGACAAGATCGGCGACTATTGGATCTCAGCACCCGAGGAGACGAGCAAGGGCCAGGGGAAGGGAACGCTACGCCTCTACAGCGGCAAGACCTCGAAGTTGCTCCGAACCCTGTATGGACCCAAGGCCATGAGGACGATGCGCCAGCTCAAGGTCCCCTCAGGCTCATCGGCCTTCGGCTGGGTCTTGTCCCCAGCTGGGGATGTGGACAAGGATGGTTCTGACGACATCCTCGTGGGAGATCCTTTTGCCTCCGCAGGTTCGCTGAACTCTGGTCGCGTACAGCTCTACTCGGGCAAGACGGGACTCGTGTTGTCGACCTGGACCGGCAAGGCAGCCGGCAACCTCCTGGGTAACGAGGTGATGGGCCGGATCGACTTCGATGGAGATCGCACTCCCGACATCGCCATCTCCTCCTACAGCACTGGCAGGGTGCAGATCTATTCCGGCAAGAGCAAGCTGTTGCTCAAGACCCTGACGGGGATCACCAAGGATGGATTCGGCTCCTCCCTGTTGCATTACCAGCACACGGACGCCGGTAGGTGGCCCGATGTTCTCGTTGCCTCTCCCTTCTTCGATGGTTTCCGAGGCAAGATCGAGCTCTTCTCGAGCCAGAGCGGCAAGGCATGGAAGACCTGGAAAGGCACGAGCAAGGGAGACTTTTTCGGGACGGCCATGGCAGTCTTGCCTGATCGGGATGGCGATGGTCTACCGGAGCTCCTGGTCGGATCCCCTTCCCACGCCCAGTCCCTAGGACGAGCCCAGATCCGCTCCTCGAAGACGGGAGCCAGTCTGTTGGAGATCCGGGGCAGTCTTGCCGGAGACCGTCTCGGTGCACAAGTGCTGTCGCCAGGGGACCTGGATGGAGATGGTGAGGCGGATCTCATCGTGTCGGCACCGGGTGCCGCCCGGGGCCTCGGCGAGGTCCGTGCCTTCTCGGGGCGGGATGGCGGTGAGATCTACAAGGTCGTAGGCAAGGTCGCGGGTGGCCGCATGGGCACAAGCCTTTCCCTTCTTGCGGATCTGGACGGGGATGGTCTTCCCGAATGGTTGGCAGGTGCACCGACCGACTCCAGTGCTGCCAAGCTGGGACCTGGCTCGTTGTCGATCCACTCTGGTGGGAGCGGTCGATGGCTGATCCAGGAGTCGGGCAGTGGCGCGTCCCAGGCCTTGGGGGCAGACGTGGTCGCCGCCGGGGATCTCGATGGAGATGGCCGTGAGGATCTTGCAGTGTCCTCCCTGGGAGGGAAGGGGGCCCTGGCTTTCTACCACGCGGATCCCCCAGACTCCGGTTTTGCGACTGTCCTCCACAGCCTAGCGGACCAGAACGCGGATGGCCTTCCCGAGACCCTCATCGCCTTGCCAGGGCACGGGCGAATCCTGATTCGCAGCGGCAAGAACGGGGCGCTGCTTTCCAGCCTCTCCCCAAAGGACCGTAGCTGGGGATTCGGCCGCAGTCTCTACCTGGCAGACCTCAATGTGGATGGGGCCCAAGAGCTGGCCGTGGGTGGTGATGCGGCAGGAGTCGACATCTATAGCCTGCGTAGCCCTGCGTTTCTGGCAGACCCCGGCACCTTGCCGGTCTCGAAGGGTGGCTTCCAGGCCTGGCAGATCTCAGCGGGGAAGTCGCACGCGGGCAAGCTCTACATGGTCCTTGGATCTCTCTCCGGCGTATCTCCGGGTGTCCGCCTGGGGTCCCTCCTGATCCCGCTCAATCCCGACGCATATACAAGCTTCAGCCTCACCTGGCCCAACCAGGCGCCCTTCCTCTGGAGTCGAGGCTTCCTTGATCTCGCGGGCAAGGCCCAGGCCGGTCTGCTCCTACCGCCCTTGGATGCTTCGCTGAAAGGTCTCGTCTTCCACCACGCATTTGTCGTGTTGGGCTTCTCCTTTCGCTTCGAGTTTGCGAGCAACCCCGTTCCATTGCTCCTGCGGTAGCTTTGCCGAGTCCATCTTGTGGTACCAGGTGCGGGACTTGAACCCGCACTCCCGTTAAGGGAAACGGATTTTGAATCCGTCGCGTCTGCCAATTCCGCCAACCTGGCTCATGACTCGGGCCGAGCACTATAGCCTCGGGTCGTCTTGGAAAAAGAGGCATCCCCCACCAGGTGCCACGACCGCGATCAGGAAGCCTCTTCCTGATCTGGCGTGGCCGGACGCTGCAAGGCTCTCTGGAGGGCCTTCCTTGCCTCGGGGAGGCGGTTCTGGCGGATCTCCAGCGAGGCCCAGAGTGCCAGCAGCCGTGGCGTCGGTTCGCCGTCTCGCAAGGAAGCTCGAAGGGCTCTGCCCGCCTTGCGTAGATCGCCACAGTCGAGGTAGTGTTCGGCCAGCGCGTCCAAAGCGTCCTGGCGTGGCACGGCCGACAGCAGGGTCCTGCCATCCAGTGAGTCCTCACGCAGGAGTTGGCGGAAGCGTGCCTTGGCCAGGGGGGAGTCGAGTCCGGACAGCACACGGAGTGCGGGTTGGAGTTCTCCATGGGCCAGGTGGAGGTCGGCTCGGAGCAACAGGGCCTCTGCGCTTTCGCAATGGCCGAGGCTCTTCTTCAGCCACTGCGAAGCCAGCTTGAGATCCCCCGTGTGCAGGGTCTTGCGTGCCAGGGTCAGTTGGATACTTGCGAGCGTTGTCCGCACCTGTTCCTGATGACTGGGTCGGGCCTTCTTGAGGGTCTTGGCGAGCACCTCCGCTGCTGCTTCCTCCTCGCCCTCCTTCAGGAGATGATCCACGTAGAGTTTGCAGATGCCGGGATGACCAGGCCATGTCGCATGCGAACGAGCGAGGCTCTTGCGCACGGATTCCTTGAGATGATCGGGATGCGCTGCGTAGATGCGAGCTTCGAGTTCGGCGTGCGAGAGGGCCAGACTGCCTTCCAGCTTTGCGATCGGGATGCGCGCCAGCCAGGCGCGGGCCTTCCGGGCCTGGCCTTCGTCGAGCGCCATGCGTGCCAGCTTGATCCGTGCGTCGATGGCGAGATTGCCGTGTCCTGCTGCTGGGCCGCGGGAGAGGTCTAACCAGCGCCCGAGGCGGAGCACGGCCTGGAAGTACCGACGAGCCTCTGGTTTCTTCTCCAGCAGCAATGCTTCGCAGGCCTTGAGATGGAGGCTCATCGCGTAGCGACGGAAGATGTCCAGGACTCGCTCACGCGCGAACACGTAGAGGAAGATCCCCAAGACCAGGAGAAGCAGCACGAGAAGAACGGCCCGCCCGATCCCTGTATCCAGCAGTGGAGTCAGGATGCGCTCGACGAGGCCCAGGAGCTTGGTGACGAGACCAAGAACCGGATCCAGTAGCGCCAGAACGATCAGGAAGGGGAGGGCGATCAGCAGTCGCTTCTGCCACGGGTGGCGCCGGAAATAGGCCGAGAAGATCTTGAGTGGATTGGCCATCCCGAGAACACGGAGAGGATTCACGATCGCCCCTCCTTCTTCTTGCGCAGGACCTCACGGATGAGACTTCCCAGTTCGGCATCGTTCTCTGACCGGGCGAGTCCCTGGATGGCCTCTTGGGCACGCGGCGAGGGGTTGTTCTCAAGAGCGCGAATGAGGCAGCGTCTAGGATGGCGTCCTCGAAAGAGCACGGACTGGATTTTGCCGAGCAAAGAGATCTGGTTCTCGTAGGCCGCTTGGATCTCGGGGATCGCCTCTTCCGGCAGACCTGCCAGCAGCTGGATACACCTGTCGTCACTGAAGCTCGGACTGGAACCAAAGACCCGAACGAGTTCACGTACGGAGTCGCGTCCTGTGTTCTGGAGAAGGTCCTCCAGAAGAGGGAGTGCTGTGTTTGCAGTGGCCGGGTCGGCATAGGCAGCGACGAGAAACTGGAGCGCATCCTGCACATGATCCCGCAGCAGGTTCCGCGCACGTGTCGCCACATGCGACTCGCGGCCCAGCAATGCCACGAGACCCGTGAGGAGATCCCGCGAAGGGCCAGCCTTCTCCCAAAGCTCCCGGAATCGTGGCACGGACTCATCGTCACAACGCGCCAAGGCCTCCACAAGAGCCTCATCGTGATCGAGATTGGGATCCATCAGGATCGCGTCCCGCAAGAAGGAGGACCCCTCGGGCATCTGCTGGATCAGGGGCACCAGGTCCATGGCGGGCACACGGTTGAGATGGCGCACGATTTCGACCGGACTATATCGCGGAGCGAGCTTCTCGAAGCTCTCGAGGCTGCCCAGGCCGACGAAGTAGTCGATGACGAGCTCACGGAGCCCAGGATCTTCCAGTCCGACGCCATGATCCAGGAGCTCCTGGAAGGCCGGGAGGGCCGGAGGCCCCAAGCGGCGGAAGAGCACGCCCAGCTCACGATCCAGGTTGGGAGTGCCCGTGATGAAGTCGAGCACCTTGTTGCGGCTCTCCTTCATCCAGGTCCTGGCTGAAAGGAGCTCTTCGGGATGGCGGTCGCCCAGCTCGATCAGTAGGAGGGCCAGGGCTTCACGCCCCGAACCGGACTCTTCGGCCAGATAGACCACCAGGAGCGGAAGCACCGCCTTGCCGCTGGCTTCGCGAATCTCCGCCTTGGCCTCCGGCTCTCCCGCGGCACATCGCTGGGCGAGCCGCTCGAACCACCCGCGGTTCTCTTCGATCTCGTCCAGCAGAGCCTCGGGATCCTCGAAGCGACCGAGCCCCTGGTGACCCGCAAAGGTGGGCATCTGCCTGGACTCACAGGCAGGGCAAGGACCCGCGTTCTCGATCCGTCGCGAGGCTCCGCACCGGGGGCACTCAGCCTCTGGGAACAGCGACAGCAGCTTGCTCTCCAGCCTCTCCGGATGGGCCTGCTTGGTGGCGATCTCGACCCCTGCCAGGAGTGCCGCTTCGGGCAGGTAACGCGCGGCGGCCTCCAGCTCGGCCGGATCCAGCATCAGGGAGCCTCGTCTGGATGCCAGATTCTCGGGATCCAGATGGAGAGCCTTCTGGAACCAGTCCCGGGCATCCTTGTTCTTTCCCAGACGAAGGGCACTTTCCCCGGCCTTCGCCGCGGTTTGGGCGAGGCGCCGCCGATGGACGTCCGAGCCCTTTTTCGAGAAAAGCAACTGGCCCGCGGCAAAGGCCTCTTCAAACCGTCCCATCTCTTCACGCAGGGACCACGACTCCTGCAGGAGTTTCTCGTCCCGGGGACGCTTCTCGATGGCCTTGTCCAGGTGCCGCATCGCGTCCCCATGCTCCCCCGCCATGCGCAGGTCTTTGGACAGGGAGAGGTGCACCGAGGGGCTCTCCGCCTGGAAGACCTGATGGGCCTCGATGTGTTGCCTGTGTGCCTCTGCTGGGTTGTCCAGCTCATAGAGGGCCTCTCCGAGAGCCAATCGCGCCCCAAGGTTCTCCGGGTCGATCTCGACGACGGGAGTCAGCCTCTTTCGTGCACGCTCTGGGTCGCCAGCCAGGAGGGCTTCAAGCCCATCGAGGTAGTCCACGAGCTGCCTCCGTCCTTACAGGGAACGCAGCGAAGAGCGGAGCGAAAGGAAGAGCCACAGGACCAGGATCGCCAGCAGGGAGAGGATCGTGATCTCCAGGACCAGCGGGTCTTCCATGAAATCCAGCAGCACTCGCAGTGGGGAATCTCCACTGCCACCTTTGGGTTCCTGGGTGGTTACCTGCAACATCTTGCCCTCAGCATGCCTCAGCTCGAGCCGTCCCGCAGCCAGCTTTCACTCCGCTCGGCCTGAAATCCCTGTTTTTCGAGTACCACTCGACCCAGGGGACCATGACTCGCAGCGTCAGATGGATCTAGAAGCCCTCCAGGATGCTCTCGAGGCCACAATGGACTCCTCGAAGCCCCTTCAGCCCACGAAGCGCAGCCAGCACACCCGGCATGAAAGCCTGGCGATCGGTCGTGTCATGGCGGATCGACAGGAGCTCGCCCATCCCTCCGAAGGTCACCACCTGATGGGCCAGGTAGCCCGGAAGGCGTTGCGAGTGGATCGGAATTCCTGCGACCTTGCCCCCGCGGCAGGGCCCGCTGTCCTTCTTGGATGCGCAATCCCGGGTCGTACCCTCCAGAGATTCTCCTCCGCCAGGCTTTCTCCCTGATCCCAGCACGCTTGCGATTCGTTCCGCTGTGGCTGCCGCCGTTCCGGACGGACTGTCGACCTTCTTCTCGTGGTGCATTTCCAGAATCTCCACGTCTGCAAACCAGCGCGCTGCCTCCTCGCTGAACCTTTGCATGAGCAGGACCCCGATACAGAAGTTGGGAACGACCAGAAGTCCCGAACCCAGCCTCTCACAAAGCCGTGCCCATCGAATCCGCTGTTCCTCTGTGACTCCGCTCGTTCCCACAACGACCGAGAGCCCGGTCTCGAGGAGGACATCGATCCCTCCCAATGCATCAGGACAGGTCAGATCCAGGGCGTACTCGGCACCACTCTCTCGAGCCAGACTGTCTAGATCGTCCTCCAGGCAGGCCCTGGCAACGACCTCCATGTCAGGGCTGTCTTCGATGGCTCGACAGGCTTCGCGACCCATCTTGCCACCCGCTCCGCGCACCAAGATCTTTCGTTTCATGGTTCAGGCCCCTCTGGCTCCGTGCGATTGCTGCTCCGATTCTCTCCCATGGCCCACCTCATTGCGCCCCACAGGCTCTGCCTTCAACTGGCCTGGAAAGACCTGTATGGCCATCTGGATCAGCTCATCGAGCAAAGCCGAAAAAGAAAGGCCGGCCGCCTTGGCAGCTTTCGGCAGGAGACTCTCTGGTGTCAGCCCGGGCAGGGTA
>JAJRTL010000202.1 GCA_024278315.1 Planctomycetota bacterium | reverse complement strand
GTGCGGATCCAGCCGAACCAGCTGGCGGCACTCGCCAGGATCCCGCGGGTCCTGCGCATCGACCCGGACGCCAAGGTGGCGCCCGCGACGCCCTTCGCGTCCCCGCGCATCTCTGTCTTCATCGACCGGTCCACCAACAGCCGCAACCACAATGCCGATGCCGTTCACGCCAAGGGCATCAAGGGCAAGGGCGGGACGGCAGCCATTCTGGACGCAGGACAGGACGAGAACATGGGCGGCACCAAGCGCCCCCATGCCCTCTACTACCTGAAGGGCAATATCAAGAACAAGAATGGTGGAGGCATCGGCGGCTCCCGTCTCATCAAGAACTTCAAGATGGGTTCGCAGCCAGCCGACGACGTGTCCTTCCACGGAACCGCTGTTTGCGGAGTTCTGGCAGGCGAGAAGTGGAACCAGAGCAAGATCGCCGATCGGGGACAGGCACCCGCAGCCCGGATCCTGAGCTACGCCCTCGCCGACACGCCAGGAGGACTCACCAAGAACTCCATCCTGATCTCGGCCTGGCAGAAGGTGGCGACGGACCGCAGCCGTTACGGGACACTCGTGGCCAACAACTCCTACCTCGGGAGCCCGGACCCCACCCATCCCGTCCAGCAGGCACTCGATTCAGTCAACCTGAACTCCGACGTGCTGGTCGTGACGCCGGCCGGCAATCTCGGGCGGGTCACCAACTTCAGCCAGTCCAACTGCAATGGGGTCACGGTCGGAGCGACGCACTCGGATACGCGCAAGATGGCGGCATTCACGGCCATCGGGCCGATCCACGGGGACCCCAAGCGCAACTTCCCCGACCTCTGTGCCAACGGAGCCAACCTGATCCTCCCCAAGAAGGACGACGAGAAGAGTTACTACGTCACCTACGGTACGTCGATCGCCTCCCCGCAGGTCTGCGGCGCCGCGCTGTTGTTCCGCACGGTCAAGAGCAAGGCCACGGCCCTGCAGACCAAGGCCGCGGTACTGGCAACAACGGACGACATCTCAGCCGAGAACAAGAAAGCGCCTTGGAACACGATCCAAGCCTATGGCATGGGCTACCTGCGCACGGATCGGCTCGTAGCCTTGGCCCAGGGCAAGGGCCTGCTCAAGGAGGGCAAGATCGGCCCGACCCAGCTGACCCAGGACTTCAGCATCTTCGTGGTGGCCGGCAGGAGCTACACGGCCGTCCTGGCTTGGAACCGCCAGCAGCTCTGGACCAGGGATTGGGCCAACCTCTCCTTGAGCCTCTACGATGGCAATACCCTGTTGGCCAAGGCCGACAGCCCCCGCAACCTCTATGAGAGGCTGCAGTTCACCGCCAAGAAGACGGCCAGGCTGACCCTGCGGGTCACTCCCAGCAAGAAACCGATCCTGGCCTTCGACGTCGCCCTGGCCTTCGTGGAGCAACCCAGGCCCTTCCGCTCGGGCAGCATCGATGCTTTCGGATCGCCCTGCGCGGGAACCGGCCTGGATGAGGGTGTCCGTGTCGTCACGCCACCGGCCTACACCAAGACCTTCGGGCCGACCCTCTCCAACTCGCTGATCGGGGGTGGCAACCAGCACTACCAACAGCTGATTCCAGCATCGACCTTGCCCGCGAGCTTCACGGCGACGGGCATCGCCTTTCGCCAGGACGACAGCCACGTCTTCGCCGACGCGGCGCTCTGGGTCGAGATGGAGATCAAGCTCGGCCCCAGCAAGAAGACTCCCAGCTCGCTCACCACGAACTTTGCCGGCAACTACTCGAGCTTACCGACACTGGTCATGAAGAAGCGACGGATCTCGCTGCCCGTCCTGCGCAGGCCCAACTTCGCTCCGACCCACTGGGCCGTGCGCATACCCTTCGACAAAAAATACGTCTACAAGAGGCAGAGCGGGACCCATCTGCTGTTCGAAGGACTCAAGACGGCCAACTCGGACCCAACCAACGCGGCCGTCTACTCGCTGGATGCCTGGTTCGATCCGACGCTGCAGTCGGGTTCGGTCGTCATCAGTGGCAGCCTGACCAATAACAGCGGTCTCCTTGTCAAGGGCTATGGCCTGGTCCTGGGCTTCCTCGGCTCCCGCCATCGGAGCGCTTCGCCCATCCTGGAAGCCAATGGCTTGGCGACGATCGGACTCCGCACGACGATGTCCCTGAGCCAGGGCCTGGGAAGCAGCGCCGCTGGTCTCATCTTTGGCTTCTCCAAGAAGAAGCTCGGCAGCCTCACCCTCCCCCTCGAACTGACCGGCCTCGGCGCCAAGGGTTGCTTCGCTCTCACGAGCGTCGAGCACGTCCACGCCATGGGGCTCAGCAAGAACGGCAGAGCCACGGTAGACATCCTCTTTCCGAACTACCCCAGCATGGTCGGTGCCACGCTCTACACCCAAAGCATGGTCATCGACGGCAAGGCCAATGGCCTGGGCATCGTCTTCTCCAACGGCCAGGCTCTCCGGATCGGCGGCCAGCGATAAGACGACTGAGGGAAGAGGCTCGGGCGAACCCTTCCCACCCCCCCCGCCCCGACCCGCCCCGATCCGATCCGCCCCCTGCCATCGGCTGTCCGGACATTTGCAGGTTTCAGCCAGCGAGGCCTGGGCTATCCTCCCCCCGGCGCGATTCAGGGAACCCTGAACCCGGGCAGAGGCTCCTAGAGGAGCAATGATGTGGAGTCCGGTGATCGGAATGCCATGACTGGCAACAAGAAGGAGACGGGTGATGGCGGCGAAAACACGATCCTTGGCGAAGTGGGCGGGCATGGCGGCAGGCAGCCTGGCTGTCGTGTTCGTACTCCTCTGGCTCATGGGTGTCTTCCACGAGAAGGTCCAGCCAGACACGACCCAGTCCGTGCTGCAGAAGCTCCCTGCGCATGCCGCGGTCCAATCGGTGGAGAGCGTCGAGGTTCCGATCTACGAAACATCCATCGGCTCCATCAGCCCGATCCAGCGCATCCAGATCGGCTCCAAGATCCTGGCTCGTGTGATCAAAATGAAAGTCGTGAAGGCAGGCCAGCGCGTGGAGAAGGGCGAGCTCCTCGTCGAGCTTCAGAGCCGGGACCTGGAGGCCATGATGCAGGAGGCCAAAGCTACGCATGCCTCGGCAGAGGCCGAGCTCCAGCAGGCTCGCTCCGACCTCGCGCGCACGGAGAATCTATTCAAGCAGAAGGTGGCCTCCCAAGAGCAGCTGGACAGGGAGACCACACGCCTGCGGACGACGAAAGCAGCCGTGCACCGGGCTGCTTCCAGCCTGCGCGCTGCGGAGACCACACTCTCCTTCGCCACGATCCGCTCGCCCATCGGTGGTATCGTCATCGACAAGAAAGTCGAACAAGGCGATCTCGTTGCACCTGGACAGATCCTCATGTCGCTCTACGACCCCAGCCGCATGCAACTCGTGGCCAGGGTCCGCGAGTCTCTGGCAGCACGACTCAAACCAGGCGACTCCGTGGGCGTACGCGTCGACGCTCTGGACCTCGATTGCCAAGGGCAGGTCGATCAGATCGTCCCCGAGGCCGAGGAGAGCAGCCACGTCTTCGAGGTCAAGATCTCCGGGCCTTGTCCCCCTGGCATCTACTCGGGGATGTTCGGTCGGATTCGCGTCCCGGTGGGCAAACGGTTGGAGATCCACCTCCCCGAAACAGCCATCAAGCATGTGGGGCAGATCGAGTGGGTCTATGTGGTCCTGGGCGAGGGTACCGTGCTCCGCCGATTCGTCCAGACCGGACGTTGGCGTGACGGGCAGGTCGAGATCCTCTCCGGTCTCGAAGTGGGCGAGCGCTACCTGGTCGATGCCGAGGCATTGGATCGATGAGCCAGACGTATCAAGAGCCCAAGAGCTTCACGTCCAAGATCATCGAGGTCTTCCTCGAAGGCAACCTCACACCGCTCCTGATCCTGCTGTCGTTGGTCGCCGGCGCAGTGGCACTATCGGTCACGCCCCGCGAAGAGGAGCCGCAGATCGTCGTCCCCATCGCCGACGTCTTCGTGGACGTGCCCGGAGCCTCATCCCTCGAGGTCGAACGGCTCGTCTCGACGCGACTCGAGAAGCTGCTCTACCAGATCGACGGCGTGGAGTACGTCTACTCGATGAGTCGCCCCCACCAGGCGGTCATCACCGTGCGCTTCTATGTCGGAGAGAACCGCGAGGCCAGCCTCATCAAGATCTACAACAAGATCGAGATGAACAAGGACCAGTTGCCACCTCAGGTCAACAACTGGGTCGTCAAGCCGGTGGAAATCGACGACGTCCCCATCCTGGCGGCAACGCTCTGGTCCGAGAACCTCGATGACTTCGTCCTTCGGCGCCTGGCAGAGGAACTGGAGAACCGTATCCAGGCCGTGCCCAACACAGGCCGCACCGAGATCATCGGTGGACGACCCCGTCGCATCCGCGTGCTTCTCGACCCCGACCGCCTCGAGTCTCACCAGGTCCCCATGGACAATCTCCGGAGGGCCCTGCAGGGGGCAGCGCTCGTCCTCCCTGCCGGCCGGCTGCGGCGCGGCGACCAGGAGGTCGTGCTCGACGCTGGACGATCCCCGCTCGACTACAAGGAGCTCGAAGAGTTGGTCGTCACCGTCCATGACGGTCGACCCGTCTATCTTCGCGACATCGCCACAGTCGAGGATGGCCCGGACGAACCGACGACCTACACGCGATACGGTCTCGGAGCCGCAAGCTCGCCCGAAGGCCTCCCTGAGAAGGACTATGCAGCCGTGACGCTCGCAGTCGCAAAGAAGCGTGGTACAAACGCCGTGACCGTAGCGAAGGCCGTACGCGAGCGGCTCGAACGATTGCATAGGGACTTCCTTCCAGAAGGCGTCCACGTCACGATCACGCGTGACTACGGCAAGACGGCCAACGACAAGGTCAACGAACTCGTCGAAGGACTACTCGTCGCCATCGTCATCGTGACCATCATTCTCGCCATGGCACTGGGATGGCGCGAAGCCCTCATCGTCGCGACAGCGGTACCCATCGCCTTTTCGATGACCTTGCTGATCAACTACCTGACCGGCTACACGATCAACCGAGTTACACTCTTCGCCCTCATCCTGGCACTCGGACTGGTGGTCGATGATCCGATCGTGGATGTGGAGAACATCTTCCGCCATCTTCGAATGGGCAAAGAGAAGCCGCTCCAGGCCGTCAAGACAGCCGTCAACGAGGTCCGCCCCCCCATCATCATGGCGACGCTCGCAGTCATCATCAGCTTCCTCCCGATGTTCTTCATCACGGGGATGATGGGTCCCTACATGCGACCGATGGCATTCAACGTGCCACTGGCGATGCTGATGAGCCTCTTCGTGGCTTTCACGATCACGCCCTGGCTCTCCTACCACGTTCTCAAGAAGCTCGACTTCTCCAAGCACGAGGAGTCGGAGACGCCCTTCGAGAGGACGCTGCTGTATCGGTCCTACTCGGGCACGCTCCGCCCCTTCCTGCATTCACGGTCGCTGCGCTACTCGATGCTAGGCTTCACGCTGGTCCTCTTCGGGATCACCGGCTGGCTGGCCATGACGAGGCGGGTTCCGCTCAAGATGCTTCCCTTCGACAACAAGAACGAGTTGCAGGTCGTCATCGACATGGACGAAGGCAGCTCCCTCGAGAAGACCGAAGCCACAGCCGCAGAGATGGCGGCTCGCCTGCGCGGTATGACCGAAGTCGTAGACGTCACCAGCTACGTGGGCACGTCCAGCCCCATGGACTTCAATGGCCTCGTTCGACACTACTACCTGAGACGTGCTCTGCATCTTGCGGACATCCGGGTCAACCTGCTCGAGAAGCACGAGCGCGCACAACAGAGCCACGAGATCGCACTCCGTGTGCGCAAGGAGCTGCTACCCATCGCCAAGGCCCATGGCGCCCGGATCAAGATCGTCGAGTCCCCTCCCGGACCACCCGTCATCTCCACGCTGACGGTCGAGGTCTACGGGGATATCGCGACCTCAGCCGAGAAGATCAACGCCGCAGCCGAGTTCGTGTCTCGCCGTCTCGAACTCGAGAAGGGCGTGGTTGACGTTGATTCGTCCGTTGAGGCACGTCAACGTCGGCTTCGCTATGTGCTCGACAAGGAGAAGGCAGCCCTGCTCGGCATCAGCACGGGCATGGTAGCAACAGGCCTGCGTAGCATCGTGGAGGGCGAGTCGGTCACGACCTTGCACAACGACAGCGAAGCCAACCCGCTGGCCGTACAGATCCGTCTCCCCCTGGAGAATCGGACGGCACGCGAAGACCTGGAGCGCATCACGATCAGCACGCCGGCCGGCGCCATCGTCTCGCTCGCCGAGATTGGTAGCTTCGTCGAGGGACACGTAGACCTCCCCATCTACCACAAGAACCTGCGACGGGTGGCGTACGTCACGAGCGAGCTGGCGGGACGCGCCCCGGCGGAGGCCATCTTCGATCTGCAAGAGGACCTCGCCAAGGGCAGCCAGGAAGGCGGTCTTGCACCAGGACAAATCGCCGGCCTCGACGGCGTTCCCGGGGGCGACAACATTCCTCTCTCCGACCGGAGCTACCTCAACAACGGTGCAGGCATCCCCTGGCGCCTGCCCAAGGACATCGAACTCTCATGGGTAGGCGAAGGCGAATGGAAGATCACGCTGGATGCCTTCCGGGATCTCGGCCTTGCTTTCGCGGTAGCCTGCCTTGGCATCTACATGCTGCTGGTGCATGAGACCAAGAGCTACTTCATGCCCCTCATCCTCATGATCTCCATTCCACTGACGATCATCGGAATCGTGCCGGGCTTCTGGCTCCTCAACCTGGCGCTGGATGTTCCCGTTGCAGGCGTCGGAAATCCGATCTTTTTTACGGCAACAGCCATGATCGGCATGATCGCGCTCGCAGGTATCGCCGTGCGCAACGCCATCCTGCTGATCGAGTTCGTCCATCAAGCAGAAGACGAAGGGCTCTCGCTCGAGATGGCCCTGCTGAAGAGCGGCGCCGTCCGCATCCGCCCGATCTTCCTCACAGCAGGCACAGCGATGCTCGCGGCCGTCCCCATCACACTGGACCCGATCTTCTCGGGGCTCGCCTGGGCGCTGATCTTCGGGTTGTTGGTGTCGACGGCGTTCACGCTGATCATCGTCCCGGTCGTCTATTACATGGCGTACGCGAATCGGGCCGATGCAGCAGACCAGCCTGCAGCTGGCAGCTGATCGCCAAGCACACGAGACTCCTGGAGTCTGACAGCGGATCGCCATGCACACACTTCTCCCGGAGTCTGGCAGACGGGGGGGGGGAGGGCGTACCCTGCTTTTCGGCCTTGCCCCCGGCGAGAAAACATCACACTATGCCTATGCACAGAGGCCATTCGCTCCCGGCAGCCCCAGCCGGGGCTCGGAGAGGTCCTTGATCCACCGACCTCCAACCCAACCATGACGGACCAGCCCCAAGACGCTCCGGCCTGCGCGGTCTGCTCGACCACGATGACCTTCTCGTTTTCCGACAGCGAAGCCGGGTATTACCTCTGTGGCAATTGCGACTACCTCACCCCCGTCGTCCACGGTCTCGATGCGCGCGAACTCAATGACTCGATCTACTCTGAAGCCTTTGATCACAGGCTCGAAGAGGCAGGGAAGCTGACCGACCGAAAGCGCCGTAAATACGCGCATTTCCTGACACGTATCGCCCCGTATCGACAGAACAACCGGATACTCGACATCGGCTGCGGCGCTGGTCGACTGCTTCGCGTCGCTGCAGAACATGATTGGGAAGCTTTCGGCGTCGATCCCGCGATGCAGAAGCTGTCCGTCGAGACCCCGGACCATGTGACGGTAATCCCAGAGTTGCTCAACAAAGCGGGGTTCGAGCCGGACTTCTTCGACGTTGTTCATGCCAACGAAGTATTCGAGCACATCGACAATCCTGTAGATCTCGTCGAGGACATCCTCGCGGTGCTCCGCCCAGGCGGCCTGCTCGTGTTCCGCACACCCAATCACAGCTCATGGACGGCCAAGGCTGTGGGGCAATCTTGGAGACATTTCAATGTCCGCAAAGTGGGGCACGTGGGGTTCTTCTCGCCCAAATCCGCCCGCCATCTGCTCAACAACTTGGGATTCGACAAGGTCACGATAGCGACTCATCACTTCAGCTTGCGTGATCGTTGGCCGGGAAAGACTCCAGGTATCGGTCTCCTGCTGAGATTGGGCTATCGCGGCGTTGGCCAGGTCGCCCGCTTCCTGGACAGAGGAGAACGCATGACGGTCTATGGCCAGGTGGGCAGGCAGAGGGCCGACGCGTCCACGACCAGGGGCTAGCCCGGACTATTCATGAGATCGTTGTGAGCAAGAGCGAGATCGGCGCAGCCGATCTCGCTCTTGCGGTCTGACGAGCGCATTTCGAGTTCAGGACGGCTGCGCGAGATATGAGGCGACCCAAGAGGGTCGTCGAATCGAAGCCATGCCGAGCGAACCGATAGGTTCGCGGTCCTGGACCGAAAGACGCCGTCAGACGCAT
>JAJRTL010000201.1 GCA_024278315.1 Planctomycetota bacterium | reverse complement strand
TTGCCGAAGGCCTTCACCGAATCGGGACGCTGGTCATCGGCAAAGAGGAACAGGATGTTGGGCTGCACCGCAAGGGGGTGGGCCTCCGATCCTGGTTGCGTTGACGGCACTCCCGATTGCGCCCAGGCGCTTACCGAGAGCAACCACAAACAGAGGATCGGCCCACACCTCAGCACGGATAGGGCTCTCATCGGACCAGCTTGGAGAGGATCGACCAGATGTGCTCAGCGAGACCAAAACCCCACCAGGCCATGGGGGAAAGCAGTGTCCCCCCCTTGTGTTCGATCCGGATGTTGTTTCCGATGCGCACGGCCTGAATCGTCTCAGGGTGAAGCAACTTGGAAGCATCGCCCCACCGGGGAAGGCCCTTCATCGGAATGCTCTCGGCCTCGTCTCCATACATCCGGACGCCCACGAGCAGGAGGGGCATCATGCCCGCACTAAGCATCCCAGCACCCTTGACCATGGGAGCGGGATCCACCCAGGCATCCAACAAGTGGCTCTTGGCCCCCGGTTGTAGCTCAGACGCGAACCGCTTCTGGATCTCGGGGCGCGCGAGGAGTGTCTCCCCCTTGGCGATGTCCCTGCCCATGCGTCGGATGTCCTTTGGGTTGCAGCCCAGAACGAGGTAGGGCCCCATGCGCTTGGCCGAGAAGAACCCCCCACCCAAGAAGTTCGTCAGGATCGTCACCTGGCTCATCCCGCCGCGACCCGTCCCCGCGAAGAGCTTCTTGAAGGACAAATAACGGACCGCATCCTCACCCTTGCCCAGCTTTCCGAGTTTGATCTTGGAATCGTCCGCACCAAAGGTCTCCTTCAGCATGGTGGTCCCGATCGTCTCGAGCAGGCGCTGCACCTCTCCCTCTGTCTCCGGACACTCGATCATGATCCCTGGCTGTGGGACGGGTGCCCCAGGGCCCGCCGGGAGTACGAAGAAGGTCAGGTTTTCAAGGTCATCGAAGTTCTCTTCTCCCTCCTCCTGCATCGGTAGACCCAAGAGGCTGCGGCAGACACGGAGAAACGCATGCCGATCCTCTTTTCCAATCATCGTGCTCCACGAATCCTCCAGCCATGCACTCAGCGCCTTGCCGTCTGCGCCCACGCGTGCGAAAGCGAGAGTCCGTGGAGAGAGATGGGATAGAACCTGCTTCAGAGGCGCCTTGGGCTCCTTGAAGATGCGGTAGAAGGAATTGGGCTTGCCCTCATCCAGGATCTGGTAGACCTCACGTAGACCTTCGGGTCCGCTGAACAAACCGGCCTGCACTCCTTACCATCCATCGAAGCCCATGGCGACAATCTCCTTGCGGTTGTTCTTGTTCATGGTCTTCTCGTCCTGCGCGAACCGCCGGAACCGCAATCCACCCCTCAGGAGAGTGGTCTCCCCCTCCAGGAGCCCCATGGGCTCTCCGATCGCGTTGCCCCCGCGACTCTTGTCGAGGCCGATCAGCTTCTCGAGATGCTTGCGACCGATCTCCGCATAGTCCTTGCTCCCTGAAATACCAGCGAACAGCGCAGCTCTTCTTCCGAAGAAGGTCCAGCTCAAATGTGGTGTCCGCCAGGAGTACCACCTTTGGCTATCCCCTTCTTTCTTCTTCCAGGTGGCATAGTGGGATCGGACAGGCGAGTCGGCGATCGGCGCTTCGGTCAGCACCAGTTCTCGCTGAGTCCGGCGGTACACCTTCGGTGCTCTACCTTGCTTTCCTCCGGCCACGTCCGCCCCAGGTTTCAAGGGGGCACGCGGTTGAAATAGGCCGGCGAATCGCTTGCCCGCTTCCTTGACCTTGGATCCTTTGCTTGCAGCAGCCACCAGAACGACCCCCCTGGGCTGGGGTCTCATGCCGTAGTCGAAAAGGAACGCCGCGGTGAATCCCTGATCGAAAGCCTCCATGACAGAGAAGAGTTCTGGAGCGCGCTGGGAGAGCTGCCAGGTATCCCCGTTGCCCACAGCCATCCAACGGAAGAAACGTGCCATGGATGGGTCTTCAAAGGCTTGGATCTGGAAGACGCGATCCCTTACCTGACGCCAATGCTCGAGAGGCGCCATCTCCAGAAACATCAAGGTCTGGGCCTCGGGCAAGGTCTTGGAGGAGGCGGCTGACGGACCAGGACCCTGAGAGAGAAACAGCGAGAGAGTGAGGGACAGTGCAATCATGTGGCGAACAGGAGCTGGAAGAATCGGCGGTGGCAGGGTCCACGTTCAGATGGGCAGTGGAGCCCCCTTCAGAACCGGGACAGTGCGTGAATCCTAGCGAGACAGAAGAGCCCTTCACAGGCAAGGGCCCATTGGCTGAGTGAGAAGAGACCTCCACCACGACTCACGATCTCGAGGCCCTTCCTGTGGTCGAGGATCTCGAAGGTCTGGAGAGGGAAATCCTGGGTCAACGAAGGAAGAAGTCCGGTCTTGAGACCGCTGATCTGCACTGTGACATTGCCTGCCTGCGGCAACAGGGCGATCCAGGGCAGGAGGGACTCGGTGAGCATCTCTGTGAGGGCTCCAAACCTGGTGGACAAGGCGCGATAGTCGATGAAGCCCTGCCCCAAGGTCCCATCCGTCCAAGGGAGGTTTCGTAACGTGGGAACGCGGCTCCCCAGGGTCTTGCCCGATGCCAACTTCTTCTGGGCCATCCGAAGAGTCTTGGGGTTGGTCGTGATCGCGACCCGGTCCCCCAGCATGCCCAAGCTCAAGTAGCCTCCACCAAGTGCGATGCGCAGTATGAGACTGTCGGTGTATTCCTCTCCGTAGTCGACGAACTTGATGTAGTAGATACCCGACTGGCGCACGTAGGAGCGGGGCTCGATCACCTCCTGCTTGGGTGCCATGGCGCCCCGGATGAGCCGCGATAGGATATGGAGCGCTTTCTTGGCATCCAGCTTCCCGCTCGATCCCGAGATCAGGATCATGGGCTGGGGAGAGGTCGTACCTTTGATGGAACCCTGGAGACACAGTTCCACATCCACCTGCGAACCCCTGGTCAAACCGGGGATCAAGGCTGCCAAAACCTCATCGTTCAGAAGACCTGGAAGACCGTCGGTGAACTCGAAGAGATCTAGACCGATCCTCACAGCAGCGACACAGTCCTCACTGGCAACATCCACCAATGCTCTCAGGCCCTTGCTCGGGGATCGAAACCGCAAGGGAGGCTCACCCCGCTTCTCCCCTTCGACAAACAGGATCCGCTCCACGAGCGAGCCCTGATCCTCTTGAAGCGTGGTCAGGATTCTCTTCACAGGAACGGTAGCGGCTGGGTAGGCATCCCCGACCAGAGCTTGCAACAAGGGCGCAAGCTCGAATCCTGTCGAAAGAAGCAGACCCTTGCGTGATTCCCCAAGCTCTTGCCCCAATCTGGACCGGCCCTTGCGACCCGCGAGACCGATGAGTCCGGCCATATCGGCGAGCGGTGGGTCCGGAATGACCTCTTTGCCATAGCTAGCGGCCACGCGCAGAACCGTTCGCCTCCCCGCCTGCAGGATGCAAAGATCCGAACGACCCAAGGCCAAGGCTGGAATGCCCCTGGCTAGCTCCACCGGTCGACGGTGCTGATACCAGCCATAGCGGGCCGGTGTGTCCTGCGCGACTCCCGACTTGTAGACCAGCTCTTGGCGAGGCTCGGATCCAGCCTGGAAGAGAGACTCCAGATGGCTGCGTTGTTGCCTGAGCAGGCTGGCCTTGGAGGCTTGCCCGAGGATCAGATTCTCGAATCCATAGGTGGCCCCCTCGGATTTGAGGAGCACGAAGTCCATGCCCCGATCGAAGGGGAGAAAGATCTGGTCCCAGGTATCGGATCGCTCGCGGAGCAGTTGCTGCCCCAGGACCCCCTCCAGAATCGTGTTCCAACCGGGCTGATCGGTCACGCACAAGAGTGGCAGGCGAGGCAGGGCCCCCCGAAGACCCTGGACATCGGGGATGTGGATCCACGCGAGGGTGCGGCCCTCGGGAAGGGTCGGGGCTGTCCTTGGGTCCTGGAAGAGAACCGGAAGAGCCGCCAGGCAGAGTGAGGCTAGAAACATCGGTGCGAGATCCGAGAGTCGGGGGGATCGGGGGACGCCGCTACGGAGAGTAGCAGGAGTTATTCGAAGGAGGGAAGCCATGGGGCCGGGAGGACTTCCCGACACCCATCCTGCCTGCCCCGAAATCAGCGATACAGCCTACCCGAGCGGCACCACAGCTTACCGCCAGCGCTGGGATCCGAGATCCAGGATGTAGTCGAAGGACCCTGGGCCATCGCGGGCCCCGAAGAGCCAGACTTCGCTGGTCTTCTGGACGCGGTCGCCGGGCTCTCCAAGGACCCAGCTCCCCGACGGATCCTTGCTACGCAGGAGCCAGGTGGCTGTCGGGGCCAGATCTAGGGGCAGACTCAGGAGGGGGCCCTCGCCGCGCATGCAGTAACCACCGCTGGCTCGCTTGTCGCCGATCCAACGCGCCGTCCGGTAGGGCCAGCTTTCGGCCTCGAAGAGCCGCCAAGGGGAGCGCTCCGCATAGTGCATCTCGAGGTCGTTCACCCCACGCAGGCCCTCAGGGACGGGAATGCGCCCATGGGCCGCGAGACGACCCACCAGAGCCTTCGTCCCTGCACCCTCCGTCCAGACCAACCGATAGGGCAAGGATTTCCCGCTGCGATTACGGATCTCACCCTCCTGGATCGTGAGCCAGGGTTTCTCGATCCAGATCTGCGATACGGTCGCCCCGAGCCCACGTTGCTTCTCGAAGCGGAGCTCCAGGCTCTCCCCCAGGCTGGCCTGCTTGGGTAGCCGGAAGAAATACTCCCTCGGAGTCGAGGTGACTTCGATCTCATCGTGCACGAGCAGCGAGCCGACGCGCAGTCGTTGACTCGTGTAGACGAAGTGCCCCACCGCGTCAGCCGTATACGGTGTCGTTGGATCGGGGTTGAAGTAGAGAACCCTGAGTTGGAGGCTCTGATTGCGCCAGGCTGGCGGCAGCGGGTAGCGATAGATGATCGTCTCGGGGTGACCGACCAAGCTGCGCCAGGGCGTGTTACGACCCAACTCCCCTTGATCGGGCGCGCGATAGCCTTGGACCTTGTACCGGTCCTCCCAGGGAGCCCCGCAGTCACTGTAGTAGAGGACCTGCCCCTCCCCTTCCGCCATCGCACGGGTCGGTGCCTTCTGCGCGAGGATGGAGTCGTCGAGACTCCACATCAGGAACAGCCACCAGAAGAGTGCCACCAGATACCAGAGGCGGTTGTCCCGATGCAGGCGCAGGCCGAGACGGAGACCCAGGCCCGTGAGCACGAGGAAGGACGCAAGCGTTGGATAGAGATAGCGGCCCTGCGGCGAATAGACCGTGTGATTGCCGAGCCAACTCAAGAAGATCATGGTCAGCAATGGAATGGCGGCGAGGAGCGCGATGCGGCGCTGGAGGGGTTCGGTTTCGGCCTCACGCACGCGTGGGCTGGCGAGCTGCATCAGCCCCGCTCCGGCAATACCGAGCAGGCCAGCGAAGAGGTAGAAGAAGGGACGAGGCAGGAGGATCTCTCGATGCCAGTATCCGAAGAAGGTTCGGAAACTGTCTTCCCAGAACACCTCATGGAAGACGCGCGTCAGAGGAGATCGCTGCACGGAGTGCGTGTAGGTCTCGACCTGGGCCAGCATCTGGAAGGGGTCTCCGTAGAGAACCAGATTGCGGACATACCACCATGCTGCCAGGAGAACGGCAGGGGCGAGGGACCAGAGCGTGAGCTTGAGGAGGGGCAGGGAGAAGCCCAGGTCGCGCGATCGACGAAAGAGTGCGAAGCCCAAAGCTGGCAGGAGGCAGATGGCTGCGGACTTGGACAGCAGGGCCAAGGCGAAGAAGAAGCCGAAGAGAAGCGCCTCGCTGCGATCACGGCCGAATCCCTGCGAGAAGCGGACCAGGTAGTAGAAGGCAACCGTGCAGAAGGCTGAAACGGTGACATCGGGTGTGAGCGCTGCGCCAGTCAGGGCAGCCTGGGGGATCCAGGCGACGCAGAGCGCAAACGAGAAGGCGAAGCGTGGCTTGTCGGGCCAGACGAAGTCCGCTAAGCGCAGCAGGAAGAGCGCCAGCAGGCACCAGTGCAGCAGCATGAAGAAGCGTAACAGGTAGACCTGGCCATCCCGGACGAGATAGCGGGGCTCTTGTGCACTCAACAGTGCGAACAGTCGGCGTGCTTCAGGTTCGGCCTGATTGGCCTGCATCTGCCCAGCGGCCATCGCCAGGATCTCGTTCTGCAGCTTCTGGTAGGGAGGATCGAAGACGGTGAGCGCACGACCGTCCCGATCCATCTTTCCTTCCTCCTGAAGGAGCTCCGAGAGCCTCAGCAGGAGATCGCCGCGCCGCATCGCACTGTCGACACGGCCCGGATGGATGATGAGTTCGTATCTGCCAGGGAGTCGGATCTCCTGATCGGGATCGGAGAACCAACCATCGCTCAACCCGAGAATCCACGCGGATAGCAGGTAGGTGTAGTCCGGGTGCTTGTCCTGCTGGACCTTGAGCAGCGCGTAGGGATCTGGCGAACGCCCGGTCGCGTAACGATACTGGACCCGCTGCAGATGCGAGTATTCATCCGCGTTGTGGAAGAGCGGGTTGTAGAGCGCGAAGAGGACTTCGGTCGCGAAGACGAAGAAGGTGAAGAGCAGGAACCTGTTGCGCTTCCAAGACATGGGGATGGAGTCTACGCCAGCGGGAGTGAGCCGAAAGAAGAGCTTTGGCTGCTCCCGACCTGGGTCAAGAGCTTGGGATTGTGGGCCGTGGATTCCGGCCCGTAGCCAGCAAGCTCTTGGCCTTGTCGACATCCACCGGGACGCGCGCCTTGGGGGGCGCTTGCTTCGAGCAGAGCTCGGATTCGGGAACGATAGCACCACCTGAGATGATCAGGGCCATGGCCTGATCCAGGGTCACATCCAGAGGGAGAATGTCATCGCGACGCACGTAGATCACGTATCCCGTCATCGGGGTCGGAGCCGAGGGCAGATAGACAGAGATATAGTCCTGCTCGGTAGCCGCATCCAGCGAAGCCAGACCCGCGGAAGTCACGAAGCCCACAGAATAGAGACCTGGACTCGGGTACGGCACGGCCACAACGCTCTTGAACTCCTGCACCTGCCTGTTGCTGAAGAGGAACTCGACGATCTTCTTGGCATAGGGGTAGATGCGCCTTACGACCGGGAAGTGGAAGAAAATCCTCTCTCCCTGGTTGAAGACATACCGACCCAACCAGTGCCGTAGGAGGAAGCCCAGAAAGTAGATGGCTACGAGACCGATCAGGAGACCCACCACCGGTGGTAGCACTCCGTCCAGTTCGGCGTAGACCCGCTCCATATCGAGCAAGGACAGATCTACGAGAAAGCCGGTCTCCTGCTGGGCGCGAGCCAAGGCCTCCGGGCCTCCCGCCGCGCTGACTTTCTCGGCATCCAGATGCTCCCTTGCGTACAGGTCGAAGCCTGCAACCGTCTCCAGCAACTGATTCCCAGGTCGATTGGTCACCAGCGTCCACTGGATGCCACGAGTCACCGGGATGGCGATGTAGTCCCGAACGAAGCCGAAAAGAGCGACGAAAATCCAGAGGGTCAATATGGTCGGCAGGAGAGCAATCAGCCCTCCGAGGAAGAATCGCTTCACGGGTACCGCCCCCTCTGTTGGTCACATGCACGGAGCTGGTCCATCCAACCCACCCCCACTTCCATCGGCTGGCTGTGGGTGGGGACCTGATAGTGGAAACCCATTTCCCTCCAGGCATCCCCGCCTGAACCGGAACACCCCATGCGAAGGGGTTATTGACACAAACACTGTAACAGTAGTTGGTTCCATTGGATGAAGTCGGAGATATCGATTCCTCCATCCTCAAGGAAAGGGCCCAAGGCACCCGATAGTCAGGCCAGGACCTGTCGCATTCTTCGACAATTCGAAACCGGGGACGCGAGCAGGCACCACCAGACCCTCGTCGGTGAGGGAGTCACCAGAGGCACGGCCAGGGAGGTCGAAATTTCGCGCGAGAACGAGCTGGATACCTATCTCAGGGAGATCAACGAAGTCTCCCTCCTCAACGCCAAAGAGGAGATCGAACTTGCCCGGCTGATCCAGGGAGGCGACATGGGCGCCAGGGAGCACATGATCCGCGCCAACCTGCGGCTCGTAGTTTCCATCGCCAAGAACTACGTCAATCGTGGTTTGACCTTCATGGACCTGATCGAGGAAGGGAACATCGGTCTCTTGAAGGCTGTGGAGCGCTTCGATCCCGATGCAGGCTGTCGCTTCTCCACCTACGCTACCTGGTGGATCAAGCAGTCCATCCGGCGGTCCTTGATCTCGACGGTCAAGACGGTCCGGGTGCCCTCCTACATGGTCGAAATCGTGTCCAAGTGGAAGAACCTGGCGATGGAACTCAACTTCTATCTGGGCAGGCAACCCACCTCAGCGGAGATCGCCGAAGAGCTCGGCCTTCCCGATGAGAATCGGAATGTGGTGCGGCAGACCATTCAAACCAATGGCAGTCCCAACAGCATCGTGAGCTTGGACATGCTGCCCTCTGCCGATGAGACCATCCAAGACAAGCAGGGCAAGGCTCCCGATCAGCAGATCTTGGACGCCTCCGAAGTAGACCGCCTGTACGAGCTCCTTCAGGAGATGGATGAGGATGAATCCGAGATCCTGCGCCTGCGCTTTGGCCTACACAATGACGGGGA
>JAJRTL010000200.1 GCA_024278315.1 Planctomycetota bacterium | reverse complement strand
TCTTCGCAGGCCTGGCCGGTGCCAGCAGCGACTGTGGTTGTTTTGGATCGCTGACCATCCCCGCGCCCTTGCTTTGGACCTTCCTGATCGCAGGAATCCTGATCACGGCCTTCAGCCTGCTGCAGGGCCCTTCGCCAGCCCCCACAAGGTACTCAAGGCTCCGGGGCAGGCTGGCGGCCCTCTTGGTCGGCCTCGTTTCGCTCACGGCATTTCTACAAGTCTCCAAGGTACAACAGCCCTCGACCTGGCAGGAAGAGATCACAGCCACAAGCCAGCAGCGATTCCTCATCGTCGGCGCCACCGACTGTCCACACTGCCATACGCTCCTGGCCCAGCTACCAGAAGAGCGACTCGAGGAGATCGCTTTTCTGGTCAGGGCGGATGACCATGGCCAGCTCGCCAAGCCATCCCCCCGACTCTACCGGATCCCCTCAGCCACCTGGTGGAATGCCCTTGAGCAAGCCCCACCCGCCCTCTTCGAGCGCGGAAAGCACCAGCTCCTCCATCGCTTGGAAACCACGCAGTTCCTGGAGATCCTCACCCAGTAGCCCGAACTGCGCCCCACGCATACACTCACTGGACGGACACACAGCAGAGAGGAATCGACCCTAGCTCAGAAGAATGGCTCGGCATGCTCCAACGGAGAACGAGCGGGACGACACAGCGGGACACCCATCGAGTGCGGCACGAGGACAGGGTGGTCACGAAAGGCGGGTCGCGATGGCCCATGAGGAGGCGGACGAGCATCGTTGGCGATGCATGCACCAGCGAGATCTGCCCCTGAAATCCAGGCTTCGGATCCACTCGTGGCATCGGTTCCTCTGGGGGACCGCCGAGACCACGAGACGTGACCTGTTGCGTACCCGGCCGTCCTCCGAATCTGAGAGATGTCCTTGACTCGAGCTTCGAAAGAGAGAGAGACAGCTGATGGAGTCGTGAGATGCCAAACTCCATCTGGACCATATCCAAGAAACGGATCACTTGGGTATGGTCCAGATGGAGTGGGAGCCGAGGATGGGGGCATCTCCCAACCGACCGCGAAGCACTGGTTCGAAGCCCTGCGCACCGGATTCATCGTCATGCTCCTGCATCCCCACCACGCCGACTTCCGCAAGGACCGGCCAGTCCCACGGCATCGAGGGAGACTTCACTCCGAAGCGCGAGCCCTCTGATCGGTGGAAATTGAACCCCGATCCTGCTGGATGGTGTTTGGTGGGAAACGCAGGATAGATGTCGCGATGGATGTCATGAACGAGGGACCAAGACTAGAGCAACTGCTGGAGCATCGGGATTTTTTGCGAGCCCTGGCCACCCGGCTGGTCTCGGACCCGGGGACGCAAGACGATCTCGTGAGCGATGTGCTCAAGGAAGCGACTCTGCGGCCGCCCCGGCACGAGGAGCTACGGCCCTGGCTTGCTCGCGTCCTGCGCAACCGCGCCAAGAACCGCCGACGCGACGCCGCACGCAGGCACCAGCGCGAACGCGAAGCAGCGAGGTCCGAGGGGCTGCCGTCCGCTGCCGAGGTAGCCCAGCGTTTCGAACTCGCGGAGAACCTGGCCGAGCAGGTGCAGCAACTCTCCGAGCCCTACCGCGAAGTCATCCTCTTTCGCTACTACGAAGACCTGACGCCACCCGCCATCGCCGAGAGCCTTGGCATCCCGGTGGACACGGTCAAGAGTCGGCTGCGCAGAGCCCTGGCCCAGCTGCGCCACAACCTCGACCGAGAACATGGATCTCGCGAGAAGTGGCTCACCGCACTCGCCCCCCTGGCCCTTCCCGGCATCCCGACCGCAGCACTCAACGTCACCCTGGGAGGCACAGTTCTCATGTCGACCAAGACACTCGCATCGATTGTCCTCATCCCCGTGCTCGGCTTGTTGGCCTGGTTCGCCTTCAACGATCCTGACACGCCTACCATCGACAAGCACTCCCTTGATCCCACCGCTGTCGCATCGGTTCCTGGCCCTCTGGCCGATGCAAGCGAGCCGAATCCACCGACCGCTATGGATACCGGCAAGGTCCATGCTCAAGGGGCAAGGACCAGGATCACGAATCAGGTGGAGATCAGGATCCGGGGACGCTGCGTGGACATGGAGGGGTCGCCCATCCGCGACTGCGAGGTGCGGCTGGCGGTTTCCAAGGGGAAGTCGAAGAGGAAGCCCTATTCAGCTACGCAGAAGAAGAGGGTACGCCGCATCAAGGTTGACCCTATTCGCACGGGAAGGGACGGGCGCTTCGAGTTCCGCTTCCAGAGCTTGCCACACAAGATCTACTCGATGACGTTCCGCGCAGACCGCTATGCACACCTATCTGGCCCCATCTATGGACTCGAGAATGGCAAGCTGCGTGACCTGGGGGACATCCAGATGCGACCGGATGCACTTGTGACTGGCCGAGTCGTGGACAACCATGGTCAGGGCCTGCCAGCCATCATGGTGGAGATCAGGCTGAGCACCGAGAGATCCTCTGAACTGCATGACTCTGCGACCACCTTTCGCCCGATCCGCCGCATGAGTATCAGCACCGATGAGATGGGCAGGTTCAACCTCAACGCGGCTCTGTGCAGTGGACCTTGGCAAGTGCTCGTCAACAGACAGTTGATCTCCTCGCCCACATTCGTGGTTCCAGAGGGCAAGAGAGAGTTCTCTCTCCAGATCCAAGTGCGCCGCCTGGATGAGACAAAGCAGATCAGGGGACGCATCGTCGATGAATCGGGCCGTGCAATCTCGGGTGTCAAAGTGCTCTATCACCCCCGTCCCCCTTCGGGCCGTGTTCGATACAGCAACAGGAGCGAGAAGGATGGCAGCTTTCGTATCCTCAGGAGCAGGGACGATCTGGGCCTACCCCTCCGCCTGCGCATTTCGAAGGAGGGCTTCGAGACGCTGAACCCTGGAGCCACCTTCCAGTGGGGTCAGCACGATCTTCGATTCGTGATGACACGGGGCAGCGGTTGGAGCATTCGGGTCATCGATGCCGAGAGCAGGAAAGCCGTCGAGGAATACGGGGTTCGCATCAAGCCCTTGGGGACAGGACGCATCAGTGGGGCGAGCCAGATTGTGCAACAGAAGGGCAACCACAAGGATGGCGTATTGCACATTCGGGGCCAATCCAAAGGACGCTACGCCATTCAGGTCGTCCCGAGCAGGCGCGGCCTCGAATCCGAGTGGAAGCTCGTTGACCTGCCTGCACGTCCATCCCCCCACCTCGTCTTCGAGCTTCGCCGGGTCGTGCAGCAAGAGCTCCTCGTCGTCTCGTCGGCTGGCGAGCCAATCGTCGGAACACAGGTCGAGCTCCTGGAAGCCGAACAGGGACATCCCATCGATGAGTCGACCTTCGTGAACAGAGGAAACCTCATCATGCTGGGCACCAACCAAGCGACTCTCTGGACGGAGGGCAAGACCAAGGCCAAGGGGATCCTCACACTATCGGGCCCATCGTCACGTGTGCTCGGGTTGCGGATCCTCGGACCCGGGCACATCCCTCTCTACCGGAATGACATCCGAGCCCGCACGGACGCCCACGGCGAGTGCAGCAAGCGCGTACCCGCGGGCTCGCTACACCTTCTGGTGCAGCCCAAGCACCTTGCGACGAACACCGGGATGAAGAAGTTCCGCGCTCTCCACGGCAAGGGCTTCAAGACGGAATACGTGAGGGCGCTCATCCCGGTTGGCAGGCTGGCTCTAGTCGCTGGAAAGACAGCCGAACAGCACACTTTCACCGTGCCCAAGTCTGCTGGTTACTAGCGGGAGTTTCGCCCCCCCATCGATGTCGCTCCACCATGATCTGGACGTGGATCTTTGCTCTGCTGTCCTCATCCCAGAGCCGCATCCCGCATCGAACAGTGTGGCTTGGCCCCTTCAAGCAGACCTCCGAGATGGCCAAGACTCGGAAGCAGATGCAACGGTGCCTGTTATCGAAAACCGGAATTCTCAGCCAAATTCCGAACTATCCTTGGTCACTAAGACTTCTCACCGGGTTTTCTTCGGAATGGCGACCCTTCGACCGAGGATAATCTGCCAGAATCCGGCGTTTTGGCCGCGCCAGACCCACCGCCTACGGCTGCTTCGTGCTCCACTAGGGAGCAGGTCTCTTTTGTGCACCTCGCTCAGGAGGCGCTCAAGTGACCGATCCATTTCCTCATCTCTGCGAAAGCGCCTCCCCCTATCCCCAGAGATTGAGCGGTCACCAGAGATTGAGCGGTCCCCGGAGGGAGCGGTCAGGAGATACCGCCCGATTGGGGATTGACGACACAACAGGATCCGCGATTCTGGGCATCTCGGAGTTGCCCCCCAACCCCCCATCGCACTGCGACAACAAGCTCCCCGCATGGCAGGGCTCGCCGCATGGCGCGCCGTCATCGTGGCGATCGGAAGCTCTCCCATGAAGCCGACCCTCCTCCTCGCGGCCGCTCTGACGATTCTTTCCCTCCCGGTTCAGGGGCAGACGCCCAAGATCCTCAAGGACATCAACCCCCTTCCCAGACCCGCAGCCTCCAACCCAACCGGCGTGCCCCCTCGACATTGGGACACACTGGGGAAGTTCAGTCGGCTCGGCAACAGAATCCTGCTCTCTGCCTTTACGCGCGCCACGGGCCATGAGCTATGGGCGAGTGATGGGACAGTGACCGGGACGCGGTTGATCAAGGACATCCTTGTCGGACCAGGATCGTCGTGGGCCGGCATGCCCTGCGTCACGAGGGATGGCAAACGCGCCTTCTTCAGGGTCACACACAGCAAGACGGGTCCCGGGCTCTGGATCACGGACGGCACGGCGGCGGGGACCAAGGTCGTCGCTGCGATCGACGTCGTCAGGATGGTTCCCTTCGGCAAGAATTCGGTGATCGGCTCCGGGTCGACGCCTGCCACGGGCAAGGAGATCTTCATCTCCGATGGCACGTCGAAGGGGACACATGTCATCAAGGACATACAGAAGGGCGCCTTCTCCTCACAGCCGGCCAAGCTGTGTGTGACCCGCGACGGCAAGAAGGTATTCTTCACGGCAGACGACGGCGTTGCGGGCGTCGAACTCTGGGTGACCGATGGCACGAAAGCGGGCACGCACCTGGTCGTGGATATCCAGAAGGGACTCGCCACCTCGTCACCGGACTGGCCCATACCGCTGGGGGCCAGTCAGGTCGTCTTCACGGCCCGGACCGCGGCCAACGGAAGCGAACTGTGGATCTCGGACGGCACGAAGAAGGGCACAGCCATGGTCGTGGACCTCCGCACGGGAGCCGGCTCGGGAGCCTACTTGGATCAAGCCATCGCCCTGGGCAACAAGGTCCTCTTCCGAGGCTACAAGGCAGGCAGCGGCTTCGAACCCTTCATCACCGATGGCACCGCCAAGGGCACCACCCTCCTCATCGACGCCTTCCCCGGCCCAAGATCGGGCGATATGTACAAGCCGCACCTGGACTCGAGCGGAAAGAAGGTCTACTGGATGAGCCGGGGCACACTGGGAGGGCTGAGGATCTTCGTGACGGATGGCACGCCGTCTGGCAGCAGACAGTTCACGCCCAAGGACATTGCCCGGTATCCGAGTCAGCTCACCTCCATGACCGACAGCCTTGGCAAGCTCTACTTCGAGAGTACCAATCTCACTCCCGGCACAGGGACCGAACTCTGTGTCTCCGATGGCACGGTCGCAGGCACCAAGACCCTGCACGACACCTTGCCAGGTCTTCGCGGCGGATGGGCTCGCTATCTGACCCGTTTTGGTGCCAACAAGGTGTTCTACGTCGCCGACGACGGGCTCGTCGGGAGACAACTCTGGGTGATGACTTCTGGCAAGACCTTCCAGCGACTCGACATCGACAAACCCAAGGCGGGCATGACCCGGTCCTCGAATCCGACGGCCATCGTGCGATTCGGCAATCGAGTCGCGTTCTCCGCCGATGGAGGATGGCCCGGCAAGGAGACCTGGGTTTCGGATGGCACCAAGGCCGGAACCCGAATGCTCAAGGACCTCAATCCTGAAAACGGCTGGTACATCACTCGCTACTATGCCGCAGCAGGCGACAAGCTCGTCTTCGATGCGTATTCGCCGAAGGTAGGCGCTGAACTGTTCGTCACGGATGGAACGTCTGCGGGCACCAGGCTCCTCAAGGACATCCACCCGGGACCCGTGCTCTCCCCTCCGACCGAGCTCACCTCGATCGGTGGCAAGGTCTACTTCCAAGCCAATGATGCGGTTCACGGCTATGAGTTGTGGGTGACCGATGGCACCCCCTCGGGTACGCACATGGTCAAGGACATCATGACTGGCGGCGCCAGCAGTGTGCCGCGCTTCTTCGCTGGTGCGGGGGACAAGGTCGTCTTCCGCGCGAGCTCCGGCGCAGCCGGCCACGAACTCCACATCACCGATGGCACCGCCAAGGGAACACATCTCCTCAAGGACATCCATCCTGGAGCCCAGGGCTCCTTCCCGAGCTACATTACCTACAGCGCGGGCAAGGTCTACTTCTCGGCGCACACACCTGGCAACGGGTATGAACTCTGGGTCACGGATTTCACGAGCCAGGGCACACGCCTGGTCAAGGACATCCTCCCAGGGAGCTCGAGCAGCGAGCCCGCCGAT